>JACOXM010000009.1 GCA_016176285.1 Candidatus Giovannonibacteria bacterium | reverse complement strand
CCTCCTTGCGAACAAATTTACTAAACAGTGTATCAGAAAATTAAAAGGCCCGCAATGTAGAATTGCCAGCCATGATGCGAGTTACTTTTTAATGAGCTGAATCCGGACGACGTCGACAAGATTCACGCCCACCTTGTCAGTGTTTCTTTCGTAGACTTCGTGCTGAAAGCTGACAAGATCTCGGCGAAGTCCATCAAGAAAACCACAAATCTCTTTTTCTCCCGGCTGCCCCTTACCGATACTCGCCCGAAAAACCAAACTCCCTGCCGAAATCCCAAACTCCAAAGGAACCAGTATTTCATCCACTCTCACATAAAAGTAAACGGCCATAAAATCCTCCCATGAAAGCTTTTAATACAAAATAGCACCGCACGGTGCTATTTTGCAAATCTGAATTTCGTTTACCTTTTCGCCCATTGCGGGGCTTTGCGGGCTTTCTTCAAGCCGAATTTGCGGCGTTCTTTTGCCCTCGGGTCTCGTTTCAAGAACCCTAGCGGCTTTAAAGTCTTCCGGAGAACGGGGTCAATTTTTTCAAGCACGCGGGAAATCCCGTGCCGCACAGCTTCCGCCTGTGAATGTATTCCCCCGCCGTTTACCCTCACACTCACCGAAAATTTCTTTGGATAATTCGTTTTGGAAACCGGCGCTTCGACAATACTGCGTAGTTCGAAAGTCGGGAAATATTCTTCATGCGGTTTGTGATTTACAGCAAACGCAAAAGGAGTACCGGGATAAATCCTGACTCTCGCAACGGAAGTTTTCCTTCTCCCGACGGCTTCTACATATTTTCCCTCGGGCACGGCTATAATTTTTTCGGCCGATTTTGCCCTCGCTTCCGCCTTTGTCTTTTTCGAATCTTTAACTCTAATTTTTTTCTTTGGAGGCATCACTCAAATTTAAGGTTGCTAATAATGTGTTTCCTCGATCTGTTCTTCGGGAGCATTCCCCATACTGCTCTTTTAAAAACTTCCCTGGGGTTTTTCTGCCAAAGCTCTTTCAGGCTTCTTTCCTTAAGCCCGCCGGGATAGCCCGAATAATCCTTATAAACTTTAGTCCTGAACTTTGTAGGATGAATGCTAAGGCCTTTAACATTTTTTATCGTAAGATGCCTCGTGGGACGTATTCTCGGCTCAAAGTCAGGCAGATTTTTTCCACGAAGCAAAACAGCGGCTTCCGAAGCGGCGCGTCCCAACGACTTTCCTTTTACATCTAAAGTAATTTCTTCTTTCATGTTATACAAACTCGATCAGAACCATCGGGGCCTGATCAGATTTTCTTTTTCCTAATTTGATAATTCTGGTATACCCCCCGCGGCGATCGGCATACTTCGGCGCGATAATTGAAATTAACTTTTTCGCCGCCCTTTTGTCGGGGATCACTTTTATAATTTCTCTCGCTGAAGCAATGTTTCCTTTTCTTGACTTGGTTACAAGTTTTTCCATCATCGGGCGGATTTCTTTCGCCTTCGCTTCAGTAGTTTTTATTTTTTCACGCATAACCAAAGAATGCAGAAGGGACTTAACTAGCGCCCGCCTGACTTTCCTTACCCTGCCAAATTTCCTTCCCTTCTTTTGGTGCCTCATGTTTAAACTTTTAGCGACAAACCTAATCTCGACAAAGCTTCTTCAATTTCCTCAACCGCCTTCGAACCAACCCCCGGCATATTCAAAAGATCTTCACGCGTTTTCTTAACAAGCCCGCCAACAGTACGAATACTGGCGCCCGAAAGCGCGTTTTGTGTTCTTGCCGAAAGTTCAAGGTCTTCGATATGTACCTTGAGAGGATCTTCCGATGAAGACTCATCGCTGCCAACCGAACTTTGCATTGCAGGCTGGGCTTCAAGCGCGACACCCTCTCTTTCTTCCAGCGCGAGGCTTGGCTCAATAAAAATCAAAGATTGAAGCTGTTTAATTATAATATTTACGCTATCCTCTATAGCTTTTCTGGGTGCGATCGTTCCGTCCGTTTGTATCGAAATTCTCAACCTATTGTAGTCCGTCCTGTCGCCTACGCGCATGTTTTCCACTTCATAATTTACTTTTCTTATCGGTGTAAAAATCGCGTCAATTGTAAGCGTACCGACATCAACTTTCTCTTTTTCAAGCACTTCCCTCGGAACATACCCAAGCCCCCTTTCAACTGTCGCTTCGATGTTCAGTTCGGAAGTTTTAGAAGTTAAATTTGCAATCTCCAGATCCTTGTTCATAATTTCCACCTGCGTCGGCGCTTCGAAATCGCCAGCGGTTACCTTTTTTATTCCTTTCGCCGAAAGGGTTATTTTTTGCGGCTCGTCAGTGTGCATCAAAAGACGAACCTGCTTCAAATTGAGCACTAAAGATATTACGTCTTCTTTTACGTCCGTAATCGCGGAAAACTCATGGGAAACTCCCTGAATTTTTACCCGCGTTATCGCTGTCCCTGGAAGAGATGACAAGAGCACTCTGCGTAAACTGTTTCCAATGGTATGCCCATAACCCGGGTGCAGCGCATCGATTTCATAAACTCCTTTATTTTCCTCCTCCGAAACCGTCCTGATTCGTGAAGGTATTGAAATGGTATAGTTCATAACTCAATCATTAACCATTAAACTAATAAAAATTACCTCGAATAAAATTCTATTATGGATTTCAAATTTACGTGCGAGGCGAGGCTGTCTTCATTCATCTTCGGCAAACGGGAAACCTCCCCCTCTTTCTTTTCTTTGTCTAACAAAAGCCAGCCCGGCGGGTTGTATTTTTTTAGATAAATATCCATATCCTTGAAAATGCCCCTTCCTACGCTTTGCGGCTTGACCGATATCTTGTCGCCCTTCTTCAGCCGGAACGAAGGAATGTTAACCCGCCGTCCATTAACATGAAAATGCCCATGACCCACGGCTTGGCGCGCCTGTGTTCTTGAGTTTGCAAAGCCCAAGCGATAAACAGCGTTATCAAGCCTTAATTCTAGAATTGCCATGAGATTCTCTGCGCTGTCGCCGGATCTCTTTTCCGCCTCCCTTACATAATTGCTAAATTGAGTTTCGCGAAGATTATAAAAAAACTTCAGTTTCTGTTTTTCCTTCAACTGCACTCCGTATTCGGAAACATTTCTCGGATATTTCGAAGATTTTCCGTGCTCGCCCGGCGGATAAGGTTTTCTTTTAAAGGCGCATTTTTCTCTGCCGCATATTGATACTCCAAAACGCCTGCAAATTTTACATGAAATTCTCATATCTTTACACTCTTCTTGGTTTAGGGGGCTTCGGCCCGTTATGGGGCACCGGGGTCAAATCTTTTATTGACCTGATTTCAAAACCCTTGGAAGCAAATGTGCGTATCGCGGACTCCCTTCCAGAGCCGATTCCCCTGACTTTAATTCCCACTTCTTTCAAGCCGATTAATTTTGCTTTTTCCGCTATGAGCTCTGATACCTTCGACGCGGCATAAGGTGTTCCCTTTCTAGCACCCTTAAACCCTAAGGCTCCGCACGATGAAGAAAGTATTACGTTTCCTTCCTTGTCAGTCAAAGAAATAACAGTATTATTGTATGTCGAAAGAATATTCAAAACTCCGAACTCTAGTTTCTTTTTTGGAAGCTTAGCGGCGTGCGCCCTTGAATTGTCTGCCTGCGTATCCGCTTTTTGAATAATTCTTTTCTTACCCATATCTTTATTTCTTATCTAATTTCCTCTTCCCCGAACCCATGGTCTTGCGTACATTTCCCCTGCGCGTTCTGGAATTTGTTTTTGTCCTCTGCCCCCGCGCCGGAAGTCCCCTAGAATGTCTCATTCCACGATATGAACCGATATCCCTCAAGCGCTTAATATGTAAAATAATTTCTCTTCTTAATTCACCCTCGACTTTGTAATTTTTTTCGAGCTCCTCGCGCAACCTATTAATTTCTTCACCCTTTAAATCTTTTGAATGTTTCTCGGGCGGAACTCCGGCCTTATCTAAAATTCTCGCCGCTGAAGTCCTGCCGATTCCATAAATATAAGTAAGCGCTATTTCCAAGCGCTTGTTGTCAGGAATATTTGTGCCGGCAATCCTCATAATATTTAATATTTATCCTTGTCTTTGTTTATGCTTTTTATTCGCACATATTACGTATAAGCGTCCGCGCCTGCGAACTACTTTGCATGAATTGCAAATTTTCTTTACCGAAGCTCTTACTTTCATAATTATAGCCGTTGGATTATGCGTCCCTTTGTTCCATCGTAGGGGGAAAGTTCCACTTTAACCTTATCCCCAACTAACACCCTTATGTAAAAAAGACGCATCTTGCCTGCGAGATGCGCTAGGATTTCTCTGCCGTCATCCAATATCACTTTGAAGGTGGCGTTTGGCAGAGCTTCCTGGACCTGTCCCTGAATAATAATTTTATTCTTATTTTCCGACATCAAAAGCTGCCATTACATTGTAATTCCTGCATATAAAAACGTCAAGGGTTCTCTTTTAAAATAGTGGTTATTTCAATTTTTTGCTTGTCTTTCGGGAAAAACCTCCACCAACCCGGACTGAAGTCTATCTCGGCGCGCTCAATCCCGGAGTAGTTTCTAAAGACCTGTTCCCTAATCCCCTTTGACGCTCCTAAAAGATCATTTTTCAGGGAATCCTCGTCTATCAGCCATACAAAATGAGCTTTTCCGGAAATCTTGACGTTCATTTTTTTATTTTCAAAATCCAGCCCGGAAATCCGCACATCAAGCTTTTCCAAGTTCGCAATATCCGTTTTCTCCGATTCTTTCAGGTTTAAATACTTATCCGAAAGAACTTTCGAAATTTCTTCCCTTTCAAGCACCAAGGCCCGAAGCGTTCCCCTAGCTTTGATCTTAAAATTATCTGCTTGGGAGTTAATTGGCGGGTCCACCTCTAGAAGTTCCATTTTAATTTCGACGGCACCCTCGGGAAGAAAAATTCCCCTCGGAAGATCGCGAGCGATTTTCTCCCTCAATTTATTTTTTAAGCTCTCTTGCGCCTTGGTCATAAGAGCTTCCACGCTGTCCGGGGTCACAATCTTTGAAGCGCCGGAAAAACCCCCGCCTATTGCAGTTTTTGACCTGGCATAAAACTTTTCATACTTCGGCGTTCCCCTAAATCCGGGAATAGTAAAATCAGCAAGCCCGATATTATAATCCGGCCCAGGCTTCTCCGCATAAATCGTAGTTTCAATGCTTCCGGGAATCAACTTTCCATTCTGGCTTGTTGCCGCAGGAATTTTTACCTGGTTTTTTATGCGAAAAATTTTCCCAGACGATTCCAGCCGCGTATTTGCTACGAGCACCTGCGGCGTTTGGGAGAAAGCATTATAAATAATAACCTGCCCGGAAGATTTACCTTCCCCGTCTTTTGAAGTTTCCGTAGGGCCGGATTCCGTTATTTCATCTTCCAAGGTAACTGCCTCCAGGGATAAATCCTCGATAGAGTCCGCGGACGCGCCCAACGCCTCCTCCGCATCAATGAATTCCTGCCGCGGAGTTAAAATAATTTCCGCACGGGAAAAAGCTCTAGTGGCCAGGGCTGCTATAAAAAAAGTTATAACAATGACCCCCGCAATATAAAACCATTTTCCAATTTTAATTTTGAAAGGAATTTTTTTCTTCTCCTCCTTCCTTATGGTTATCGGGGTTTCGGGGAAAACTTGCTTTGTAATTCTCGGCGGCAGGGCAGGTCGCGGCTTTTTGGAAACTATATCCCTCAAGACCGGCTTCCCTGAAGCGGGATCTTTTTCTATTTTATTTTTTCCAGGCATATTTTGAAGCGCTTAAAGCTAATAATAATGGGAGCGTCATTTGAGGATCTTTACGGTCGATCCCGGCCAGAGGCACCCTTCCGTCAAAATTTTCAGGCTTGAAAGTTACAATATTAAAAGGCTTTCCTAAAATTGTAAATGATGCGAAGTCGGTCGAGTTCGCGCATCCCTTCAACACCTCGCTTCCCGCAACCCCTCCCAATAAGACAAGGGTCTGCGGCAATGGTGAGTTTTTCCTTAGACCCGAGAGCGACTGGGCAAGTAAATTTTGCCACTGCGAACAAATCCCCTCTACGGCTTTGGTAATTTTTCCGTTAGTATCCGGCTTAAGCTCGCCATTACTGCTTAACTTGAAAAGAGAAGATGCTTCACCTAGATTCAAGTCCAAAAGCGAGGCAAGCCTCCTCACAACCAGATTTCCGCCCCATATAAAAGTTTTTACATTTTCTAAAATCCCCTTTTGAACAAGATATACTTCCGTAACTTCCCCGCCAACATCAACAACAATAAATCCTTCGTCCGTATTCAATATTTCCGATAATATCAGAAAAAGCGGGTAGGGTTCGGTGACAATTTTTATTTCAACTCCCCCGAAAAAATGTCTCAAAATATCTTCGAGGTCGCCCTTAAAGCTCCTGAGGACGGCGCTTAAATATATGGAAACTTCCAGTTCCTGAACTTTTTTTCCGAAGGGATTTTTTATCGGATACCCATTAACGATGAATCGCATTGACTCATACTCCACAATTTCCACCTCCTCATACTTAGTAGAAAATTTCTCCGATGATTTTCTTTTAAATAATTCAATTTCTTCCGCCATAAGTTTGTTTAATAAATCGCTCGTGATTTTAAATTTTTCGCGTCGCGAAATTTTAACAAATTTTGTTTCGCATAAATACCAAGGGGCGGAAACGACTACATATATCGCATCGAGTTTCACATTTTTATTTTTCTTTTGAAGTTCCTGTGAAGCCTCGCCGAGCGCCTTCTTGACATGGCGTTCAATATGCTTAAACTCTGGATTTTCAAGGAGCGGGAGGCGGGAATGGATAATGCCGGAAAATTCCGTTATTTCATTATTAGGTTTAGACGCAAAAACAAAATAATTTACGGAAGAGCTTCCGATATCCACAACCAATATATTTTTTGATTCTTTTTTTTTCGAAAAAATCATTATGGCATTACCTCCGCGCGTATCCTTCGCACGCCGGAAGCGATTCCCTCTTCTTTTATTATAGCAAATTTCCCGACTTCCGATGTGTTTGGAACGTGAGGACCGCCGCAAAGCTCTTTTGAAAATGACCCAACGCTGTATACTTTGACGCGCGAAGGATATTTTTCTTTGAAAAAATAAAGAGCTCCGCTTTTCTTGGCTTCTTCCAAATCCATTTCTTCGACTTGAACATTGAAACCTTCGGAAATAACGGAATTTACCAGTTCCTCGACTTTTTTTATTTCCTCCGGAGTTAATTTTCTCGGAAAACTGAAATCAAAGCGCGTCCTTTCGGAAGTTATATCGGAACCTTTCTGCGACACCTCATCCCCTAATACTTTTCTCAAGGCCGCCTGAAGAAGATGTGTCGCCGTGTGAAGCCGCGTAACTTTTTTTAGCTCTTCGGCATCTTTTGCTTTCAATTCTCCGGTATCCAGTAGAAGTCCATGCCCGCCAAATTTTTTCTCCTGTCCGGCGCGCGAAATTTCCTGATGTTTTCTAAATTCATCCTCAAAAGCCTCGCGAGTCAAATTTTTTGCGCGCTCCCCGTCTTCATATTCCTTGATTACTTCGAAAGGTAGCCCATAGCTTTCATAAAGTTTAAATGCAGCCTTTGCATCGATGCTTTGAAATTTAGAAAGTTCCTTAATTCCCGAACTCAAAGTCCGAGAAAATTTTTCATTTTCCTGATTAAAAACGGGGAGGATTTTTTCCAGATTAAGCTCGGGATAAAAACCGCCGTAATTGGCAACAATCTCCTTGAATAACTGGCTTTCTTTTCCGGTGCCGTAACTTATGAGGCGCCGCATGAGCCTCCTTAAAACATATCCAGCTTCCTTGTTCGAGGGCGCAACTCCGTCGGAAACCAAAAAAGATATTGCCCGCGAATGATCTGCGGCAATTCTTTTTGTTTTAATATCCATCTCCGCAGGAAGAATTTCCATAAGTGAAGAAAATAAATCTGTCTCGAAAATATTTTTTTTATTTTGCACGATCATCGCGAGCCGTTCCAAACCCATACCCGTATCAACCCCCGAATTTTTTAATTTTTGCAAGCGGCCGTCTTTTTTATAGTATTCATTAAAGACCACATTCCAAATCTCCGCCCGTCCACCAGCTTTGTTTTCGCAATATATTTCCGTCGTTGGTCCGCACGGCCCCTCGTTTCCGGTTGGCCCCCAAAAATTATCCTCCATCCCCATCTCCCTTATGTCCGAAATGCCCAAAGATTTCCAAATCTCACGGGATTCTTCATCTTTCGGAACTTCGGCCGTCCCTCCGAAAATAGTTACAAAAGAAATCGGCACCCCGAGTTCCTTTGTAATAAATTCGTCTGCGTATTGTATAGATTCTTTTTTGAAATAACCGCTGAAAGAAAAATTGCCGAGCATCTCAAAAAAAGTCAGGTGGGAATCATCCCCTACTTCATCTATATCGGAAGTCCTGAATGATTTCTGGACGGAAGCCGTATTTTTTGATCCGAAATCGCGCATTGCATCGGCCTCGCCCGTATAATATTTCTTAAACTGCTGCATTCCCGCAGTCGTCAAAAGTACCGACGGATCATCGGGCAAAAGCGAAGAAGACGGCACAACCGCGTGCCCTTTTGATTTGAAAAATTCCAGAAATTTTTTACGCAATTCTTCCGCAGACATAAAACTATTTTAGCATAATTTAAATGAGGCCGCTTGGTTACCCAAACGGCCTCTCTTCCACTATACTTACCTCACTCTCTTTTTTTGTCTTTTTTTCGGCGATGATGCTTCGGGTGTTTCTTCGAGTTTCTTTTTCCACTTAAGCAGCTGCCCCCGAACCCATCCGGGATCCCATCCGACAGCTTCGCAGCAGTCTTCAAAGCTGTACGTATGGACCGTGTCCAGCCGGATGGTTCGCTCCTCTCTGGGCGCAAGCTTTCGCCCACCATAGAGCCTTTCAAACTCACTCTCATCGAGGGTCGGCCTCCATTTACTTGGAGACTTTGGTTTATCATCTTCAACCATGTTAAAAAACCTCCTCCGTAAATTTTAGTGAGTATATTATATATCGGGCAGTTTTTCAACCAATGTCAGCTTTCTATAATTCCCCCGCCGAGAAGTTCTCCTTCTTTATAAAACGCCGCGAATTGCCCGGGGGCTACACCACGCTGGGGCTTTTTGAAACGAATTAAGAATAGGGAATCTTGAATTAAGATTTTTGCTTCTTGAAGCGGCTGCCTATATCGGATCCTTGCCTCGCATTCAAAAGGAAATTCCGGAGCTTCCCCAGAAATCCAATTTATTTCAGAAGCATAAATTTCTTTTTTATATAAAATCTGATCTTCCTTGCCTTCGGCAACCAAAACCGTATTGTCCCCGTGGTGCGTCTCGGCAACATATAAAGGCTCCTTAAAGCCTCCTAATTTTATGCCATGCCTCTGTCCCGGAGTAAAAAAATGGGAGCCGTCATGCTTGCCCAATAATTCTCCCTTGGAGTTAATTATCTTTCCCTCTTTCTTTGGAATATAGCCGCGTAAAAAATCTTGAAAATCAACCTTCCCCACAAAGCAGAGCCCCTGGGAATCTTTTTTTGAGGCAGTGATAAGACCGGCGCCTGCGGCAATTTCACGAACTTCGCTTTTCAAATAATCGCCTATCGGAAAAAGAGAATATTTTATTTGCTCTTGAGTAAGCCTGCAAAGGAAATAACTCTGATCCTTTGATTTATCTCTCGCTTCCAACAACATAGAAGCTAAGCTTCCAAGTGGAAGCTTAGCTTCCTTGCGCACGTAGTGCCCGGTCGCGATAAAATCCGCTCCCATCTCGTGAGCTTTTTTTAGAAATATTCCGAATTTAATTTCACTGTTACAAACAGCATCTGGGTTTGGCGTCCTCCCCTTTGAATATTCGCCAATCATATAATCGAAAACTCTCTCCTTATATTCCTTGCGAAAATCAAATACATGGAACGGGATCCCAAGTTTTAAGGCCACCCTCTCGGCATCGTGGCGGTCCTCATTGTTTTCGCACCCATCCCAGCAAACCATATGGGCGCCTGTAACGTTATATTCTTGATCCTTCAATAGAAAAGCGGCGACAGAGCTGTCAACCCCGCCTGACATTGCCACAAAAACCTTTTTTTGGTTATCTCTATTCATTGGGCGCTATTATTATTTATTTTAATATTTAAGGCAAGTTATATGAAAATTGAATCAACATCATTTGCCCATAACGGGGAAATTCCGACTGCTTATACATGCCAAGGCGAAAATGTAAGCCCTGCGCTTATTTTTTCGGACGTACCTGAAAGCGCAAAAAGTCTTGCGCTGATTGTAGACGATCCTGACGCCGTGCACCCCATTTGGACGCACTGGACAATTTTTAATATGGACCCGAAAACGCCCGGAATCCCGGAGGGAGAAATTCCCGACAAAGCGACGGAAGGCATCACGAGTTTTGGAAAAATAGGCTATGGCGGCCCCTGCCCGCCCTCCGGCAAACATCGATACTTTTTTAAATTATACGCACTGGATAAAATTTTAGATTTGGATAAAAATGCCTTGAAGGAAGATATTGAAAAAGAAATGTCCGGACACATACTCGCCTCCGCCGAACTGATGGGGCTATATCAGAAAATTTAAAAGGGCGGTAGGTTTTCCACCGTCCTTGACTTGAGCCCTACGTTCCGTCTCCCGGCTCCATCCTATGGCCGTATTGCAAATCTCGCAACTGTTCTATCACGCGTTTTAGGCTCGGTATCTCACTATTTGCAAGCATAAGTATTTGGATTTTTTTAAAGAGTAGCCGCGCTACTTTTTTTCGCTTAGCGGATGTGCGCCGGAGAGTTTCGATTGTCTTTTTCTGGCCCTCAACCCTCTTTTGCAACATACTAATTTTCGGATCAAGACGTAGTGGCCGATCCATAGCATCAATTACTAGCGACTCTTTTAACGTCCCTTTATTCATAGTTCCTCCAATGTTCAAGATTTAATTAATCCTACCTCAAGTATTTATTTTTGTTAAGCTTATGCTCTTCAAAAGTTTTCGCGTAATGTATTTCGCCCTCCTTGTCCGAAAGATAAAACCAATAAGAAGTTTTTTCGGGATTTAGGGCGGCTTCGATTGCTCCAAGCCCAGGGTTTGAAATCGCGCTCGCGGGCAGACCCAAATTTTTATAAGTATTGTAAGGTGAATCCATGGCTAAATCCCCGTCCGTGAGATCGGACGACGGTTTTCCCGTGACATAAGTCAAGCTCGCGTCTACCTGCAGGGGCATTTTTGCGTCTATTCTTTTCCATAGTATTCCGGAAATTATTTTCCAATCTTTTTCCAAAGCTGCCTCTTTTTCTAAAATGGATGACATAATTATTATTTCGCTAAGCTTCTTGTCTTTTTCCCTCAAGACTTTTTCTATCCTAGAAAGCACTTTGTCGCTGAAATTTTCTTTCATTTTATTAATGACATTTGTCGGCGTGGTTTCCTTATAAAATTCATAAGTGTCCGGAAAAAGAAATCCTTCCTCTATCTCTGCCTTGGCTAAAAAATCCTCCGAACTGAAAAGCCCGGCATCCTCAAGCGCCGCGGCAATTTGCCTCACGTTATATCCTTCCGGAATTGTAACCCTTACGGTTTCGGCAATCCTTATTACGGGCTTTCTTGTTAAAACCAAATAAGTTCCGGCCAATATAGCCGCTATAAAAATAAAAATAAATATTTTCAGAATATTAGAAATTTTCATCTTTTATATACGGCACAAAAGCAAATCCTTCATATTCGCATTTTTCAAATTCTTCCTCCGATTCCTTGATTTCCTTGATAACAGATCCGTCTCTCGGATAAATGAGCCTCCCGCCGATTTTTAAAATTTTCCTCCATATGGGAGGCACCTCATCGAGCGCCGCCGCCGCGATTATTCCATCGAAACCCCCTGACGGAGGGACATCCGGTCCGGAGGATGCGTCGCGGCAGAAAAAAGAAACTCTGCCGGAGATCATTGGGTATTTTTTTAAATTATTTTTTCCAAACTCACACAGTTCAGGGATTCTTTCAAATGCATAAATTTCCCCCTCAAGACCGACTATTTCCGCGAGGATCGCTGCCGTCCACCCGGAACCTGACCCCACATCCATAATAATTTCCGTTTTTTTGGGTTCTAATAATTCGAGCATAAAGGCCACGGTATAAGGTTGGGAGATCGTCTGCCCGCTTCCAATTGGCAGAGCCTCATCCGTATAAGCCTGGTCCTGACGCTCTTTTGGAATAAAATCCTTGCGGTCCACCTTCAATAAAGCCTCAATGATCTGCTCGCTTTTTAATACACCCCTTTTTTCGAGGCTCGAAACCAACGCCCGCATTCCAATTTGTTTTTCCTGCATAGTAAAATAAATTTTAGCACAAAATTTAAAAGCGCCCGAAGGCTCCTCTTTAGTTCCACAGAGAGGATAGATCGAGTCTACCGCTTCACGCAAGTTTTCCCTCGTGACTGACCCCTGATAAAACGCATAGATATATAAAAAATGCCCCTATTTTTTATATTTTATTTTTATAGTAGAATCTTGAAATAATCGAAATCGAATCCGGGGGCATAGTTCAATGGCAGAATGGTGGTCTCCAAAACCACTGATCAAGGTTCGAATCCTTGTGCCCCCGCAGACAACATTTTTTATCGAGGGATCGCCTTTATTGGGGCAATAGCGAGACCGAGACAGTAAAAAGTCAGTTTACGTTTTTAACTTTTAAGATAAAATAAAGGAATGGAACAAAAAGAAATCATAATAAATTTTACGAGCAATGATGTACTTATACCCGATTCCAACACGTCGATTACTTCGTATTCCCAACATGCTATAACCACCCCCAGCATTAAAGCTGAATCAAGCGGCACTACGTCGTGGGCATATACCCAAACCCTTAAGTCAGATTTCGCAAGCCAAATTAGTGATCTATGCACCCCAATCACGATTACGGCCAAGGATTTAGTCTCGGGTACATCTCTGCGGTTTTTTATCATAGCTGAGAGATGTGGTGAATCAGTAGATGGTATGTCTTCTTGGTACATATACACCTCAAACAACCACGAAATGCGTCTTGCAGAATCAGTTCTGGAAAGGCCGGCCGATTTAAATCAATGCGTCGAAGCCTTGGTAGTAAAAGCGGCGGGGAGAAACTTTTCTCTCGGGACGAAAGATAAAGCGATTATAAAATCGACTAAAACACTTCAATGTTTAAACAAAAGTTAAGCGATAAAATTAAAAAAGTCCGTAGTTCTATTATTGCGATAGGCTTTAGTCCTGCTCCAAATCAGATGACAATTACTGGAAGTGGTTTTTGCGTTTCTGGCGACGGAAAAATTTTAACCGCCGCACATATTTATAATCAAACCCCACCTCAGTTTCAATCGAAACTTATGGGAATGGTTATGAGTAAACAAGAATCGAATGGCTTGGAAAGCTACACTTGGTTACCGCTAAATTTTATTAGGAAAGATGACAAAAATGATTTTGCTCTTTTTCAAATTTCTGGCTATGAGAACACCCTGCTTAAGCCGCTGGGATTCAACGATTCTGAAAAAGTTGAAGTTGGCCAAGAGGTTTATTTTATCGGCTTCCCATACGCTGCTCAACTTATGAATGATGGCTTCGGCATCACACTTATTGTAAATCGAGCTATTATCAGCAATATAAAGCAAGATGGCGTTGACCCCGCCCACCCACGAAATTGGTTTATCGTTGATGCTATCAGTAACCCTGGAAATAGCGGTTGCCCGCTCATAGACGCAGGAAACAACAAGGTGATAGGCGTGATGAGTATTGCATTTCGCACAAAATCTCACGTTCAAAAATATGATGACCTCGACGTTAGAGAGCCCATGCACATTGCCGGCGCAAAACCCATAAATCTCACAGGGGGCATTCTATAACTTTAGACCGAGATACCTAAGTTAAACTGCCCAAGCCAAAGAAAACCCTTTAACAGCCTTGTATTAAAAATTTCGAATCCTAGACACACCGCCAAATTCGCGGATTTACATTCTGCGTCGTTCTAGGCTTTCTTCGCGCAGAATGCGCAAATGGGCGGAATGGAACGCGAGGGACATCCACGAAATCACAACGGAAGTTATTATTAAGGTTTCGCCAAGCGTCCTTAAGCTTTGGAATAAAGGAGTCAAAATTAAAACAAGGATGCCCGCGATATAAAGGAAAAGCCGCAATCTATCAAGCACAAATTTATAATCTTCCTCTAATGCGAAAATTCTGTCTGAAGAAACTTTAAATTCAAGGCTGCGGACCGCCCCCAATATAATCCAGCCAGCCATGAACCAGAAAAATAATTCTCCTGAAAGCAAATTATCTAATATTAAATAAGCGCTAACGACAACGGCTAGAATTACATCGCGCAGGACATCTAAAACCGTTCCTAATCTCGTAACCCGATTTGTGTTTCTCGCAAGCGACCCGTCAAGCATATCGCTGAATCCGGCAAGAAGCGTTACGAAAAAAATTAACCCGTAGTTATATTCATTTTCAAATAAGTACGCGAGGAGAAGAACTAAAATCATACCAACCAAACTCACGAAATTTGGAGTGATTCGCCGCATTCGATCCGTAATAAATTTGAGAAGCCCGTCGCGCCAAGCAGATTCGGAGCTCGTGGTATGAGAAAGATAAAGCCGTATATTTTCTTTGGACAAAAAAAACGGGATGATGAAATATCCAATTACCACCGCGGAGAAAAAGACGCCAAGTGAAGGCATGAATTAATTCTAACTGATTTTTGTCTCTTTGTGAGGTGTCTTCTTCCTGCACCACTTGCAAAACTTATTGAAAGCAAGTTTACGTTCGACTTTCTTTTTATTTTTCGTCGAATAATAATTATATCGCTTGCAAGTAGTACACTGGAATCTGATTAAATTATCTTGTGACATAAATATTTTTTATTTAATAACTGAGCCAGAGGCCGGAATTGAACCGGCGACCTTTCCCTTACCATGGGAGTGCTCTACCGACTGAGCTACTCTGGCCTACCGGACAAACTTAAATTTAGCATATTAATTAACTAAAAAGAAATTCCCTCGAAATCAGCAAAACACTTGACCACTCTGGCCTCTATTTTTTTTCTCGAAAGAAAGTTTTTCAAATTCTTCTCCGCCTTCTCTAGTTCCGCCAAATAAAACTTCTTTTCACTTTTTTCATCTATAAAATTTTTTCCGTACGCCCCGCAATTTGCGTGAACCATCAAATAAATTTCCTTGGGATGATGCAATTTGAAAGATTTTTCTATTTGCGAAAGGATGTAATCGCGCTCGTTTTTATTTTCCGGCGTCGCGAGCGCTTTTGCTCCCCCGGCGATTTTGATTATATCCGGGAAATATAATTTCTTCTTCGAGATATGCTTTTCAAGCAACCCTGAAAACCTTGCATCAAAACACCAAACGATCGCCGCCGAGGAATGATAATGATCTTTTTTTATTTTTTTTGAAATTTGCCTTTTCACTCCGCGAGAACGCTTAAATTATTATTATCGTCCATTTCAAGGAAGCCCGAATTTATCTCTATTTCTTTAATTTCCTCCCCAGCAAGCCCGATTTTTGCAACTCCCTTAACGAGAGAAGTTATCAACGGCCTGTGGTTATCCATTACGGTAATTTCCCCGACTTTGGTTTTCACATTAAATGATTTGGCCTCCCCTTCGAATTCTATGCCCTTTAATGAAAAAATTTTTATTTTCATGTTATTCGCCGAGCGCCCCTTTCATATAGAAGAAATCTTCCGGCTCCGAATCAAATTTACCCTCAATAATTCCCTTAAAATCTGAAATAGTTTTTTCAAGCGGGACGAATTTCCCATCGCGCCCAGTGAAAGTTTCCGCAACAAAAAAGGGCTGGGATAAAAACTTTTGTATTTTTCTAGCCCTTGAAACTAATAATTTATCTTCGTCTGAAAGCTCCTCAAGCCCCAGAATAGCGATAATATCCTGGAGTTCTTTATATCTCTGTAGAATTTCCTGAACTTTTCTCGAAACCTCGTAATGTTCCTTCCCGACAATTTTTGGATTAAGAGCGGTGGAAGTCGAAGCAAGCGGATCAACCGCGGGGTAAATGCCAATTTCAGTAAGCGCTCGAGAAAGGACGATTGTGGAATCTAAATGCGCGAAAGTAACGGCTGGAGCCGGGTCAGTAATGTCATCTGCGGGAACATAAATAGCCTGCACGGAAGTGATGGACCCCTTGTTTGTTGAAGTAATTCTTTCCTGAAGCTCTCCCATTTCGCTTGCAAGCGTTGGCTGGTAGCCCACTGCCGAAGGCAAGCGCCCCAGAAGAGTCGAAACCTCCGACCCCGCCTGTGAAAACCTAAAAATATTATCTATGAAAAGCAAAACATCCTTCCTTTCCTCGTCGCGAAAATATTCCGCCATCGTCAATCCGGAAAGCGCTACTCTCAATCGCGCGCCCGGAACCTCGTTCATCTGCCCGAAGACGAGAGCAGTTTTGTTTATAACTCCTGATTCCGACATTTCCTTATAAAGGTCGTTTCCTTCACGTGTTCTTTCTCCGACGCCTGCAAATATGGAAACACCGCCGGATTCCTCCGCCACATTTCTAATTAATTCCATTAAAAGCACGGTTTTACCGACGCCAGCTCCGCCAAAAAGCCCTACCTTTCCTCCTTTAATAAAAGGTGCTAAAAGATCTATTACCTTAATTCCCGTCTGAAATACTTCCGTTTTAGTAGACTGCTCCTCTAATTTTGGCGCAGACCTTTTTATTGGCCAGTATTTTTTGAAGCTCCCGCCCTTTCCGTCTACGGGTTCGCCCGTAACATTGAAAATCCTTCCGAGAGTTTCTCCGCCTACCGGAACCTGAATCGGCGCGCCGACGTCCAATACTTCCATCCCCCTCTGAAGTCCGTCAGTCGAAGAAAGAGAAATCGCGCGCAGTTTTCCCGGCTCCATATGTTTTGCAACTTCCAGAATTATTTTCTGTCCTTCCGATTTTATTTCAAGCGCGTTGCCAATCGAAGGAAGCTGATTTTCCTCACCGAATTCCACATCCACGACCGGCCCGATAATTTGTATAATTTTTCCTAAGTTTGACATATCTATTTGAGTGCGCTTTGCGTTGCGCTCATTTCTATTATTTCCCCGGTAATTGAGGCTTGCCTCGCCTTATTGTACTGGACTAGAAGCTTCTCTGTCAGTTCGGACGCGTTATCAGACGCGCTTTTCATCGCAACATATCGTGCGGAGTGCTCCGACGCGTTAGCTTCCAGAATAAGCTGATAAATTTCCATTCTTAATAAATGCGGCATCAACTCTTCTAAAAGTTCTTTGGGTGATGGCTCAAAAATATATTCTATTCCGTTTTCAAATCCATTCGGTGATTTTTTTTCTTCGGAAAATTTTCCGCGCTCCGGAACCATCTCGGAAACAGTTTCCCTTATTTTTGAAAAATCCAACGGAAGAATTTCTCTCGAAAGAGCTTCTTGTTTTAGGGCGCTTCTAAAATGCATGGAGATAGTAACAACTCTATCCCAATCCCCCCTCATAAATCCATCCGTCAAAAAAACTGAAAGCGGATCGATTTCATTCACTCGTATTAAATCTCCGAAACCGTAAAAATTTTTCACTAGGCGAAAATTTCGCTTTATCATATAAGCATCCGCTTTTTTTCCGACAGCAACCGCCAAATACTCGTGATCGTCCTCGGATTTTTTATAATCATTTCGAATAAAGTTTTCGAAGGCGCGCATTGCCTGCGTATTAAATGAGCCGATAAGCCCCCTATCAGAGGTAATCAAGACAACCAAAGTTTTTTTGATTTCGTGGGATGATGTGAAAACATTTTTTACACTATCCGCTCTCGACAATTTTTCAAGCAAGTTGAGGACCTTGAAAGCGTAAGGGCGCGAATCAAGCGCCACTTCTTCGCTCTTCCTCATTTTTATCGCCGCGACTACCTCCATAGCCTTGGTAATTGCGCCAATATTGCTTACGGCTTTTCTTCTTCTGTTTAAACTTTGTAAAGATTCCATTTTACTTGGGGGTTGATTTGAAAAGTTCCGCTGCGGATTTCAGTTTCTCCTGCACCTCATTACTGAAATCCCTCGACTTCTTAATTTCTTCCAAGATATCCTCGCGGTGAAGCTTCTCTAGCCGTTCCATAAGTCCCGAAATAAAATTTCTCGCTTCAGTAAGAGGCATGTCATCAACCACGCCAGATAAAGCTACGAATAACACGCATACCGCTTTTTCAAACGGCACCGGCTCCCCGTCGGATTGCTTTAAAATTTCAGTTAAAAGTTCGCCGCGTTTTATTTTTTTTCGCGTGTCCGGATCGAGATCCGAAGAAAACTGCACGAATGCCTGAAGTTCCCTGAATTGAGCAAGTTCCAAACGCAGTTTTCCCGCAACCTTTTTCATTGCCTTTGTCTGAGCCGCGGAACCTACCCTAGATACCGAAAGACCGACATTCACCGCAGGCCTAATGCCCTGGTAAAACAGCCCTGACTCAAGATAAATCTGCCCATCAGTTATGGAAATAACATTCGTAGGAATATAAGCAGAGACGTCGCCGAGCTTTGTTTCGATAATAGGAAGAGCCGTCAACGATCCTCCCCCTTTTTCTTTGGATAATTTAGCTGCGCGCTCCAAAAGCCTGGAATGCAGATAAAAAATATCTCCGGGATAAGCTTCGCGTCCAGGCGGACGCCTTAAGAGGAGTGAAAGCTCGCGATACGCATCGGCATGTTTAGAAAGATCATCATAGATGACCAGGGCATCCCTTCCGCTATCCATAAAAAATTCTCCAATCGCGCATCCGGCGGAAGGAGCCAAATACTGAAGCGCCGCAGGCGAAGAAGCCGGAGCGGATACGACGATAGTGTTTTTCATTGCTCCATTCTCCTCAAGCATTTTTACAATTTTTGCAATTTTAGAATTTTTCTGGCCGATTGCCACATAAATTGAAACGACAGGATTTTCCGCCTCGCCCCTCGATTGCTGGTTTAATATCGCGTCGAGCGCAATTGAAGTTTTTCCGGTTTGCCTGTCTCCGATTATGAGCTCTCTTTGCCCCCTTCCTATCGGAATCATTGCATCTATCGATTTTATTCCCGTGTGCAAGGGCGTATTAACGCCCTCCCTCTCTATAACCGAGGGGGCTCTTCTCTCTAAGAAATAATCCTTAGCTTTTTCTGGATTTTTAAAAATAACTCCTTTTCCATCAAGCGGCTCCCCCAAGGGGCTTAACACCCGCCCCAAAAGCTCGTCCCCCGCTTTAAGCGAAAGAATTCTTCCCGTTTTCTTTACGCGCGCACCGACTTTAACACCTCTTGTCTCTCCTAAAATAACAGCGCCTATAAAATTTTCCTCAAGATTGAATGCGACTGCCGGAATTTCCGAATCCGGGGTTTCAACGGTCAAAATTTCCTGCGCTAGGGCCTTTTCAAGGCCGGTAATACGCAATATTCCGTCCCCAACTTCAGAGACAATCCCCACCTCGCTAAAATCTCCTTCGCTCTTGAAGGTTTCAATTTCTTTCTTTAATTTTTCTAAAATTTCGTACACCATTTACGAAAATAAATTCTTCAATCTTCTTTTAAATGAATAATCTAGCTCTCTTTCTCCGTCCATTAGAATCCTGCATCCCGCCAAAAGATCCGGACGATATTTTATTTCCACGTGATCTTTATCCGAAAAATTTTTTAGGGTGGCGTCCATCAGCTTTTTATTCATCGGCCTCGCAAGTTCCAGATCAATGAATTTTCCATTCCCCCTTTTTGTAATAATCTTTTTAATCGCAATGGAGATTTTTTCAAAATTGCCAAGATCCCCATTTTTAGCCAAAACTGAAATGAATTTTTTTATGAGCTTTCCTTCATCCTTTTTATCCATACGGGACAGGGCGTCCAAAAAAGCTTTTGCGTATGACTCCGGCGAGTATTTCATATTTTCTGCTTTTTTATTTCGCGCACAGCTTCTTCCAGTAATGATTCGTCTATTTGCTCCGGCTTAAGTAAAACCATTTTCCCAAGCGCCGCCCTAATTAAAGTCTTTGCCTCCTGGGATAATTTGCTGAGAGCTTCCACCTTTCTATGCTCTTCCACTTCCGCGGCCTTCTCGAGAAGTTCATCCGCTTTTTTATTGGCTTCACTGATAATTTCTCCCTCTCTTTTTCCGGCTTTTTCTTCAGCGTCTTTTATTAAACTAAAAGCTTTTTCCTCGCTTTCGCGCAATTTTTGAAGCTTAATGGCCTCTATTTCCGCGAGCTTCTTTTCCGCTTCCTTCGCCCCCTTTAAGCCAAATTCTATTTTCTGCCTACGTTCATTTAATATTTTTAATAGCGGCCTATAAATGAAAAAGGTCAGAACCGCTAAAACCGCTAAAAAATTTACCCCTTGGCTTAAAAGGAGCTTAAAATTTATCCCCAACTGGGAAAGAAGCTCTGCCATTGTTACTCTACGAATTTTAAGATTAGCGAGACGACGAGCGCGTAAATCGCGATTGCTTCGGCAAAGGCAATTGCCAATATCATCGCTGTTTGGACTTTAGGAGCGGCTTCGGGATTTCGTCCTATTGAATCAGCTCCCCTCTCACCGATTTTCCCAATCGCTATTGCGGGGAAAATAGTTCCAATTCCCATAACAAACGCTATCGCTATTAATCTAACTACTTCTGGATTTTCCATAATTTTTCTATCTTTTAATTTCTACGACCTTTTAACTAATAATTAATGCGCCTCTTCTTTCACTGCCATTGATATAAAAACCAAAGTCAGCATTGAAAAAATGAAAGCCTGTATAAAACCTACAAAAATTTCCAAAAAAAGGAAAGGTAAGGGTATGACATAAGGAACCAGGAATCCGACAATCACGAGAAGCACCTCCCCCGCGAACACATTCCCGAAAAGCCTGAACGAGAATGAGATTATTTTAATAAATTCTGAAATAAATTCAAGGACCCCCACAAAAGAAAAGACCGGATCCCTTAAGGTAAAAAATTTTGAAAAATGTTTTTTAACACCCAGGGCAAGAGTTCCAAATATATTTACCCCCATAATTGATATTGCCGCAAGCGCGATTGTAAAGTTCAAATCGCTCGCGGGAGACCTGAAAATAGGCAGCAAAACATTGCTCCCGTGCTCTTTTAAGCCCACAGCGCCAACGACAGGCAAAAGGCCGAACCAATTTGAGGTCAAAATAAAAATAAACACCGTTGCGATAAGCGGCAGGTATTTTTCGGAAAGATGCCTCGAGCCAAGAACGGAATCCATCAGAGAGAGAAGCTCCTCAAGGAGAAGCTCAATGAAGTTCTGAATGCCCGACGGCACTAAACTTAATTTCTTTTTAAATTTTATATACAGAGCCAAAGAAATCAGGGTAATACCAACCACGACAGCAAGCAGTAATGCATTCGTGACGGGTAAGCCCAAAAAATAAAAAAGCTCTTCAGCTTTTATGGATATCTCGTGCATCCTGCCCACATCTTAACAGAATATATTGAAAATTCAAGAGAAAACTGTTATCTTTTTTAGAAAGCGTGGGTGGCAGAGTGGCCAAATGCACTTGGCTGTAAACCAAGCGCCCTTACGGGCTACGGAGGTTCGAATCCTCCCCCACGCACCAGAAAGGAGATATTCAAACCTCAACCTTAATTCTCATAACATTCCCTTAGCGAACAAGCCGATGATCAATATGCCCAAAAAGTTGAGGCTGAAGGATATCGGCACAAACACCAACATCTTCATTTTGAAAAGTCCCATCATAGCAAGACCGACCTCGTCGGGCAACGGAGATGCGACAATCAATGCTCCGATAAAAGGCGCAATCCATCTGAACATCTTGAGTCGAAAAATAGAGAAGAACCTCTCTTGCTTGGTCTTTCTGATAAGCCAATGAATGTCTTCGGACAGACTGTCTCTGATAAATCGAAAAATAAGGAGATCGCCGGCGAGCGCGCCAATTCCGCCGAACAAAGCCACCTCCCAGATTGAATTGGCGGCGGCGATTTCAAAAAGCACTACACCCGCTGGTGCGGCGGTGAATATGGAAACAAAAAACATTCCGGCGATCAAACTACCTAATATCTCCATCTCTTGAGTACTTGTCAGTATGTTTGCTAGCACGCCAGTTTTTGCAATAATAATAGCAACGACAATACTAAGGATAATTATTCCTAAGTCTCGTATTATGTTATTTTTCTCATATAGCGCAGTGTTCATTTTAAAATTCTTTTATACAGATCTAGTGTTTTTTCAATCATCGTATCGGATTTAAATTGCTTCGCGGTTTCTTTAGCGGATAGAGCTAAACGATGCCGTAAATTTACATCGCTTAGCAAAAGATTTATTTTTTCTTTAGCTTCTTCAATTGTGCTAACCACAAATCCGTTCTCGCCATTGCGAATAATTTCCGGGGCTACGCCTACAGGAAAACTTATCGGTACCAGTCCTTGCGACATTGCTTCAATTAGACTAAGTGAAAAACCCTCATAACGCGAGGTTAATAACACAATTCCTCTGGCATAAGGATTTAACAAGGAAGGAATACTATCCTTAACCGCGTTTGCAATAATGGAGTGATTTGGAATCTTGTTTTTCATCCATTGCACCAACTTTTTATTCTTCGACATTACTACCGAAAATTTTTTAACTTCAGGAAATCGCTCAAAAAGCCAGATGAGCCGATCAACACCTTTTAGCTTCAGCGTGAATGGGTCCTCTCCTATTCTGCCAAGAAAAACGATACTTGGTTCGCTCTGTGGATTATTATTTGGCGTTTCAAACCAGTAGTCCTCAATCGCATTATGAATAATCTCAATTTTTTCAGCCGCAATCCCGACACTTATTAAATCTTTTTTTACTACATCGGATGTGGCAATAATATAATCAGCGCGTTCAGCGGCATACTGTTCAATGGAGGCAATATCATTAAGCGGTCGGCGGGTTTTTATATTAAGTTCGCGGACCACTCCAAATTGTTTTAAGCGCAGAAAAATATCACTGCACCCATTTTCCAAATGATTTGTTTTTGGAACAGCTTTTAAAAAACCAATGGAGGTTGAACCGAAATGCGATACCACCGGTTTGGAAAAACGAAGAAAGGCGAGCGGTGTATAGGTTGTCCCCTGAATAATATCATGGCGCAATATATCCTCGCGTTTTTCCAATAATGAATAAAAAAAGAGAATGTTGTTAATGCCCTTAAAATGAACGGGGGTGTCTGTCAGTAAAAATTGCGGATAAAAGCTATTCACTTCCGTTCCCCTTTCCCGCAATTTACAAGCAATTAGATCGTTAATGAAATGAGCGCCGGTGCCTATTTTTTTGTCGCTATGGATAAATGCTATTTTCATAATCTCTATTTCTTGCAGATTGTCGCACCTTGCTTTGACATAGTTCGTATAGCTATATATAGATAAAGTATATGCAATTTTTAGGATTTAATATACACCAGAAAAATGATGCAAAAAATCTGCGATAGCATAATATATGTATCATTTTTTCAGTTTAGATCGAGATAGGATCAGGTTAGGAAACGACTGCGGCCATTTTTTTGGCCTTTTTTCTTGGCGATATGATTTCCAGCACGAGCTCCTTGCCCTTCAAATCCACCAATACCCTGTCGGCGCTCTTAATATCTCCCCGAACAAGCTTCTCCGCGAGTGGATTCAATATTTTTGATTCTATAAAACGCTTCAATGGGCGCGCTCCGTAATGCGGATCGTATCCCTTATCAGCCAGAAAATCTTTAGCGGCAGGCGTTAAATCAATATCAATATTTTTTCCAAGAAGCCGGCTTTTCATGCGCAAAAGCTGTATCCCAACGATGGATTTCAAATTTTCTCTGGAAAGAGTGTTGAAAATAATTATTTCATCGAGCCTGTTTAAAAATTCTGGCCTGAATCTTCTTTCCAAAGACTTCCTAATCTTATCCTTCAGCTCATCTTCGCGCCTTTCTTTAATCGTGAACGCGCTTTCATCCATTTCAAACCCTAATTTTTCCATTTCGTGAACAAATTCCGAACCGACATTTGAAGTCATAACTATTATTGAGTTTCGGAAATTAACATGCCTTCCTTTCGCGTCGGTTAATCTTCCGTTATCCAAAATCTGCAGCATGACATTAAATACTTCCGGGTGCGCCTTTTCGATTTCATCAAAAAGAATAACCGAATAAGGGCGGTGTCTTATCATCTCCGTAAGCTGTCCACCTTCTTCGTACCCAACATATCCCGGGGGCGATCCGATAAATTTCGAAACCGCGTGCCTTTCCATATATTCAGACATATCAACCCTTATAAGCGCCTTTTCATCATTGAACATAAATTCCGCGAGCGTTCGCGCGAGCTCCGTCTTGCCGACACCGGTGGGCCCCAAAAACATGAAAGAGCCTATCGGCCTGTCTTCATCGGAAATCCCCGCCCTCGATCTTCTGACGGCATTCGCAATTTTCGAAATAGCCTCATCCTGGCCGACAACGCGTTTCATAAGCTCTCCCTCCATTCGCAAAAGTTTCCTTGCTTCTTCTTCAAGCATTCTGGTTACCGGAATGCCGGTCCAACGCGAAACCACGTCCGCAATATCTTCCGCGCGGACTTCTTCCTTTAAAATTCTTCTCGTTTTCTGGAGCTTCTTTAATCGGGTCTCTTCCGCGAAAAGTCTTTTTTCATTTTCAGGAATTCGGCCATAATTTATCTCCGCAACTTTAGTGAGTTCCCCTTTTCTCTCCGCCACTAAAGATTCGGAACGCAAAACCTCCATATCTTTTTTAATCTTTCTTATATTGTCTATGGTTTCCTTCTCGCTCTTCCAGCGCATTTCCAAATCATGGGATTTTTCTTTTAGATCCTCCACTTCTTTCTGCAAACTTTTAATTTTGTTTTTGGATATGAGATTATTTTCCTTTTTAAGCGCTTCTTTTTCGATCTCGAGTTTCATGATTCCCTTTCTTGCTTTTTCAAGTTCGTTCGGCATGGAATCAAGTTCCAGACGCAAGGCTGAAGCCGCCTCGTCCACAAGGTCAACCGCTTTATCCGGAAGAAATCTGTCCGAAAGATATCTCGAAGAAAGATTCACGGCTGCCTGAATTGCATCCTCCGTTATATGAATGCCGTGGTGAAGCTCGTATTTTTCTTTTAATCCGCGCAAAATGCTTATCGTATCAGAAAGGGAGGGCTCCTCTACGAAAACCGGCTGAAAACGCCTAGCTAATGCCGGATCCCTTTCGATATATTTCTGGTATTCCTTCAATGTAGTCGCGCCAATCGCGTGAAGCTCCCCCTTGGAAAGCGCGGGCTTTAAAATATTCGAAGCATCTATCGCGCCTTCGGCCGCTCCCGCACCTACTATCGTGTGAAGCTCATCTATAAAAAGAATTACCCTCCCTCCGGCGCGTTCCAGCTCCCTCATAACGGATTTCAATCTCTCCTCGAATTCCCCACGGTATTTCGTGCCTGCCACGAGCGCCGCAAGATCAAGCGAAATTAATTCCTTGTCTTTTAAAATATCGGGCACATCTCCGCGCGCTATGCGCGACGCGAGCCCCTCTACGATTGCAGTTTTGCCTACGCCAGCCTCCCCAATCAAAACCGGATTATTTTTTGTCCGCCTCGTAAGAATTTGCATCAAGCGTTTAATTTCGTCCTCCCTGCCGATTACTGGATCAAGTTTGTCCTGCCTCGCTAGACGCGTTAAATTTCTCGCGTATCTCTCTAAAACTTGGAGTTTCAAATCCGTATCCGCCTCCAATACTCTTTCTTTCCCGCGAAGCTCCGTTAATACTCTCATAACTTTTTCTTTCTCGATTCTGAATTTCAAAAGAGTTTCCTTGGCGGGAGAATTCACTTCTAGTATTCCTAAAAACAAATGCTCGGATGAAATATATTCATCCTTAAGTGATGTGGCAATTTTATGTGCTTCTTCGAGCGTTCGCCCAAGTTCCGGGGTTAAATAAATCTGATTGGGAGAGATCATTAAATTCGTGCGCGCCTGTCCATCAAGCGCATCCAAAATAGAATCGGTTAGAAGAGCTATATCAACTTCGAGTTTGTCTAAAATGGAAACAACTAATCCTTCATCCTGCAATACCAAAGCCACCAAAAGATGCATAGGCTCGATTTGGTTTTGTCCTCGTTCTATTGCAAGCTCATGGGCGCGTCTAATCGCCTCTTGAGCTTTAACCGTAAAATTATGAAATGGAGGCATGGTTATAATTTATTATATTCTTTTTATGACCTTTCCTCAAGAGCAGCTTCGAGGAATATTTCTTTGTTATTGCGTAAAATTTTTAATTTAATTTTATCGCTGATTTTTTTTGATGAAATTTGATCCGCGAGAGTATTATTCTGATCAACCCTCTTTCCATCAATTTCAAGGATAATATCGCCCTCTTTTACTCCCGCCTTAGCCGCTGGTGAATTCGAAACAACGCCTTCGCCGCTATTCGAACTGGAAACCAATACTCCATAATCAACGGTAAGTTTTTTACTTTCCTTAACCGCAGGATTTACTACAATGTAGCGAACTCCGAGAAAAGGGTATCTAATTTTTCCGAAAGCTTTGATGTCGCTGATTGCTTTTTCGACGCCGCTCACAGGAATCGCAAAACCGATATTTTCAGCTCCGCTAGCGACCGCGCTATTTATTCCAATGGCTCGCCCGGTTATATCAAGCAATGGCCCTCCGGAGTTTCCCGGATTTATTGCCGCATCAGTTTGTATAACCTGCCCGAGCACTTCCGGTCCGGATTCCCCGGAAGCCGTAATCGTCCGCGACAGTCCGGATATCACTCCGACGGAAACCGTATTTTGAAATTCTCCAAGCGCATTTCCTATGGCTACAACAGTCTGCCCAACCTTCAAACTACCAGAATCCCCCAGCTGAATATATTTATAGTCGCTACCGTCTACTTTTAAAACAGCTATATCCTTTACCGGGTCACGCGCGAGAACTTTTGCATTTAATTTTTTGCCGTCATTCATTATGACGGAATAATCTGCCACCCTGTCTTCCACCACATGGCGGTTCGTTATAATTGATCCGTCTTCCGAAACGAAAAAACCGGTTCCCGCGCTTACCTGCTTCCTTTCTGTGCCCTTTTGCCTGTAACGAGGCACCGAGAAATCGGGGAAAAATCCTCCAAACGAATCATCCCCCTCAAACGGACTCGTGTAATATTGTTCAATGACAGGCACATCTTTTGTTGCAATAACGCTTACCACAGCCGGCGAAACATTGTCCACTATTTTTATGATGGCTTGTTCAACATTTCTGGGCGGATTGTCAAGCACTTCCGCTGGCTTTCCAGCACCTTGGGTAAACAAAACAACGGACGCAACACCAGTCAATATCGAAGTCACGAAAGACACCAACAAGACAAGTAAAATAATTTGTTTTTTTGATATATTATCCATGGCAAAAATATTTTAAGGCTTCGAATTCAGAAAATCGAGAAAGCCCATCCCCTTTTCATTTCTCGATATCAGGTCCAAGTATGAAGCCAAGAATATAAACTGTTTTCTTCCCGATGTTGTTTTCGCATCAGTTAAACCGACAAAAAGCCCGACAATCTCTCCCTTCTCCATATCAAGAAATATTCCTCCGGAGGAACCGTGTTGTACCGAAACCTCTCCGGTTAAATAAGCGCCCTCCGCATTGGAAGTGTCATCATTTACGCTGACAAGGCTTTCCACTTTTCCCAAAGAAAAAACAAGATTCGCATTTTTAACTGCCGTTTCTGCTCCTAAAAATTCCGTTGGATAATTCAGGGAATAAAAAGTTTGGTTCGGAGCGATAGAATAATCAGGATTTAATCTGAAATAATTAAAAGCTGGCGGCAAATTACTTCCGTTAATTAGTTCCGTAATTTTCAAAACCGCTATATCTTGCTCCGGTATTTCCGTCTTTCCAATTTTTTTTGACTGGTCCGGGAGCCAAACAACTTTCGCCTTAGCGAAATTTGACGCAGGGGAACCTCTTCTCAAGATGCATTCTGTTTCGGGATCAAGAAAATGTTCGGCGAGATGTCCATTAGTTAAGACGTAACCGTCTGGGTGAACCACAGCCGCCGAACCTAAAATATATGAGCCCGTCCGGTGATCGTAGCAAAAAACATTCAACACGGCCTGTAGGGCATGCTCATATATATCGCCGCTCTTTACCTTAGGAATAGCAATAGGAGGTGGCGGTGTTGGAGAAACAGAAGGTTTTGGCGTCGGCGCTATCGTGGGAAGTAAAGGAACTCTCTTTTCTTTGATGACGGTTCCGGGAGCGTCTTCTTTTATTTCTTCCTTAGTCTCGCTCGGTAGAATTTTCTCTGAAGTAGTGGCATTTTCCGCACTAACATCATCTTGCATCACAAAAACCTCCATCGTTTTGTCGTTATTTAAAAAAAACGAGAAACCAAAAAAAACCCCAACCGCGAGTAATATCATTGAGAAGATAGCAAGCCCTCTCATTTCAGCCTGATTTAAATCTGAAATCTCCCTATTACTTTTTCAACATATTCCCAGTCAATATTTTTGAAAAAAGATTCTATATAAGATTTGCGGCCTGTGGCGTAATCAATAAAATACGCGTGCTCATAAACATCCATTATAAGAAGTGCCACACTATTCCATACGCCACCTTGGTTATGCGAGTCGCATAAAATATTTTTTAATTTTTTCTCATCAAGGTCATATGATAATACAACCCATCCTCTTGCCGCGAGACCCAATGCCTTAAATTGTTTTTCCCAATTTTCATATGATCCGAAATCCCTTTCAATCATTTCAAGAATTTTTTTCGAAGATCCCTTAGCGCCGCCTGGGGCCATATTATC
Organism: Candidatus Giovannonibacteria bacterium; assembly: GCA_016176285.1. Classification (GTDB taxonomy): domain Bacteria; phylum Patescibacteriota; class Minisyncoccia; order JACPKW01; family UBA11713; genus JACOXM01. The sequence continues at coordinate 19,576 of JACOXM010000009.1, read as the reverse complement.
GAAATAACCCTCATGAAGCTTTACGCCGTTTAGGGCAAACGTCTCCTCCATTTTTAATTCACGTAAATCTGAAAATGTCGCATTCGCCGAAGATAAATCCGTGCTATTTAATTTATCTTCTATTTCGTCGATTTTTTTTACGTATCCGGCGTAGAGCACATCGTGATGCTCGCCCAACTGCTTTTCTGAAAGTCCGTCTAATGATTTATATTTTAAAGGCTTTACTTCTCTCATATTAATATTTACTTACTGGCTAATAAAATTGCACGAAGCGCTTCCAATAGATAATCAATATCGCTTTTTTCCGTGTTGACGCCGAAACTAAACCTGATGACACTTCTTGCTATCTCGGGACTTCTCCCAAGCGCGGCAATAACGTGCGGCAGATCCTCTAATTTGGAATCGCAGGCGGAACCGGAAGAAACCGCAATGCCCTTCTCGTCGAGCGCCAAAATCAATTGCTCTGAACGCGTTCCGGGAAAAGATACGCTTAAATTCGAAGGGATTCTATTTTGCATAGCGCCGTTGATTTGGGCGTCAGGTATTTTTCTTACAACTTCTTCGGCAAAAAAGTTTCGGAGCTCTTCCAAACGGAGAGCTTCTTTTTCCCTCTTATTTGCCGCGATTTCAAGGGCTCTCGCCATTCCTACAATCTGCGAAAGCGCCTCCGTCCCAGATCGATATCCCATTTCCTGCGGACCGCCCAAAATTTGAGAGGCCAGACGCACCCCCTTTCTTTTATAAAGGAACCCGACCCCCTTCGGCCCGTAAATTTTCGCTCCGGAAAAACTTGCCATATCAACCCCAAGCGAGTCTATATTGAAATCGAGATAAGCCGCGGCCTGACAAGCATCCGTATGAAATAAAGTCTGATGCTCCTTAATAATTTTCGAAATTTCGCGAATAGGCTGTATCGTTCCTATCTCGTTATTGACGAACATAATGCTTACAAGCGCGGTATCGGGACGCAATTCTTTTTTTACATCTTCTGGATTTACAAATCCATCCGGGCTGACTTTCAAATAAGTAACGTCGACACCCTGCCTGCCGAGCTCCTTTATCGGTTCCAATACGGATCTGTGTTCGAAGGCTGACGTAATAATATGGCCCGAATTTTTTGTTCTTCCAAAAGCTCCAAAAATCGCCAAATTATTCGATTCGGTTCCGCCCGAGGTAAAAATAATTTCATTCGGCTTTGCGTTTATAATCCTAGCTATGCTTGCCCTCGACGCATCAAGCGCTTTTTTGGCTTCCCTTCCTTCTTGATATAATCCGGACGCATTTCCAAAGGTTCCATCATAAAATTCCTCCATAGCTTTTTTTGCTTCAGGATTTATCGGAGTCGCCGCCGCATAATCTAAATAAATCCGCTTCATGATTTCGATTATATCACAGTGATCTTTGCGAGCGGGCAGGCAAGATGATTATGCGGTCTCGCAGGGCAGTATTTTCTGCCGTAGTCAATCAGCATATATGTGAATTTAAACCAATCTTTTTTGGGAATAATTTGCATCAAATCACGCTCTATTTTTACGGGGTCGGTTTCATCCGTGAGGCCGAGCATTTTCGAAAGACGCTTTACATGGGTATCAACGGCAATCCCTTCTACAACCCCGTATGCATTTCCCAAAACAACGTTTGCAGTTTTTCTCGCGACTCCGGACAGTTTCAAAATTTCTTTCATGGTTTTCGGCAAAACGCCGCCGAATTCTTTTTTTATCATTTTCGCCGCAGCAATTATGTTTCGGGCTTTTGCGTGATAAAATCCAGTTTGATAAATTTCTTTTTCAAAAGTTTTCAAATCTGCTTTCGCAAAATCTCCTGCGGTTTTGTACTTTTTAAAAAGACTTGCCGTAACCTCGTTTACTTTTTTATCCGTACACTGCGCGGACAATATTACCGCAACCAAAAGCTGAATATTGTTTCTGTAATTCAGGGCAATTTTTGCATTCGGATGAAATTTTTTTAACTCCTGTATTATTTTCCGAGCAAGCTCCTTTTTTGTCATAAATATTGCACCTCCTCCTCGAGCATTATGCCGAATTTTCTAAAAACTTTTTCTTTTAATTTTTTTGCGAGGATTTTAATATCCTTCGCCCTTCCTCCGCCATTATTGAAAATAAGGTTCCCGTGATGCTCTGAAACAAAAATTTTTCCCGAACTCATTCCCTTGGCCCCGACCTCCTCGAGAAGATAACCTGTTGGAAGCTTCCCATGATTTATTTTTGATTGGTCTATTCTTGAAAGTAATTTTTTTCGCGATAATGACCCAAGGTCCCCCAAAACAATATTTTTAAAAAAACTTCCGGGGCATAATATGCCGCGCTTGTATTTTTTATACCTTAATCGCATAGTCTCCCGCGAAGCTACCTCGAGTTTTTCTGGGTCTCCCTTTTCTAATTTAAACTCCGCCCCGACTATTATCCAATTCTTATTTTTCTTAAAAATGCTCGACCTATAGCCGAACTCGCATACTTTTCTCGAAATCCATCTAAAATGTTTTCCATCAAAAATCCTCACCCGAGTAATATTATCTTTTATTTCCTGCCCGTAAGCGCCAGCATTCCCGTAAATAGCGCCGGCAATCGTGCCGGGAATTCCTGCCATTTTTTCCATTCCCCGATACCCTAAGCTATTTATTTTTTTGATAAATGCCAAAAGATTATTTCCTCCGCCGACAATTATTCCGCTCCTGGAATTTTTGAATTGATTTATGTTGATTTTTATAATAAGTCCGTCAAAGCCCCCATCCGGCCCAACAACATTCGAGCCCGAACCTATAACAAACCACGAAAGGCTATCCGCTTTTTCAAAAACTTCTTCGAGTTCTTTTTCACTATGAACGGTTGCAAAAAGTTTCGCCCTCCCGCCTATTCCAAGGGTTGTAAGATCCTTTATTAATTTTCCTTTCTCAAAACGCATTGATGTAATTATACTAGAAGTAATGATTTTATCGAGAACGCTAATCCTGATTTTGATACTGTTCGAAATCCTCAATCTGGCAGGATTTCTTAACTTTACTCTCGATTTTTCGTGGTTAGGTCTCCTCGTAACTTCCGTATCCTCCTTATTGGTAATTGAACTTATATATTACTTTTTCAGAAAAAGGGGCGAAATTCTTCCATCATTCCCTTATTCTATAAGCGCTGTTGGCCTTTGGGTTGATGCGTTGGGTGATATAAGTCACTTTTATGGAAGCATCGCCTGGTATGACCAAATGGCGCATTTTTTAGGCGGAGCGGCGGTTATGGCATTGGCACTCGCAGTTTCTGTAAAATTACTAGCTGGGAAAACCTCGATAATATTTATTATCATAATAGCGCTCTCCCTAACTTCCTTTTTTGGCTCCTTGTATGAAATCGAAGAATATTTGGAGGATGCCTTTTACCATAAAAGACAGGTAAGACTCGGCGACGGCCCCGACACCGCAAACGATCTTCTGTTAAATTTGTATGGAGCTTTAGCCGTAGGGATTATTTACGCACTGTTATATAAAAAAGAAGAAGTCTAATCTTGGAGCCACCTCTCGGATTCGAACCGAGGACCTACGGTTTACAAAACCGTTGCTCTGCCGCTGAGCTAAGGTGGCAGAATATCTACTCTTTCTTTCCGTTTTTTCCGTTTCCGTTGCCGTTGCCGTTCTTCGCGCCGTTTAGATTCTGCCAATATTCCGATTTTTCGGGAACTTCGAGATTTATGTGCGTTCCACGTATATTATCCGAAAGCCATTTTAATCTTGCTTCGAGCTTAATAACAGAGCGCCTTGCGCTGTTTACGAGTAAATCCAAATATTTCCAAAATGGCGGAGAAAAATAATTTTTTAATTTCACTAAAACCGGACTGATATATTTTTTCCAGGTTTGAGAGCGTACGGATTCTGTTGAGTTTATCTTGAGCGCCAAATCTTCGTCGGAAATTGTCATAGCCTCCTTGAAATGCCTATAAGATAATAGAAAGATTCCCAGAAACGATATCCCGAAAAGCGCTGGATAGAAAAAAACCATATATCTTACAACTCTAATTTTTTAAAATCCGAAATCTCAATATTTTCGCCGAACTTTCCAATCGCCTCTTTCAAATAGTCGGAAATTGTAAGCGAGGTATTTTTTATGTACGGCTCTTTCAATAATTCTTCCGTTCGGGTTGATTCAGAAGCCGCGACCTGCATCGCGATATCTTTTGAAAAATTCTGGAATTCCGGATTCTTGGCTACAAAATCAGTTTCGCATTTTAATTTTACGATAACCCCGATTCTTCCAGCGTGCACATAGCTCTGAATTATTCCAGCCCTTGTTTCCCTATCAGCTTTTTTTGAAGCGATCAAAAGTGATTCTTCCTTAAGAAACACTTCTGCCTTGGCCATATCGCCGTCAGCCTTATCGAGCGCTTTTTTTACCGCCATAACAGAAACGCCGGTTTTTATTCTTAATTCTTGAATTGCTTCTTTGGAAACGTTAGACATTTTTTTGATCAGGAGCCATCAAACCCTCTCTATATCCCTCAGCAAGTTTCCTTAATAAATATTCTATGCTCGTGGAAGCGGAATCGTTTGCGGGAATGGGATACGCGATGCCGGAAGGATTATTATCCGAAGATAGAATGGCAATTATCGGCACTAAAACTTTCTTCGCCTCCGCAAACGCGGTTTTCTCCTCCCTAGGGTCAACCATTATCACGGCGCCTAAATCGTTCTTCAAATTTTCAATTCCGGAAAATTTTTCTTCGAGTGTTTTTATTTCCCTTGTAATTCTCAATTTTTCTTTTTTAGTGTATTTCTCAAGCTCGCCGGTTTCCTTTTTTCTCTTAAGGTCTTCGAAATATTTTATTCTGTCCCTGATTATTTTAGCGTTTGTGAGGGTACCTCCAATCCACCTTCCCGCAACATAGCTCGCCTGTACGGATTTCGCATATTTTTCGACAGCCGCCCGGCTTGAAGGTTTGGTGCCGACGAACAGAATATTTTTTCTGCTCTCCCCCAATTTCTTCAAAAAAACTTTGGCTTTATCCAATGCTTCCGAGGTCATCTCCAAATCGAATATTTCTATATTATTTTTTATACCATGTATATATGCCGCCATTTTAGGGTGGCGTCGGGACCTTGAATAGCCGAACTGAACGCCCAGCGAAAACATTGTCTCGAGTTCTGGGTTGTCGCCCTTCGCTAAAATTTCTGCCATATGGGGAATAGTGTAATATTTAATGGAAGTTAGCGCAACCCCTTTTCTTAAATTTTATTTTCTGTTAGTATATTTCGGTATGAAAGCTGAAATTCACCCAAAATACTTTCCGAAGGCTAAAATCAAATGCGCCTGTGGTAATCAGATGGTTGTCGGCTCCGTAAAAGAAAGCATCGAAGTCGAAGTTTGTTCGGCATGCCATCCATTTTTTACCGGAAAAGGCAAATTAATTGACGCGGCCGGAAGAGTTGAGCGGTTTAAGGCACGTGCCGCAAAGAAAAACGTAAAGCGTAAAGTTTAAACCGTGGAAACTGTAATATTGGAAATCAGGGCCGGGGCCGGCGGAAATGAGGCTTCTTTGTTCGCCAAACAATTACTCCGTATGTACCAGGGTTATTCGGCACGCGAAGGCTGGGGTTTTAAAATTTTAGACGAATCTAAAAGCGACTTGGAGGGCTATAAAAGCGTTGTTGCCGAAATAACCGGAGCGGGAGTTTACTCAAAAATGAAATACGAATCCGGTGTGCACCGTGTCCAAAGAGTTCCCAAAACAGAAAAATCCGGCCGCGTACACACATCAACGGTTTCCGTTGTAATTTTACCCGAAGCAAAACCGCAGGATATTGAAGTAAAAGATTCCGATCTTGAAGTAACTTTCTCGAGGGCTGGGGGCCACGGCGGACAAAATGTAAATAAAGTCGAGACAGCCGTGCGGATTCTGCATAAGCCGTCCGGAATAGTCGTATCGTCCCGCGAAGAAAGGCAGCAGCATAAAAACAGGGAAAAAGCCATGTCTATTTTGCGCGCGAAACTTCTTGATGAAAAAAAGAGAAAAGAATCCGAGTCGCTCTCAAGAGACAGGAAGGAACAAATCGGAACAGGCGACCGCTCCGAAAAAATCCGCACTTACAATTTTATGCAAGATAGAATAACGGATCACAGAATAAAAAAATCCTGGCACAACATCGAAAGGCTTTTGAACGGAGAGATCGAGGCGATGATAAGCGCTTTCCAAAAAGTTCAGACGGGATAATCTATCAAGGCATATTCTCCTCGCAAAAGAGGACCTTTTTTTAAGTGATGAAGTACCGTGTTCAATCCCGTCCCATGACCTACAAGCAAAGTATAATTCTGGTCTTTCTCTTCACCCTGATCAAAACTCAAATCATCAAGCAGAGCTAAGTGCCTTCTTAAGACCTGATCCCTACTTTCGCCTCCAAAAGGTTCAAAATCATAGCTTACCTCACTATATTTTTCAGAAACTTTCTCCCTGGGCTTCCCCTCGAATTCTCCAAAGCCACATTCTCTCAAGCGGCGATCCTGTAAAACAGGAATTTTTAAATACGAGCTTAAAACCGAAGCTGTTTCTACGGAGCGCTTTAAATCGGAAGACACAACTTTATTAAATTTAAATTTTAATTGGGCAAGATTCTTTGCGAGTTCTTCAGCCTGCACCCAGCCCGCTTCATTAATACCTATATCCGTCCAACCCTGAAGCAGGCCCTGCTTATTCCAATCAGTCTCGCAATGCCTCGTCAAAATAAATTTCATGATCACCTCTTGGCTACGCTCGACAATATATTGATCTGGTCCTGATATTTTTGTGCAAGCGCCATCACATCGTCTCCGTAAAAACGATATGCCGGATTTTTCCAATTACCACCAGCTAAATATTTCAAAGCTGCAGTGTGTTCGGCGCTATATGTTCCAGCTGCGGCGCCATTATCTCTTAGTAAAAGCCCTGAAGCAGTAAACGCGTCATACGGGTCCCACGGATTAGGTGGGTTATGCCCGGTTATCGCCGAAACAGCATCCTCATACAATATCCAGGTTGTAGGGATAAATTGAGCTGGACCCATTGCGCCTCCGCAATATCCATACCAAGCTCTTTTTGATACGGGCATTTTATCGGGATTTAATCCAAGGCGAGACGTAATATCCTGAAAAGTGTCCCTCTGCTTTGCACATCTGGCATGCGAAAGATCTGTTTTCCAGTTTCCAGTTCCAACATTTGCTCCCAAATTTGATTCCTCAGCAATAATGCCTAAGAGAAAAGCCGCCCTTACCCCAGTACCTCTTTCAACTTTTTGGGCGTAATCCAGCGCCTTTTCAAAAGGAATAGCCCCTGAACCGTTCAATACGAATAATTCGGACCTGATGGCCGCGGCATTTTTTGAACGCGCATCCATTATTTTTTTGTAATTTTTTTCCTGTCCCCTTGTGTCGGCCAGAATTTTTTTCTTTTCAGCTTCCCTTTCCTGCACGCGCTTTTTTTCAATTTCCTGCAAAGTTTTGAGCTGTACTTCCTGAGCTTTCCTGTCTTCCAAATCATCCCGTTCTGTTTCGGTTTTTGTTTTATTTGTCCTTATTTCATCGAAAGATCTTTGCAGAGATTCCTGTATCGTGTCGAATGTGTCCGACTGAACAAAAAAGTCCGAAAGATTATCATATGAAAACAAAACCTCCACTAAAGTGGTCTGATCAAGCTCATAAAGATTTCTGATGAGTTCCCCCAGCGAAGCTTTTTCTTTCTCGATTTTTTCTTCCAGAACTGATATCGTTTGATTTTTTTCTCCGATTGCAGTTTGAAGCTTTGAAATGCTTATATTTCTCGCCCTAATTTCCAGCTGGGATTTTTTAATTTGCGAATCAATTAAAGAAATGTCCCGCTCAAGGCTCTGCGCCTCCTTTTGTTTTGACTGAATCTGACCGCGGTACCCTTCTATTTCTTTTTCCAAATTCTGGAGTTCATTTTCGAGCTGTGCCCTTCTATCAACAACGGCCGAAGGATCAAGCGTTTGCGCAAAAATAAAATAAAAAGGAAAAAGCAACAATGCCAACCATATATATTTCATAGTTCTATTATAGCAGACGTTTATTATCTAGCTCTCCTTTCCTTCGGCTTTTTCTCCTTCTGCCTCGCCTTCTTCAGCTTTTTCTTCCTTCTTTTTACCCACAACCTCTATTGACTCGATTGTTTTCGCTTCGATTGTTTCCTCCGCTTTCAACTCCTCTTCTGTTTTCGGCGCCACAACTAAGGCCAGGGCTTCATCAGCCGATGCATGCACTTTGACCCCTTTAGGCAACTCCAAATCTGATACTGAAAATTTATCTCCAAAATTCAGGAGTTTTGAAATATCCACATTTATGGACGGCGGCAAGTCTTTCGGCAAGGCTTCAATCTCTAGTTCACGCACAACCTTCACAAGAATTCCGCCAAGCTTTACCGCGGGAGATTCACCATCAAACGAAAGTTCCACCGTAGCCTTAATCAGCTTATCCATCCTTACCTGCAGGAAATCTACGTGAACCGGGCGGTCTTTTATCGGGTCAAACGAAACATCATGTATAAGCACATTTTTATTACTTCCCTCGATTTTAAGTTCAACTAAACTGGACTCCCCAGCTTCGCGAAAAACTTTTTCAAATTCCCTTTCCGGTATTTCTAGCAGTATTTCTTTTTCTCCGGCGCCATAAACAATCCCAGGAATTTTTCCGGATTCTCTAAGTTTTTTTACTTTTTTTCCTTTAATTTCGCGCTTTTCAGCATTAATCGAAAGCATGGATATAAGTTAATCACATATTCTGTTTTTAATCAACCTGCTATTCAACAAGATTCGGCGGCCTCTTTCCTTCAAGCGCCGCAATAATATTTTCCGCGGCGAGCACGGCCATTTTATCCCGAGCTTCCTCGGTTGCGGACGCGATATGCGGCGTCAATATGACATTCTCCAATTTCATTAATTCAGGCTCAATTGCCGGCTCATGCTCAAAAACATCAATGGCGGCTCCCCTAATTATTTTATTTCTTAGAGCATCCGCCAAAGCTTTTTCGTCTATTATCGGGCCCCTCGAAGTATTTACCAGATATGCATCACGCTTCATCATCTTCAGCCGGTCGGCATTTATTAAATGTTTTGTCGAATCCATGAGCGGGACATGAATCGAAACAAAATCAGATTTTTTTAGCACGTCTTCCGGAGTTTCGGAAAAAATCGCCCCAATCTCTTTTTCGAATTCATTATTCCTTTTTATATCGTAATAAATTACGTTCATGTCAAAACCTTTTTTACCATAATACGCAACTCTGGATCCGATATGCCCAAGACCGATTACGCCGAGAGTTTTTCCGGAAAGGTCGGTTCCTAAAAGCATCATTGGCTCCCATCCGTGGTATTTACCCGCACGTGAAAATCTATCTCCCTCGGAAACACGGTGTGCAATCGCGAGCATCAACGCAAAAGTATGCTCCGCTACAGTATTACTCACAACCCCCGGGGTATTCGTTATCATTATTCCGATCTTTTTTGCTTCAATTAAATCAACATTGTCAAACCCAACAGCGTAGTTCGCAAAAATTTTGCATTTCTGGCCCGCCCCCTTGAGAACATCTGCGTCAATTTTGTCCGTCAATAAAGACAGTACCGCATCATACTCGCCATCTTTCAAATAATGAAGGAGCTCTTCTTTTGAAAGAACTTTATCCACGGGGTTCATTTCAACCTCGAAACCGGCATCATGAAGCTTATTTATCCCAGCTTCAGGGATTTTTCTAGTAACAAAAATTTTTGGCATATCTTTATATTAAAACAAATTCACGGCACCAAATAAAGTAAGCTTTTGTTTGATAACTTCCTTCAACGCTTCCCGCGCAGGCGAATCAAATTTATACGGCGTGGTTTCATCAGATTTTTGAAGCTCATCGCGAAGCGCCTTTGCATAAGCGACGCGAATATCCGTATTAATATGGACATTCGCGATGCCAGCCGTAATGGCAGCTTTAATTTGCATATCGGGAATCCCAGAGCCCGCATGCAAAACCAACGCGACTTCCGTAGGTACCGCCGCGCGAATTTTAATTATTCGATCAATATCTAAATTGGGTTCATCTTTAGATATGCCGTGGATGTTGCCAACAGCAATAGCGAGACGATTAATACCGGTTGCCGCTATGAATTCGGCGGCTTTGTTCGGATCCGTGTAATCAGCCTCGCTCACCTCAATTTTTTCATTTTGAATTTTAGATTCTCCGCGCAAATAGCCCAACTCCCCTTCTACATTAACTTCGCTCAACTTAGAATGGGCGTATTCAACAATAGCCTTGGTTCCCGCAATATTCTGATCGTACGGTTCGGCCGAAAGATCGATGTGAATTGAATCGTACCCAGCATCAACTGCTTTTTTTGCGCTGTCTACACTTTTGTGGTGGTCCGAATTCAAAAAAATAGGAATTCCGAATTCCTTTCTAAATGCATCGCGAAGCGCAACAGCTTCCAAATATCCTATGTGCCCCGCCTCTCCTTCTGACGTACCGAGAATGGCCACAGAACGCAATTCGGCCGCCGCCTCGCAAACTGCGCGCACCTGATCGGATTCGGAAAAGTTGAAATGGCCCGTAGACCACTTCTCGTTTTGTGCACGTTTTAATATTTCCGTGAGATTCATATTTTTTTTGGTTTATAATCCGCCGGGGCTTCTTCTAAATATTTTTCCAATTTTTCACGCGACAAAAGTCCTTCTCTCGCTCCCACATATTGCACGACTGACATTGAATTAATCGGCGCCCAAGAAAGAGCTTCGGGAATGGTTTTGCCTAAAGCGAGGGCGGCAGTAAAAGTAGAGGAAAAAGCATCGCCCGCGCCAGTTCTCTCATAAGGCGGCTTCGGATCGGGATATGGCGGCATAAACCAATACTCGCCTTCTCCCAAGGCATACGCTCCTTTCGGCCCATCCGTAATTACAACTATTTTAGGGCCTAAAAGTGCGATGCCATCAAGAAGTTCTTTGATATCGCGTTTATTTTCCCCGATTTCCAAAATTCTTTCCGCTTCTTCTTTATTCGAAATGAACAAGTCCGTGCGCTTATATATTCCGGCAAGATTTTTTGCGCCGAATTTTATTTGAAACGTGTTCGGCTGAAAAGCTAATTTTATTTTCGGCCGCACCGCCAAATATTTTTCAATTACCTCGTGGAAAGGGAGCGAATGCTCTGCAAGCGAAGAAAAATAAATCCATCCCGGATCATTAATATCCGGAAGTTTATAATCATATTTTTCGTGCTTGATTAAGATAGTACGGTCGTCTTCGTACCAGAGAACGTAGTGATAATTAGTTTTTTTGTTGTGGTTGATTTGAATAAATTCCGTTGCGATATTTTCGCGCTTCAACGCCTGGAAACACTCTTCCCCAAAATAATCCTCACCAAGGTTAGTTACAAGTGCTGATTTTAGCCCTAGGCGCGCAGCAGAAGCGGCAGCATTTGCCGGATTACCCACCGCTGGCACAATAATGACATCTTCGTAAGGAATTTTGTCGGCAAAACGCATGCAAATTTCCCGCGAGCCCCTATCAATATCCACGTGGGCAGCAGGATTTTTAAGCCGGATAAATGCGTCGGTTACAGTATCGCCGATCGCGACAAAATTATATTCCCTTGGCATACTCACGCCCCAACACCACCTTCAATAAAAAATGGCGAGCCTTGGGAACAAATATTTTTTACAGCGTCGCAAACTATGACTATATAATTTCCCGAAGTAAGATTCGACGGCACACGAAGATCAAAAGATCTCGCCTGAGGAGCGGTTTTACTAGAGTATTCTTTTACCAGCACTGTTTCATCCTCCGAAATATTATAAAAATAAATTTTTAAATTTTTAGCACCAAACCCAGAAACAGACCAGCTTATTGTCCTATCTTCCCCGGTCCTCCAAATCTCATTTATTGCAGGATTACTAACTTCAATGGATGCCCCGCTATCCACATATTCCAAAGTTGCTCCTATCCTAGGAACTTCAATGGGCAAAGATACCGGAGAAAAAGGCCCAGACGCAGAAACTGGATAAAAGCTCGCCCCTATCAGAGCGAGCGTAAGCACGGGTATATATAATAGCCCTGTTGAAATAAAGCCTGCGCTCTTTTTGGATTTTGTACGCCTCCTCTTTGTTTTAAGTTGATCTTGTCCAAAAAGACCTAAAATCAAAATCGAAGAAAGAAAACCTAGAAAGAATGTTGTAAGGCCTCCATAAATGTTAACGACGTCTGTTAACGCGTAAACCGTTGCGGGTAATTCTTCGGAGAAATTTAAAACTTTCTCTTGCAACTGCCCGTTTATCGCCGCATGCGTCCAAGCGCCCCCGCAGCCCTCACAGTCCAATACAAAGCTCGCATTGCTTGCCGCGTTTGTTATAACACCCAGAGAAATAATAAAGGCGAGGGCAATCGCAAACCACGCATCTTTTGAAGAAACTCTTTCAGTGCCCACGGCAATATCCTCCTCAAAAAAATGTTTCAATATATCGTTATTTTTTGTTTTTATTTTTTTCACATTTTTAATTTTTCCAATAAAAAAAACCGGCGCCCGACATACGAGCCAAACCGATTCATATTTCCCTTTGGTTATTATAGCTCTTAAAAATCAGTATAAGAAATTTTTTATTGTGGACAAGTTAAAATAAATCTTTTCAGATTTTTTCAAAGTTAAAACCTTAATAAGGTATACTTAACTCTTCCTTTTATTAGCTAGAATTGATGCTTTTTTGATATCAGAGACTCCCATTCCAAACGCCGTGATGAGCTCACCGGGTACGCCGGACTCGCCAAAGCGATCATGCACACCTACAAATTCAATCGGAACCGGATAATTTCTAGAAAGAAGTTCCGCGACAGCCGAGCCCATGCCCCCCGCAATTTGGTGTTCCTCCACAGTTACTATCGCACCAGCCTTGCGCGCGGTTTCAATAATTATTTTTTCGTCCAAAGGTTTGATTGTGTGGCTGTTTACGACAATTACACCCATTCCGTCTTTTTCCAAATCATTCGCGGCAAGCAATGCGTTGTGCGTCAGCGGTCCGGATGAAATAATGGCAACGTCAGGCTTTTCTTTTTTGCTCTCAAAAAATATTTCTGCCCGTCCGATCTGGAAAGGGGTTTCAATGGTAGTGCAGACGGGAGTCTTCTCGCGCGTGAAGCGTAAATAAACAGGTGAATTTAATTCTGCCGCGGCCAAAGTCGCTTTCTTTGCCTCATTCGCGTCACACGGAGCTATAACAACCATATTAGGAATTACACGCGTTATCGCGATATCCTCTATCGCCTGGTGGGTAGCTCCATCCGGACCTACGGAAACTCCCGAATGCGAGCCCGCGATTTTCACGGGAACGTCGTTGTAACAAATCGTCGTCCTAATCTGCTCCCAATTCCTTCCCGGAGAAAACATAGCATAGCTCGAAATAAATGGAATTTTGCCGTAGTTCGCGAGCCCCGCAGCAACTGCCGCAAGATTTTGCTCAGCTACTCCTATTTCGATGAATCGCTTAGGAAATTTTTTCGCAAACAAATGCATCTGTGTCGACTCCGTAAGATCCGCACACAATGCAACGATTCTTTCATCCTTCTCCCCCGCTTCAAACAACCCCTCCCCGTAACCTTTTCTGGTCGGCACCTGCTCCACCGATTTTAAATCAAGGACATTCGAAACTAATTTTGCGTTTGGATTGATTGGCATAATTCAATACTATCATTCAATTTATCTTCAAGACATCTCTTAATATTTTCTTTATCCCGCTTTTGGCGAAGCATTGTCGCATACTCGTTATCTCTATCCGCATTAAGCTCCAGAAAGTATTCGCTTTTTTCGAGTTCTTTGGTATAAAAAAACCCCGCCACACCGCTCGTAAATATTATCGCGATGATGATAAAGGCGGGAATAAATCCAACTATAATCTCTCCCTTTTTCGGTTTCATTGGTGTTCTGAAGAAATTTTACCTCCAAGCGTGCGCTTGTAATCGAATTCTATTTCCTTGATTCCCTTTCCGGGAATCGTATGCGCGATTATCATAGTAGGCTTTTCGTAAATTGCTTTTGCTTCCTCGACGGCATCGATAATTTCCTCAAAGTTGTGCCCGTTTATTTCCAGAACATGCCAGCCGAATGATTCATACTTTTCCCTCAATGGTTCGAGCGGCATTATATCCTCCGTCATCCCGTCTATCTGAATATTGTTTCTATCGATTATCGCAGTGAGATTCGAAAGTTTGTTTTTTCCGATAAACATCGCTGACTCCCAAATAATCCCACAATCCTGCTCTCCGTCGCCCATGAAGCAATAAGTTTGAAATTTTCGCCCGTCCATTCTCGCGGCAAACGCAATTCCAGCCGCCTGTCCCAGGCCGGAACCTAGAGGGCCCGACGAAACTTCAATTCCTGGAAGTGCTCCCTTGTGCGGATGCCCTTGCAAACGCGTGCCGAATTTTCGGAGAGTCTTTAATTCTTCCATGGGAAAATATCCGGCGTGCGCAAGCGCCGCATATTGCACGGGGCAGATATGTCCATTCGATAAAACCAACCGATCGCGCTCTTCCCAAAGCGGATTTCGGGGATTGTGATTTAAAATATGAAAATAAAAAGCGGTGAAAATATCAGCCATGCCCAAAGGCCCGGCCGTATGCCCCGATCCCGCCTCGACTAACATTTCAATAATAGACTCCCGAATGTCGTTCGCTTTTTGCTCGAGAAATTTTATTTTATCTTCGTGCAGGTGGCTCATATAAATTTTATTTTGCTTACCCGCCTGAATGCTTTAGCTTTTGGCAGGTCGTCGTGGATATGTATCATATCAAATAGATATATTAAATTCTTTCCTGATGTTTAATAATTTTTCTAAATCTTATTCTGTATACGATCCAACCTGATAAAACACCCAAAATTATCCCCAAGATTTGCAAAATAAAGGGATTAGTGTAAAAAAGGATTTCAAAAATCAAATTTAAAGGTTTTAGATTATTTGATGCTTCAATAGCTTCCCCCAGAGTTAATAATTCAATAAAAAAAACTGCGATTAATCCCATTATTCCTCCAACCAAAAGATATGGCCATTTTCTCGGATTCATATATTTTTTAAATTATTAATCACCTTAATATTAATTCTCTTCTGATTTCTTGGATCATTAAGTGCCGCCGCTAATATCTTAGCATCTTGAATACTTTCTCTCATTTTGCCTGCCCGCCTGAATGCTTTAGCTTTTGGCAGGTCGTCGTATAGATGTGTCATTTATTTTTTCCATTCTAAATAAGCTAGTATTAAACTTATTAATCCTAGTGGCCAAAAAATTATTTGCCAGGAAAAAAATTCGAAACCAGGTCCGTAGGAAAAAGTTATATCTGGCTTAAATGTAATGTATTGATAAACAGGAACTAAGAGAAATATTATTCCTAAGATTATATAGAAATATGATTTTTTCATATATTTTTTAAATTATTAATTGCTCCGCTAATATCTTCCGATCCAAAAATATAATTTGCCGAGACAAGAATATTCGCTCCAGCTTCGGCACATTGTTTTCCGGTTTCCAAATTTATTCCCCCATCCACTTCTATTATAACTCTGGAATTGTATTGTCTGATGTGCTTAACTTTATCCAAAATCTCGGGCTTAAATGCCTGCCCGGCTAATCCCGGATTCACCGCCAAAACCTGGACGAGGTCCGCATTTTCAAAAAAATCTTTGAGCTCCATCCAGTCCGTATCCGGACGAATTGCCACCCCCGCCTCTTTTTTAGATTTTTTTATTTTCTCCAAAACGAAAAGCGGATCATGCGCCACTTCTTTGTGAAAAATAATTCTATTTACATTCGGCAAAATCCACTCTCCCCATCTTATATCCATATCGGCAATCATAAGATGCATCTCTATTTTAAGTGGCGTATCGAAGCTCAACAAATCTTCGGCATTATGCCAAAGGGTATTCGGAGTAAATGTTCCGTCGGCAATATCCAAGTGCACCCATTCGCAGTAAGGTTCAATAAGTTTGATCTTCTTTTTTACATCTTCAAAATTTTCAGCGTTTATCGCCGGAATTACTTCAATTTTTGGCATGTAGTACAAATAAAAGTACCTCTTCCTGCAACTTTTACTCTTGTTATTATTGTACCGCACCTTCGGCATTTTTTCCCCTTCCTTTGGTATATCAAGCGTTTTTTGAAATATCCGCCGGTTGTACTGTCCGGATGAAGCCAATTGCGCATAGTCGAACCACCAAGCATAATAGATTTTTTTAATATAAATCGTATCGCATCATATAATCGCTTCAACTCCTCCTTAGAAAAATTCTCGATTTTTTCCCGGGGATGAATCCTTGCTTTCCATAAACTTTCATCCGCGATTATATTTCCAACGCCCGCCAAAACATCCTGCCTTAATAAAAGTGCCTTTACCATTCCCCTATGCATCCTTAAATGCTTTTCAAATTTCATAAAATTTATTTCGAGAGGATCTAAGCCAAGCTTTGAAAAATATTTATCTCTTAAAATTTTCTTTTCTGGACCATACCATTTTATCCCAAATTTTCGCACATCATGAAAAATTAAATCTTTTCCCGAAGAAAGATGATATCTATATCTGACGTGGCTATCGGTAAAACCTGGGTCTGTAACCAATATCTTCCCGCTCATTCTTTGGTGAAAAGCCAAAATATAATCGCCGGATAAATATATCAAAATTGCCTTTCCTCTTCTTTCTAACTTTAAAATTTTTTTATTCCCAAGGTTTAAAATCCGCTTTCCAGCTAAAAGCGGTTTGAGTTTTCTTTTTGTGATTTCTACTTCCGGGAGCTCAGGCAAGCTTTAATGAATTCATGGAATAAGGGGTGCGGGTGGAGCGGACGCGATTTAAATTCCGGATGAAATTGCGTTCCTACAAAAAAAGGATGATCTTTTAATTCAACTATTTCGACGAGTCCCGATTCCGGATTAACTCCGGAAACAACCAGTCCTTTTGATTCTAGAATATTCTGAAGGGCGTTATTGAATTCATATCTATGGCGGTGCCTTTCGTGTATAGTCCTGGTGCCGTATGCCCGTTTTGCTATTGTTTTATCTTTTAGCCTGCAGCCATATGCACCGAGCCGCATCGTTCCGCCCATATTTCCCGAAAAAACTTTTTCCTTCTGCTCCGCCATTAGATCTATAACGGGATATTTTGTTTTACTGTTCACCTCCGTGCTGTTTGCACCATTCATCCCCGCAACATTCCTTGCGAACTCCACGACGGCTAACTGCATGCCGTAACAAAGCCCCAGAAACGGCTTTTTTATTTTCCTCGCGTAACTAATCGCTTTTATTTTTCCTTCAACCCCCCTAGATCCGAAACCGCCGGGAACTATTATTCCGTCGATTTGCGAAAGCTCCTCTTTGATTTTTTCAGGATTCCTTTCATATAGTTCCGCATCAAGCCAAAATATCTTCGGATTTCTCCCGAAATGCCAAGCGGAATGCTTAACTGCTTCAATTACTGAAATATATGAATCTGAGAGCGTAAATTTTCCAGTGCCAAAATACTTTCCTACTATGCCTATCTTCACTTCTTTTTTTGAAAAAAGAGCCCTCTTTACCATTTTCCCCCATTCCCTCATGTCTTCCTTGCTTTCGCGAAGGCCAAATTTTTTAAGTATCTTCGCACCGAGCTTTTCCTTCTCAAAATTAATTGGGACTTGGTATATATTATCTATATCGGGTGCTGAAATTATATCGTCCGCATTTACGTTGCAGAAAACAGAAAGCTTTTTCTTGCGCGGCTCATCGAGCGGAATAAGCGATCTCGCTATTATAAAATCAGGCTGTATTCCCGCAGAGTTTAATGCTCTTACGGCATGTTGGGTCGGTTTTGTTTTCATTTCTCCGATTTTGGAAGGGATCGGAAAATAACTGATTAGCATAAAAAGTATGCTCTTTGGAGATTTTAAATGCATCATTCTTGCCGCTTCCAAAAAAACCAGGTTTTCATATTCCCCCGCTGTTCCTCCAACCTCCACTAAAACAAAATCAGCCTTGGATTTTTTGGCCGCTAAATTGAGTCTTCTAATAACTTCTTCCGGAATGTGCGGAACGATTTGAACACACGCCCCGTCATATTTAAGCGCTCTCTCTCGTTCTATCACGGAAAGATAAACGGAGCCGGAAGTCATATAATTCAAGGAGGGGACATCTTCATCGAGAAATCTTTCGTAATTTCCAATGTCCTGGTCCGTTTCTTTTCCGTCTTCAGTTACAAAAACTTCACCGTGCTCAATCGGATTCATCGTGCCAGCGTCTACATTTAAATACGGGTCTATTTTAATGCAAGTTGTCCTGTATCCCTTGGACTTCAAAATCCTCGCAGTAGATGCGCTCGCAATACCTTTACCGATGCCGGACATTACTCCGCCAATTACAAAGATAAACCTTGGGTTAGAAGCCATATTTTAGAAAGCTATTATAAAGATACCACACGCAAATCTACCCGTCTATTTTTTCGAGCCGTTCCTGATGCCTTCCGCCCTCGAATTCCGTTTCGAGAAAAATTTCCACGGCTTTTTGGGCTTCTTCCTCCGTTACAAAACGCGCGCCCAAAGAAAGAATATTTGCATTGTTGTGCATACGGGCAAGCTTTACGATTTCAAAAGGATCGTCTGATTTTCTGCCGTTCACGTCAGCGTCCGCAATCGGCGCGCGCGGCCCGTAGAAAACAACCGCCCGAACTCCTTTCTGGCGATTTGCGACTATAGCCTCGCCCTGTCCTGATCCTCCGATTATTATTCCAAAACTTACTAAATCCCCGGACACCGCTCTCGCAACCGTCCGCACAAAATCCGGATAATCATCTCCCGGATTTAACTCAAAAACACCCTTATCTTCAACAGCATAATTTTTTTCCTTTAAAAATTCCTTAAGTTTTTCTTTTAATTCAAACCCCGCGTGGTCAGAACCGATATAGATTTTCATACCGCAGATTTATAAAATGTTTTTTTAACAACTAGGTAAGCCGAGAGGTATAAAATTGCCCAGCTAATTGAAATAAAACTATACTTGTCTGCTCGCCAAACAATATTCCAAATCGCAACCGCAAAAGATAAAATCACAAAAAAAATCCAAATGCGATATCCAAACTTTTTATTCCGAAAAAGATCAATGGCACCTAGTGTGCTAATAATCCCCCCTACCACAGCTAAAATTCCCAAGACAACTTCAATTTGTCTGGATCTCATTACTTCATTCTCAGGTCCTATTTCACAAAAAAATCCTCCCGGGCCACAATATAAATCAATGGATTTATGTATGAGTTGCAATGGCGCCACTAAAGTATATTCAGCCAACAGACTCTCCAAGAGTCCCGCACCAAAAATGGCAAGAATGCCGATTAAAACATATTGAAAACCTACAAGAAGTAAGAGTACATTCGCGATTTTTGCTAACGATTTCATAAATTGTCTATAATCCTCCTCACATGCTCCACTAAAGTCGCGGTGTACCCGGCTTCGTTGTCGTACCAGTCCATAACTTTATGATACTTCTTTTAGTAACTTTTCTAAAATCTTCAAAGTGGATTGTTTTTTCGCCCATTTTTTGATGTACTTTATGTCGAG
>JACOXM010000008.1 GCA_016176285.1 Candidatus Giovannonibacteria bacterium | reverse complement strand
CTCCGTATCTGAACCAGGCTGTACCCACATATATAGAATGCCGCCAATGGAAATTATTCCATAACTCTTTCCTCCGGCGGTTCCTCGAGGAACGCTCCAGAGATTTGTGCCGGTATAATTCGAAGCGGTGCCGCTTATGCGAGCAACTCCCAGTCCTGCGTCCGCGCCTCCAAATCCGCCGCCATCGCCCCAACTTGTGTATTGATTATCATCGTCTGCCCAAGTGATTGGCCAATTATCGCTCCCGATGGCAAGGCGCTTGTGGGTAGCCCAGTTGAAGTTTATTCCGGTAATTGCAGTGCTAGCGGGATATGGGGCGCCAGTAGCAGTAGTCACAGGAGGAGGTGAAGCTTGAACTTGAGCAGTTACGCTTACAGTAACGGATTGGCTTATTGTTCCTCCCGATCCGGAGCAAGTAAGAGTGTATGTGGTTGAAACTGTAGGAAATAGCACTTCAGTTCCTGAAATTGTTTTAATACCCATCCATCCTCCAGAAGCAGTACATGAAGAGGCATTTGTTGAAGTCCATGTTAACGTTGAGGAATTGCCGGATATTATTGAAGTCGGGCTTGCGGAGATGGAAACAGTCGGAACCGGGGTCGTCGTAGACGGAGGATACGTTTGCGAAGGTGTTTGAGTGGTAGCAGAGCCCGCGTTATATATATCCGAAATTTCCTGCGCGGATAGAGCGCGGTTGTAAATGCGAACATCGTCAATAAGGCCGTCCATCGCACCATCTGAATTGCCAGTGGACTTGCCAAAATCCATCGCCGCGTTATTGGAATCTATATTTCCGGACGGAAAAGTTCCAACACTGCCGTCTTGAACACCATTTATAAAGATTGTTGCCGTAGCTCCGTTTTTTGTGGCAACAATGTGATACCAAGTATTGATTGATAAAGAAGTGCCTCCTCTTGCAAAAAATCCATTGCCGTTTACAGCTAAAGAAACTACATTATCAGGTGTTCCGCCGGTGTCTATAGCGAGAGACCAAGTTCCGGAATCACCGGCCGCAAATCCTTTTTGAACTATCCTGGGGTACTTGCCGGGACTCACATCAGGAAAGGCATCAAACTTTGCCCATGCACTTATGGTGAAGTTGCCAGGCAAATCCAAAACGCTTCCCGCGCCAGGATCGTTAACCCTTACATAATCATTCACCCCGTCAAAATTTAATGCTCCCCCTATTTTTCCAGTGGTCCAAAGAGGTCCGTTTGTCAGTGTTCCGGTATTATTGTTTCCTGATGAATCAAGTGCGGTAGTTCCCGAACCTTCATCAAATTTCCAGTGCGCGACAAGACCTGTGGTGGGAGCAGTTTGAGCTTCGGCAAATTCGTATTCAAAACTTTTTTGGGCGGAAATCAAAACGCCAGCAACCATAACCACAGACGCCACAAGAGAGAGCCAGGCATAGAGACATCTGACTTTTTTCTCTCCAATAACTATGACATCGTCGTTCAATGTTTTTAGTACTGGTCGTTTCATTTTTTGTTTGGGCTTTATAAAATAAAAAATCGGCGCCCTGCTTGCTGTCTAGAAACAAACAAGCCTTGCCGATTCAATTCCTTGCTTATATTTTAATCCCGGCCTTAAAATTGTCCTGTGGACAACAAAAGCATTTTACCCCCACACCATAATACCTGGCGTTAGCCTATTAAGGATGTAGGGAGCTCTGCAAAATAAACAAGCAAAGGCCGTCCAGGCGTAATGAATAATTAGAGCCTATGAAGGTTTATAGAGGATTATTAACTGGCTTTATGTGGCTTAATTAATTACAGCTGGGGCCTGAGATTTCAACCGGATTATCATCAATACAAAGCCAGGTAGTTGGTTTTTGGATTTCAAATAAATAAGGATTAGTTCCTCCGTCATTCTGGGCTACAAAAGATGGATTCTCTAATCTGCAGTGCATTGCATATCGTTGGACATTATTTGCATCCCGTTCTTCTCTAGGAACTATATATCTGCAATTCCATTTAAGTCCGGATTCGGGCGAAAAATGTGGGTTCTTGGGATCATTCCAGTCGCTAATACCGATGAGTCCTTCATTGCTTAAGACATCCAAAAAACCCACTGATGCTGAGTTTTCATAACCGAAGTCGGAATCAGCGCATGAATTATCAGGTTGAAGAAATTGCGTCGCGTAGCAATAACTCCCCGACCCTCCTGGGTATATGTCCGATCCTCCATTATTCCATCCAGGATACTTCTCGTATTGCGTATAATATAATTCAAGCGCTATTTCAAAAGATTGTAGCGTCTGTATTCTTTCCGAATCCCTCGCTTTTGATCTTGCGCCTTGAAGTGACGCGACCACAATGCTCGATAGCAGGCTAATGATAGAGATCGCAACCAGAAGTTCGATTAACGTGAGGCCTTTGGTTCGAGTTGTAATTGCACGAAGCACGGTTTTTACAGATGGAATATTTATCGACCCAGATTATACAGGCGTTTGATTTCATCCCCCGAAAGCGCGCGGTTGTAAAGCCTAACATCATCTATGATTCCGTCTAAAGCAACCGGACTCCCAATTGCGTCGGCTCCAATAACTAATGATTGATCGGCGTCGCTTTGTGCAGCTCCTGTACCATTACGAGAAAAACTATAAGATACTTCCTGTCCATTTCTATAGATTTTAATTGAGCTGGCTGCGGTGGTGCCGCCGTTCCAAGTAACTACAAGATGCTGCCATTCATTTAGAGTCATGGTATTTGTCGAAGAAATTCTCGTCAGGTTATTTGTTCCATAGTCGACTGAAAAACAAACCTCCCCAGGATTACCGTTAAATCCGTCCAAACCAAAATACCAACCGATAGTATTGCGGCATACATCCAAATTATCTTTATTAATAAAAGATCCTTCACTCCCGCCGAGAAGGTTTTGCGAGCGCGGATAAACCCAAACAGATGCGGACAAAGAAGGCATGTCAGTCAAAACAGCCCCCATATTTACATAATCATCCACCCCGTCAAAACTCAAAGCTTGGCCGAGTTTGCCAGCAACTTTTGCCGGGCCATTTGTTAGGGTGCCGTGGTTTCCCTGGCCGGAGCGGTCAGTGGCCTTGGTTCCATAAATATCCTTTCCATCAAAAGACCAGTAGCCGACCAAACCTTTTGCGAGCGAATCATTATTTATTTTTGTATTTACATGCAAAGTCGCCCCGATGCGGTAGAGGCGTTTGATTTCATCTGCCGAAAGCGCGCGGTTGTAGACGCGAACGTCGTCTATGAGGCCGTTGAAACGGCTTTGATAGCCACCTGCCTTAAACCATCCACCTCCAATATTAAAATTAACATTGCTGCCGCTAATGCCGGCGGCATCAGAATCTTTTTCTACCCCATTGATATAAAGTTTAACATTTGTGCCATCAAACCTCTCAACGAGGTGATACCATTCTCCCGTGCCCCCAGCGCTAAAAACTGATTCAAAAAAACCACCCCCGCTTCGTACAGCGGCTGAAAAATCTCCTGTGCTTGCTTTATAAAATAGGCCGTATCCATTGTCGTCGCCATCAAATTTTCCCGCAATTAGTACGTAACTTGTATATGCTGTACCCGTGCCATCTCGCCTAACCCAAGCCGATAATGCATGGGGACCGGTCATATTTAACACTGACGCGCTGCCAGCATTCACTAAATCATCCACCCCGTCAAAACTCAAAGCCTGGCCGAGTTTGCCAGCAACTTTTGCCGGGCCATTTGTTAGGGTGCCGTGGTTTCCCTGGCCGGAACGGTCAGTGGCCTTGGTTCCATAAATATCCTTTCCATCAAAAGACCAGTAGCCGACCAAGCCTTTTGCGAGCGAATCATTATTGATTTGGGTATTTACATGCAAAGTCGCCCCGATGCGGTAGAGGCGTTTGATTTCATCCCCCGAAAGCGCGCGATTGTAGATGCGGAAGTCATCGATATTTCCTGATAGATATCCGAGATTGGTATCATCCTGATCGTTTTTAGAAACTCCAAAATGCAATCGCGGCGTTGTATATCCATTATAACCTGGGTAAGGTGTTGAGTCTGATCCGTCAAGATTCCCATCCAGATAAATTTTTTTTCCATTTACGATGTCGTTAATTAAAACTATATGATGCCATGAATTATTGTTAATCGAAGTGTTTTGGGTGAGCCAGCCTTGAAGATTATTTGCCAAACTCGCATCCCACCATCGCATTTTTAATTTACCAGTAGAATCAATATATACTTGGCGATCGTAAATTGTGTTATTTAATGCTCCGTTTGCAAAGTACATTACGCCATTTGAAACACCGGAAGTTTTGATCCAAAAACTAATACTCGTATTTGTTGATGGGGGCGTGACTGAGGAAATGACATAATCATTTGTTCCGTCAAGACTAATTCCTTGTCCTATTTTCCCAGGAACTTTTTTAGGACCATTTGTTAGGGTGCCGTGGTTACCCTGGCCGGAACGGTCAGTGGCCTTGGTTCCATAAATATCCTTTCCATCAAAAGACCAGTAGCCCACGAGGCCGGAGCCGAGGCCGATATATTTCGGGGCTTGAATCACGATAGCAGCGTTTGCGCTATTGCTGAAAAATACGAATAAAAATAGCGCAAAAACAATTTTCAATTTATAATTTTCAATTTTTAATGAATTTTTTAATTCTTTAATTTTCATTGTTTCTTTTCCATGGTTGATATAATCTTTGCAAATATGAGTGTTAGTTCTTGTGCTTCTTTCCATATTTTTCTTGATTCTTCAGAAACATTTTTATCCGCGTTTGCTATAATTCTTAGCCAGTACTTTGTTTCTTGAATTTCTTTCTTGCAAATGTAAATTTTATTCTTGAAATCTTTCTTGGAGCTTGCCCCGTTAGCTTCGCAATAATTTGCGCCAACTGATGTCCCAGCGCGGACTATTTGCGAAATCAACGGCAGAGTAATAGCATTTTTTATAATTTTGGAAGCAAGGGCAATAATGCTTTCTGCAAATTTAGCCGTTCTTTCTTCTAAGTCATATTCCCTTTTTGATAATTCTGTCATTGGAAATTGATTGAAAATTGATAATTTAAAATTGAAAATTTTACTTAAACGTGAATGTCTTCATAATTTTAGATAGTAGTTCATCATACGCGGCAAAAGTTGAAGCTTGGTACAAATGGTCATCGCGCACAAACCACAATTCCCGTACATCACCGACATCGGGATCAGTACTGAAAAAAAGCAGGGCGGGTCCGCCCGCAATGGTTATTTCTTGCGGGTCTTTGATTACCATATCTGGAGAATCTATTAAAATCCTCTCGACGCTGATTGATTCCTCATCAAAAGGCATTGAAAAAATTTGGAATGATTCTCCTGCCTCGCCGGCAGGCTGGCCTGAATTTTTTTTCTCGAAGACTATCGTTTTGATGTTGTCGCCGTTATCCATTTCATTCACGGTATAATCTTCCGGGTAATCCACGAAAAATTTATTCTCAGGATCTTCGTATCTTTCTTTAAACTCCGGATTCGTGAAAGGGTATTCCTCCTTGCTTTGATTCCCCTCCCCTGCTCTGAAATTTTTGTAATAAAAAACCCCGCCAACTAAAAGAATAAAAATTATCAGTATTATTATATTTTTTTTATTTAGAAGTTTTTTCATGGATTGCTTACGGGTGCGGGAGTTATTTCGGATATAGGAGTAGACTCTGGCAGGGGCGCAAGATCAGATGTTGATTCAGGCGTTGGCGTCGGTTCCGGCGTTGGAGTAGGCGTTGGATCTGGTGGAGGCTCTTCGGCAGGCGTAGGTGTCGGATTTTCTTCTGTAACCGTTGGTTCGGAGGTTGGGGTTGGTTCAGCGGCTGGCTCGATTGTAGATATAACAGAAGCTTGCCCAGCTTGCCCGTCCGACTGCGAAGCTGTCGTCGGGTTTTTTTCAAGCAAATTCTTCAACTCGTCTTTCGTGATGCAAACATCATCGAGGCAAAGTTTTTTCGCGTGAATTTCCTCGACAGACAAGTTTCCATTTTCATCAATGCTCCATTTTCCTCCCGCGGATAAAATCGACCTTACATTTATAATATCTTTCTCATCCATATCGAGAGCATAGTTTGCTTTTATTCTGCCTGATCCGCTTTCGATCATTGGAGTCATGCCCGCGTCCAAGAAGCTAAATAGATTTCCGTCGAGATTAGACCAGCCTAAGTTAACGAAAACAAGAACCGTTCCAACATCCCCTCCCTCCCCATTACTAGAGATGGGTGAAAAATCCTCCAGCGCGACCCCAAGTGTAATGCCGGAAGTTGTAGCGCGCGTGCCAATTCCAGCCACGGAAGACAAGGTAATTCTGTCCCCTTTCTGTATGGCGCCTCCCTCGAGATTTACTTTAACCGGAACACGTCCGGAAAGAGCAACAAGCGGGCGCGTGGAAGTACCTTCCGCATTTGCGCCAAGAATAATTTCAGAGCCATTTATGGCAAGCGCGGGACGAGTCGATACTATGCCTATCGCAACGTCCCCGAATATCGCTTTCTTAACAGCCGCTCTCGTGGAGGTTGCGTTGGGATCAATCGCAACAATCTCTCCCGCGGAAACGGGCTCAGTGGAAGGATAACGCTCCGCGACGTCAAAAACATCACCCGGATCATCGGCTCCGGCAACGCCCGCCGTATCCACACGCAAACCTCCGTTAATTTCGGCGGCAGGACATGTAGAGCCAGCGGAAATGCATACGCCTCCAACGACGGTTAATGACCACTGAGGCGTCGTCGTACCAATGCCTACATTGCCATGCGTAATAGTTCCGGCTGATGTCGTAGTTCCAAAAATAGTTAGGACGGGCGTTGTACCAATCTGTGCTGAATAACTATTAAACAGCCCTGGTGCAGTGGTCGCAGTCGGCATATCAATCCAGCTTAAAATTCCTGCATCCGTATCAAATGCCATTGGACCAGTATTTAGAGAATCAATTGAAGTCATTCCAGAGCCGGAGACATATTCGAATGCTCCTCCATCAACGGAAAATCCTCCGATGACCGAAGTGGTTGCGGCCGTTGCATTTCCGGAATTCTGTTCCGTATTGATCCTGAAGATAGGTCTGCCGGTAGTCGAAGTAGCTATCGTCCAGGCATAAAGCGAATTATTAACAATAGTGGATGTTGCGGATTTCTGGTACGAAAATGTCAGTGACGACGCCGTCGATGATGAAAATGTTATCACATTCGAATCAAACCAACTGTTCCCCGCGACAGTTAACCCGGGGGCAACCCTTAATCCCCCGTTCAAAATGGAAAGTCCCCCAGAAAATGTGGAAGTGGCCGTGGAAGTGTTCAAGATGGAGCCGCCTGTGATGGTTAAGCCGTTAGTCGAAGCAAGTCCGCCCGTTGCAACTCCGCCGGTGAAGGTAGAAGTAGCGGTAGAAGTGGCGTCAAGATACCCGACATTCAGATACCCAAGAGTTGAAGAAGCGGCAAGTAAACCCTGACCAAAGTAAAAGGGACGAGTTGAAGAAGCCGCGTGAGAAGTATTTCCGATGGTAACAAAGTCAAAAGGGTTTACTGCTCCCCCTCCTGCGCCAGTGGCATCGGAACCGCATTTGAAGTTCCCGTTTTCATCGGTGTCTATCGTATCGCAACTTGTAAGACTGGAAGCTCTGTAATTATTCGCGGATATTGTTCCTGTTGAATGGAGAAAAGGAAGTTGTAAACCCGTATATATAGTAGAGGTTGGTGCTTGGAAATTGCCCACTCCCTGAATCGATAAAATCGAACCCGGGGTAGTCGTTCCAATTCCAATGCGCCCGCGGCTGCCTTCGATTATGAAGAGAGGTGTTGATGTACCCTGATCGCCCACAACAAAAATTGGACGCGTAGAACTTGCGTATTTCTGGTCGGATTCTATCGAGAAAATTCCCCACGGCGTCGTACTCGCAACTCCAACCCCCGCTTCGGTCGCACCGCCATTCCCGTCCGTCATAGCGGAGACAGTCAAAAGATCATTATTATCAATCGTTGCCGTAAAACTTTGCGATACTCTCGGTGTTGTGGTTGAAATTTGCAAATCAATCCAGTTAATTATTCCTGCATCCGTATCAAATGCCATTGGACCAGTATTTAGAGAATCAATTGAAGTCATTCCAGAGCCGGAGACATATTCAAATGCTCCTCCATCAACGGAAAGCCCACCTAGAAAACTGGATGTCGCGGCAACTGCATTTCCGGAATTGAGTTCAGTATTAATCCTGAAAATCGGTTTTGCGGTTGTCGAAGTTGCGATTGTCCAAGCGTAGAGAGAGTTGTCTACTACGGTTGATGTCGCAGTTTTTTGGTATGAAAAAGTAAGAGATGAAGCTGTTGAAGAAGAAAATGTAAATAAATTAGAATCGAACCATGTATTGCCAGCGACCGTCAAACCTGGAGCTACGCGCAAACCTCCGTTCAAAATTGAAAGTCCCCCAGAAAATGTAGAAGTGGCCGTTCCCGTCATAGTGAATCCATTCGCAGCGGTTATTGATCCCGCTGTCGCAAGCGAAGATGTTGCATTCAAGAACGGCAACTGCAATCCCGTGTACATAGTCGAAGTAGGTGCTTGGAAATTTCCAACTCCCTGAATTGAAAGCGCTGATCCTGGTGTTGTCGTTCCATTTAGTCCGAGCCTGTTGGCAGCATCATCCCAGAAAAAGTTGGTATTGTCTTGAGCTAAGTTTCCAGAAGCGTCGACGAATAATATGGATCCTCCTGTTCCGCTTGTAACCGCAGAGTCTATCGCCATGCTGCCTCCGCTGTCCGCTCCGCATGTAACACCTCCCGTTGAATCAGTTGTTAGTTTTCCGCCATTGGTTAAGCCCGAGCAATTTAGGTTCGACATTGTTAATCCTTTCACATTGAGGCCGCCCGAAAATGTGGATGTCGCGGTTGAAGTATTTAGAATCGAGCCGCCGGTTATGGAAAGGCCGTTTGAAGAAGATAATCCTCCGCTTCCAATCGGTCCCGTGAAAGTTGACGTCGCAGTTGTTGTCGCGGTTAGCACAGGTAAGATAAGACTCGTGTATACAGTCGAAGTAGGTGCTTGAAAATTTCCGACTGATTGAATGGAGAAGATGCTTCCTGGAGTGGTGGTGCCGATGCCTATCTGGCCGGATGTGAGTTCATTCGTGACCGCGAAGGAAGTTGAAGTGGCCTGGACAAAGGTGGTGAGGCCATTTGTAGCTAATGTTGTCCCCGCGTCAAAAGTCAGAGTTCCCGAAGTGAAGTTGTCCGAGGTATCGCTTCTAAGGAGGGAGGCACCTTCGATGGAATCGAGAGTCGCGGCGTCGGTGCAGTTGGAAGTCACGCTGACGGTTCCGGTTCCTCCGAGAGCGGTCGAGCCCGAACCGGTGGCACAAGTTCCGTTGCCAAAGGTGATTGTGGAATTGGCCAGGGCTGCGTTTTGAATGGACGAATTGGGAAGAATGACTCCCCCGCCGGAGACGGTGATTCCGTTAGATGAAGCGAGGCCGGCCGATGAGAGACCTCCCGCTAAGGAGGAGGTTGCGTTGGCGTTGGTGGTTCGGAAGTGGTCAAACTCTGGAGCGTTCGTCCAGGAAGGAATTGTTCCGTTGGTGGTGAGCACTGTTGAAGACGCCCCGATGGTGAGGCCCGCGATTGTGTCCGCCGCGGAAGCGTAGAGAAGATTTCCCTGGGAGACAGTTGCAAGTCCAGTGCCTCCTCTTGTGACTCCGAGGGTTCCGGTAGTTTCGGTGTTGATGTCGATTGTCTGGCCGAGGTTTGTGAGGCAGTTTCCGGAGACGGCGTAGCAACCAGCAGTGATATTTAATCCGTTACTGAATGTTGAAGTAGCGGTTGAAGTGTTTAGAATGGAGCCGCCGGTTATGGAAAGGCCGTTTGAAGAATCAAGGCCCACCGATGAAACGCCACCGGTGAAAGTCGAAGTTCCGCTTCCCATCGAATAAATCAAACCGGTTGCCGTCGCGT
The DNA here is from genome assembly GCA_016176285.1 of Candidatus Giovannonibacteria bacterium. Lineage (GTDB taxonomy): Bacteria > Patescibacteriota > Minisyncoccia > JACPKW01 > UBA11713 > JACOXM01. Next base: position 36,503 of record JACOXM010000008.1, on the reverse strand, counting down.
TTCCGCCAAAGAGAGAATGCCCCGCAACAGAGAACATATATGAAGGGCTTGTTGTTCCAATGCCAAGATTTCCCGATGAATCCAATATTAATTTTGTGGAGCTGGCAATTTTGAAATCAAACAGAGGGGCAGTCTGTCCGGAAATCGCATCGAGCGCAAGCAATGTCGTGCCTATGTTTTTTCCTCCGATTGAAAGTTGTGAATAGGGCGTAGAAGTTCCAATGCCTAAAAAGTTATTGGTAATGTCTGTAACGAGATAATTTGCCGAATCAAGTGTTGTAGCTCCGGAATAATATGAAAGTCTATTTAAACTGCCGGAGCTAACTGTACCGGAACCGCCCCCGCCGCCAACACAGCTTCCATTTACATAAAAGCACCCGCTGGAAAGAGATATGCCATTTGCAAAAGTCGAAGTTGCAGAACCAAGCGAAATTATTGAACTTGTAGCAATCAAGGTTTGTACTGTCGTAGTTCCCGATATAAGTGCGCTCCCGCTAACCGAAAGTTTTGCGGCAGGTGTCGACGTGCCTATTCCAAAAAGCTGATTTGTATCATCCCAGAAAAGTGCCGAAGCGTCGTCAACAGCAGAGCCCGTGGAAGGATAAAAAGCGATTAACCCAGCCGTTCCGGAATTAACAGTACCGGAACCGCTGGAAGAGCTCGAAGAACCGCACCCTGCTCCCGTGCAAGATCCCGAGATCTGTATATCTTTAACAAAGATTGTGCTAACCGGAGCGGACCCGCCGCCAAGATTATTTATTTTCGTCGAGATTGCTATCGTGTTGAAGTTTGCCAGTATCTTCGCGTCTAAAGCTTTTCGAATATTTTCCATTTCCCCGCGCAAATCCGAACCTAATGCAGAAAGTTTAGAATCAACATCTGCCGGAAGGGGCTGTGGCGACCGAAGTAAAGGCGCCCTCTCGATTATTTTTTCAATCACACGCTCTCCCTCTATTCTTATCCCATTACGCTTAATGGTATTTACTTGCCCTTCCAGCTTCGCGATCTGATCTTTGAGATCTTTTGGATCTTCTTTAACCGGAACAGCGCCAGGCGCGATGTTTTTTGGCGAAGGCTCAGGCGAACTTTTCACGATAATTTCCCCGCCAGGATTAAATAATCCCAGTACAAAATCTTTTGTATTCTCAAAAGAAGTGACTATCTTTCTTCCAAAATTATAAAAAATATTTTCAGTTCCTTTTATTAATTCTCCTGCAGAAGCGCTGATTACATGAGACCCTTTGTTTAAAGGAATAAGTGAGGAATAATAACTGAATACTTCATTCGGAAGTTTTACCAAAGAAGGCCTCACAAATTCCCAGTTCTCTTTGAGTGTAGTGAAAAACTTTTGCGGGTTTTGCATTACCGTAACATTCACGCCGAACTCAGTAAAATTTTCAAAAGCGATATTTTTTAAATAATCATATCCTTCAGCAAGTCCTTCGCCGCCATCAATATAAAAATCAGAAATATCGCCGATTAATTTATCGCCGCTAGATAATAAGGTGTTAATTTTTGAATAGCCGAATTCGTCAAAAGCGGAACCAGATTTTCGTAGTCCCGAAAAAGCATCGGCAAGAAATCTCCCAGAGTCTATGGTTTTTTCCGTGGAAAATGAAAAAGCGTTATCAAAAGAATTCCAAGCGCTCTTTCCAAAATTTTTGAGGTCATCCGAAAAAGAAGCGCTTGCAAAAGCAGTAATGAAAAACAGCACTAACGCGAAACCAACGCGGAGATTCCTGAACGCAAAATTATCAAATGCGTTTAAAAGTTTTTCCGCGAAGCTGACACTCTTTTTTGAAATTATTATTTTTTTCTCTAGCTTTGGAAGAAAGTTATCGGCGAGGGAAACCTTCGGAATTTCTAATTTTGGGGGTTCAATTATAGCAACCGCAGGCTGTTGAACTTCGGGATGCTCAAATTTTCCGCTTTCAATTCTATCCGAAACAACTTTGAGTATTTGCTCAAATTCCGAGTTAGTCCAATATCTCCATCCTTTCTCATCTCTGTGAGCCTTTGGAATTTTGCACTCGTGCTCCCAACGCAAAACAGTGGTCTTTGCAAGACCAAATCTCTTCATCAAATCCGCTACATTGTGTTTTCCTTGTTCCAAAATTATTTTTCATAAGTCCGTCTCCAAAACAAAAAAAGGCATTGAAGCCTTTAAATAAAAAAGGGAGGCTTCAGCTAATGCCGATCCTTCCCCTCATTTAAATAATAAACTATACCGGTATACCCGTTCCAGGTATTTTTGTGGATAAATACCTTTGACAGCTCATAAAAATCAACAGATACTAAATGTAACACCCCTGCAATTTATGTTCCTTTGGAGAGTTCCTTATATAGCAATAATCTAGTTCTTTCGTTCTATTAACGGATTCATCCGTCACCTTTACAAAAAAAACAAAATACGATTCTATTCCCTCAACGCAGGGGCAATCAAGGGCTTCGTAACAAAGTGAGCCTTCAAAAGACTAATTTTGTTACGGAGCCCTTTTTCTATTTCCATTAGATAAATATAAAATATAAAACCTTACTAACTCTAAAGAATCATAGATAAAGTAGAGGGTTTAAATAACCTCCGTATGGCAATAAACCACAAACTCTAGAAGCCTTTATATAAACTGTTCTTGCATCATAAACAGTAAAATGAAGATGCGGACCTGTTGTATATCCCGTGTCTCCACTGTACGCGATTACCTCGCCGCGTTTAATGTTTTGGCCATTAGTAACTTTTATGTATGAAAGATGCGCGTATAAAGTAGAAAGTTTATTAGGGTGTTCAACTAGAACCCATTTTCCGTAAGAACCTCCAGGACAATAAAGATCCGCATTTCCAATACCCCTAACAACCCCATCTTCAGCGGCCATAATTGGTGTTCCCACTGCGGCGCGTAAATCAATACCATTATGGCTCCTCTGTCCATAAACATCCGTGTTCCTTGCAAAATCGGTCTTTCCATAGCCTTGAGTAACTTTTACATTCAAAACCGGCCAAGATAAAATGCCTGGTCGTGAATCGGGCAATGTAGGCACGTCGATCATTTTTTTTAGCTCATCCTCAATTTTCATGATTTCCTCTAATATTTGTTTCCGTTTCGTTTCACGTTCGCTTAAAAGTTTTTGGTATAATGCTTCCTTATTTTTCGTTTCTTTCAATAATACATTTTTTACGCCTTTATTTGATTCCTGTACCATTTTTTTATCGCTTAATTCATTTTTAAATTCCGCAAGGCTAATTATTATACTAGACTCTTCTGCTTTTTTATTCTCAAGCTCATCTTTTAATAATTTAAGCGCCGAAAGATTTTCATTAATTGATCTGCCTAATTCTTCTCTTGATTTAACGTCAAAGAAAAAATCAGAAACCTTCTCGCTTTTTAAAATCATTTCAAGAAACGAAACATCATCCGACTGGTTTATTGATTTAATTATTTCTCCGAGCGATTCTCTCCTTTGTTCGATAGAAATATTTTTGTCCGATATTTCTATATCAAGCTTTTCCAGATTAAGTTCGGCGCCATGTATTTTTCCTTCGGTTAGTTTAATCTCGAGATTAAGTTTTTTTAGAACCGATTCGAGCTTGGTTATCTCATTTTTTAATGTCCGGGATTCGGATTCGCTCGCGTCTATCTGTTTCTGATATGAAGCGATCTCAGCTTCTATGAATTTAATTTCATCTGCCCTCTTTTTAATTTCCGACTTAAGATCGTCTACTTTTGCCGCATTTAAAAAAAGCGGGAGTCCAAACAGCAGTAAAGCAACGATTAGATTTCTCTTCATTGTATTTTTTCAATCGCCTCGCGGATTCTTCGAAGCGTTTCCTCCTTTCTGAGAACTTCAATGATATCAAACGGCCCAGGCGATGACATTTTCCCGGACAAAGATACTCTAAGAGGCCATAGCACCTCTCCCCTTCCCTTTTCATCAGCGTATGGCATAACTAATTTTTCGATATTATTTTTAGAAAATTCTTCTGGCGGTACGGCGTTTAAAATTCCGCTTGCATATTCCAGCACCTCACGTACCTTATTCGAGTCTTCCTTCCCCCTCCACTTCAATAATTCCTTGTCATACGCCGGCAATTTAAAAATAAAATCCATCTCCGTGACAATATCGGACAATTTATTCATTCTTTCTCTCGCCAAATTAACAACTTTTTCAATATCGTAACGGTTTTGATCAAATCCCGCCGGCATAAATACCTTAACCCTTTCCGAAAGTTCTCTTGCTGAAAGTTTTTTAATATATTCGCGGTTAAACCAATTTAACTTCTCAAAATCACATACCGCGCCTCCTTTTTGTACCCGCTTTAATTCAAAGATATTTATTAGCTCTTCTCTTGATAAAATTTCCTTATCATCGGCAGGATGCCACCCCAAAAGAGCCAAAAAATTAAAAAATGCTTCCGGAAGATAACCCTCCTCGGCGTATGTAAAAGTAGATTTAGCGCCGTGGCGTTTTGAAAGCTTTGAGCGATCAGATCCCAAAATAAGAGGTAAGTGGGCATAATGCGGTCGCTCAAACCCCAAAGCTTCCTGAATTAATATCTGCCTCGGCGTATTGGGGATATGATCTTCTCCCCTGATTACATGTGTAATTTTCATCTCCGCATCATCTACCACCGCGGCAAAATGATATAAAGGCGACAATTCATCCTTCGCAATCACAAAATTTCCCAAATCTTCGGTTTCCATTTCAACTTCGCCTCTGATTAAATCTTGGAATTTAATTTTTTTTCCGGGATTTCTGAATCTTATTACGTCTTTTTTATCTTGTGTCCCATCTCCTTCTTTGGATATATATGCGTTTCCGTTTTCCAATAGCATATTTAAATAGCTTTTATAAATTTCCTTTCTTTCACTCTGCCTGTAAAATTCATCCCATTCTATCCCAAGCCACTTCAGGCTTTTTATAATATCCTCTTCACACTCCTTTTTCGAACGTTCAATATCGGTATCTTCGATTCTTAAAATGAATTTTCCGCTATTTTTTTTCGTGAATAAATAATTAAAAATTGCACTTCTGGCGCCGCCGAGATGTAAAAATCCCGTGGGACTGGGGGCAAATCTAGTGCGTACTTCCATAGTATTATTTACTTGTGCCCAAGAGCTATTCTTAATATCTCACTGGCGATTTTATCTGCCGCGTCTAACTTGGAAAATTCCGCGGCAGATTGCTTCATTTTCCCAATCCTTGCCTGGTCCACGAGTATTTTTTGTATTCGATCCAAGAGTATATGTTTACTAAGATTAGCTTCCTCTATCACTTCGGCCGCGCCCGTTCTCGCGTAAGAATAAGCGTTTTCTCTTTGGTGGTTTTGGGCCGAACCAGCCAGGGGTATTAAAATCGCAGGAATATTCCACGCGGCAATTTCAAAAATACTGCCTCCGCCTGCCCTAGAAATTATTAAACTCGCCGCCTTTGAAGCATTGGCGTATTCATTTTCATTTAAAAAGGGATGTAAGTGATACCGAGAAATCAATGAAGACCCTTCTAAAACGGACCTTGCGCGCAACATAGCGCCCTCTACATTATTTTTTCCAGACTGATGTATTATTTGGGAAAATGAAAGAAGATCGGGCAAAATATCCGAAATGGCTTCATTTATTTTCTCTGCCCCCTGTGAGCCGCCCAATACGAGAATTACCGGCAAATTATCTTCGAGTTTAAAAATTTCCTTTGATGATTCTGAGGTTCCCGCAAGAACTTCTCGCCTAACGGGGTTTCCCGTTAATACTGCCCTGTCATCAGGAAAAAAATTTTTACTCTCTGGAAAAGAAATTGCGATTCTTTTCGCGAACTTGGAAGCCCAAACAGAAACTTTTCCGGGAACTGCATCAGTCTCGTGCAGAACAATGGGAATTCCAAAAATTCTCGCGGCATAAAGAGTGGGAAAACTCGCATAACCCCCTTTCGCAAAAACAACATCAGGCAAATTTAGATAAATTATCCAAACGGCTTTCAATATTCCCCAGAAAGATTTAAATGGATCGGAAAAATTTTTCAAGGAGAAGTATCTCCTGATTTTCCCTGCCGGAATCTGCAAAAAACGGATACCTTCTTTCTTTAATAAATCAGCGTCGTAAGGATCATCAGATGCGTATATTAATTCGAGATTTGAGGCGCCATTTGCGGCACTTAGCTCTCGAAGCGACCTTGCCACGGCAACTAATGGATAAAAATGGCCTCCAGTACCACCACCGGTTAATATTATTCTCATAACCGTATTTTAACTTGAGCGGGAAATGTTTAAAAGTATTCCGACTTCCAGGAGCGTCATAGCCAGAGCGGATCCGCCTTGCGAAATAAACGCCAGAGGTATGCCAGTTAAAGGAGCAATGCCGGACAGGGCAGACATATTTATTAAAGATTGAATAATAATCAATAGCACAATCCCTGAGCCGAAAAGTTTTCCGAAATTATCGGGGGCAAGGCGCGATAAATAAAAACCTCTCCACGCGAATATCATAAAAAGTAAAACCATCAAGGCGCTGCCGATAAACCCAAACTCCTCCGCAGCGACCGCGAAAATGGAATCACCCACCGGTTCAGGTAAATACTGAAATTTTTGGCGGCTCATTCCAAATCCCCTTCCAAAAATTCCACCGGAACCTATTGCGATAACCGCTTGGCGGACCTGGTAGCCGGACCCCTGCGGATCGTATTCCGGATGCAGAAAAACCTGAAGCCTCTCTACCCTATAAGGAGCGAGGTAAATAATAACCCCCAATAAAACCAACCCCAAAACAATAAGCGCCAATATATGGTAATATTTTGCTCCCGCGATTAAAAAAAGGAAAAGGCCGGAAAATGCCACAACCCCCAATGTGCCTATATCAGGCTGAAGAAATAAAAGAATTGACGCTACCGCCGTAATGACCAGGAATGGAATGAGCCCTTCTTTAAGAGAGGAGACTTTTCTCCTTCCGGAACTAAACCATGCAGCGAGATAAAGGATAAAACCAAATTTTAGCAATTCCGCGGGCTGAAAATTTAATGGACCTATTGAAATCCAGCGCCGCGCCCCGCCGGTGATAAAACTGATTTGAGGAATGAACACGGCAGCGGTAAGCAAAAGACTTAGGACAAAAATAATTACCGACCAGTTTTTCCAGCGCTTGTATGGAGTTTTATATGCAAAAAGAAAAAGGGCCAATCCCATGAGTCCGCCCGTCACTGCCTGGCGAAAAATAAAGAAATAGGGGGGCAATTTCATTTGGGCCGTAATTCCGATGGAAGCAGAAGCCAAAATAAAAAAACCAAGCAGAAGAAAAATAATAATAATTCCTTTAAGTATAGGGTCCGCCCTCATCTTATTTTTTTCACTAACGATTTAAAAATTTCTCCCCTCTCTTCATAATTTTTAAATTCGTCGAAGCTTGCGGTACCGGGAGAAAGTAAAACAACCGTTCCTGATTTCGCGATTTTTGCTGCCATTTTAACCGCTTCTTTCATTTTATTTACGGAACGAATTTTTTTTAAGCCAGCCTTCTTCGAAATATTTATGAGTTCATTTTTAGACGCTCCGAAAAAAATAGCCTCAATAACATCATTCCTTAAAAGCCTTTTGACAAGAGGGGAAAAATCCAGATTTTTGCTGTAGCCGCCCGCAAGAACTATTTTCTTCTCCGGAAATGTGTCTATACCGGCAATAGCTGAACCGATATTCGTACCTTTCGAATTATCATAATAGCTGACTCCGTTAATTTTTCTCACGAATTCCACACGATGGGGCAAGCCCTTAAAACTTTCCGAAGTTCTTTTAATGATATTTTCACGAATACCCAAATACTTTGCGGAAAGCCTCGCCGCCATTACATTCCTCTGGTTATATTTTCCGGGCAAGCGAAGTTTGTAATTGATTGATTCCCAATCCCTACCCAGTAGCGGAATTTTTCTACCTTTAGATTTTAGCGCAAGGGCTTTTGAAAATTTATTGTCCGAAAAATAAATTACCGCGTCGGAATGATCTTGGCGTTTCACTATATTACTTTTCGCGCCAAGATATTCGGAAAAATCTTTATGCTTGTCGAGGTGCTCCTCATATATGTCCAATATTATCGCGACTTCCGGCGATTGTTTTAAATCCTGGAGCTGAAAGCTTGAAAGCTCCATAACTACAAAACTTTTTGAATCTAATTTATTTAAAAATCCAAGCCCGTTAACTCCTATATTGCCAGCCATAAACACCTTCTTCCCTCCATTCTTTAATATTTTGTAAAGGAGTGTTGCCGTTGTTGTCTTGCCGGACGATCCGGTTATACCTATTATTTTTGCTTTTTTGGCTTTTGCTATTTCAAAAAAAAGATTTGTAAGACTCGAAACTTTGCTTTTATTTTCTTGAATCTGCGAGAGCCTGAAGGGAACGCCTGGGCTTCTATAAATAATATCGAACGATGAGAGGCCTTCTAAATATTTTTTTCCGAGAACTCTTTTAACGCCTTGGGGAATTTTTGCGCCCTTATCATCCGCGAGAATAGTAATATCTAAACTTCTGTCTTTCTTTAAAAATGAAAGCAGGGACTTTCCTTCAAGCCCATAGCCAATAATAGCGACTTTCTTCATTTACTTTTTTAAGCTTTTTTTATAATTCTTCCGGCAAACTCTTCCGTCGCCACGCCATTCCTAACGGCTACTTTTCCATTTACGAATACCCAGTCAATTCCATAAGCTTCGTGGCTCAAGGAAGTATAATCTGGCGGGCTCGAAACTTTTTCCGGATCCAGCACAACAACGTCGGCAAAAAAACCTGTTTCAAGCTTTCCTCTGTTTTTAATTCCGAGAAATTCCGCGGGCTTTGCAGAAAACTTATGGAGAAGTTCTCCCCATCCGACTAAATTCTTATTTTTCGAAAAGAGCTCAAGCGCGCGAGTATAGGCACCAAAAGACCTCGGATGCGGCAGGTCAAAAGGCATACGCATTTTATTGTCGTACCCTACACCGTCAGAAGAAACAAATGAATATTCCTTCGCGGCTAATACCTCCAAGTGCTCGGGCGAAATCGCTTCATTGAAAATAGAGACATTTAGTTCATTTACCTCGATAAGCTCGGCTATTATTTCTTCCGGATCAAGACCGGAAGATGTCGCGATCTGCCGAACGGTTTTCCCTATTGCAGTCGAATCCTTCAAGGTAGAAGCTATTATCATGCTTTCATAATGAAGAGTTAAAGATTTAATATGATCCGAAATGCTTTTTCTTTTTTCGGGATCCTGTAAAAATGAAATAATTTTTTTTCGGCCGCCCTCGATCGCCCATTCCGGCAACAGAGAATATAGGGGTGAGCCGGTTCTTGTATATGGAAAAAAGTCGAAAGTCGCGTCCACCCCCTCGCTCCGAGCCCCTTCGATCAATTTCAACGCCTCCGGAAGGTAATCCCAGCTTTGCTTTCCTAAAAGTTTGAAGTGTGAAATTTGAATTTTGGTCCTAGATTCCTTTCCAAGCGATAATATTTCCACTAAAGAGGGCAAAATATTTTTTCCTTCGTCCTTCAAATGATGCTTCGTAATGCCTCCCGCTTTTGCGACGGTATTAAATAACACTGAAAGTTCTTTATGGCTTGAGTTTTTTGCGTGTGCGGCTCCGAGAGAAGTTGAAATCCCAAAAGCACCCTCCTTAAGAGATCCTTCAAGCAAAAAACGAAGCTGTTCTATTTCAGAGTCATCAAGCTCGCGGGAATTATCTCCCAAAAGCCCCCTGCGAAGGGTGCCGTGCCCAACCAAAGTAGCGAAATTTACTCCTATTGAATGTTTTGAAAGCTCCTCAAAAAATTCTCCAACTGTTCGCCAATTGGTATTAATTTCCCTGACATCTGCCCATTTTTGAATGCCCTCAATATCGCTTGATTTAACAAGCGGCGCCAAAGAAGCCCCGCAGTTTCCGCCGAGAATAGTTGTAATTCCCTGTATTAAAAGGCTATCCTGCCGCGGCTGTGAAAAAAGCGTCCAGTGCGTATCGGAATGATTAGTAAGGTCTATGAACCCAGGCGAAACATATTTACCCTTCGCGTCTACGATAAGATCTCCGCTCGCGGAAGATAAATCTCCAACAGCCTCGATTTTGTCCTTATTGATTCCGACGTCCGAAGGCTCGAGTTTATTGCCCCTAAGAACCGAACCCCCTTTTATAATAACGGAGTAACTTGCCATAAATACATTATAAAAAAAATTATCGTCCTAGGATAGCTATAACCATCCCCACCACGGCGGTAACCGCGGATATAATCCAGGCGCGCATAGTAACCTTATATGAAGGCCAGCCCTTGGCTTCAAAATGATGGTGGAGAGGCGAAACTAAAAAAACTTTCCTGCCAAAAAATTTCTTTGAAATAAGCTGTATTATTACGGAACCTGCATCGAGAACCAAGGGGAGGGCAATGATTGGCAACACCGCAACGGAATTAGTCAAAAAAGCAATTACAGTAATGGAAGTAGTAAGCCCAAGGATTCCAGTCTCGCCCATATAGAATCTTGCAGGTGGGATATTAAACCAGAGAAATGCAGCGATCGCTCCAACAATCACGGCGGAAAAAGCGGCAAGATCTATCTGATTTTGGAAAAACGCAATTCCGGTATACGATGCAAAAATTGCCGCCATCACTCCCCCCGCGAGCCCGTCCAATCCATCTATCACTCCCCCCGAAAAAGTTGCGAGCATTACCAAGATGAAAAACGGTATGAAAAAAATTCCAAGAGATACTTCGCCAAAAAATGGAATGAAAACAGTACTAACGTCGAGTTGAAAATAAAACCACATGGCGCCTACTGCCGCGATCCCAATCACGACCATTAACCTCCACGAAAAGCGCATTCCTCCCGCGGCATAATTTCCCCTCCCTAATGTCTGCCACAAATCATCCGCCAGCCCCAAAAGCGCCGCAGAAATTAATGTGAATAAAGGCAGCCACGTCTGGCTGCGCGAGAGAAAATTTAATTTCTCAAAAAGCGGATCCCCTCCCAATGACATAAGCCAGAAAAAATATATTATTACAGTAGGAACTGCCCAAATTAAAATTCCGCCCATCCTGGGCACCCTTGTCTCCCTGTCTTTGTGCAGTTTCGCGAATATCGGCGTCGCCGCTCCGTCCGGAGCTACGTTCCGCACCTCCTTTCTCCATAATTTATATTTATATAAGTAATGCGTGAGTAGCGGAGTAAGCAATATCCCCAAAAAGAAAGCCAGCGCCGACAGACCGAATACTTTCAATACATTTAGAACCATCTTTATATAGTACTATTTTTTTCCTGATAATATTTTAAAATCGCGTTCACGATTGTTTCGGCATCATCAAATCTTCCTTTTTCAGTAGAGCCTAATATGGAAACCAGTATGGGATGGTATAGCCCCGCATCGAAAATAAAAACCAAATTCCCGCCGGCAACTTTTGTAAATCCTGTTTTCGCGCCTATTAGCTGCGGGATTCTTCCAAAAGCTTCGTTCGTATTTCGCGCGTGGATTATCCTGCCGGATTTTTCTTGGACATCTATACTATACGCACGGGTCATGTCGAGCAATTTAGGATGATTTTTAAATAAATATATGAAAAGTTTTCCTATATCCGACGCGTTCCCCACGGCGCCCGGCTCCCTTACGCTGGCATCTATGATATCGAGCCCGTTCGGATTAAAAAAAGTTAAACTTTTTAGGTCCATTAAACGTGCTCGTTCATTCATCATGAACGCAAAATCATCGGCGCTTTTTCCCAAAAATTCCGCCGCAGCCCAAGCCGCGTCATTGGAGGAAGCCGCAAGAATTAACCTTTCCAAATCATCTTTCTTTATATCATCCCCTGTTCTAAGCCCTTCACCCTCCGGCTGCGATACAGCTACTTCGGAAATCGCAATATAATCCGGGATTTTATCACTTTCTTCCAGAAGGAGTACCGTCATCAGTTTTGCGACGCTTGCCAAGGGGTGCGGCTCCAGAGAATTTTTTTCATAAATAACTTCATTTTCCAAAATATCAAATACAAAGGCACTCTTCGCAAAAATATTCGGATTGATTTTCTTTTCCTCTTTTGCTTCTAAGCGCGGCACGGCGGCAGAAGGGGTCGGCATGGAAAATTTAAAAGTGAAAAGAAACAGCAAGAAAAACGCCGCAAAAATTATTTTCGTTTTCATAATTCTTCTTTTTTCTCTTTTTCAAGCAATACATCCATTTCCTTCCTAAATTCGGGATACCCCTTAAGATTTTCTAATTTTTCAATCCCCATAAACTTCATAAAATCAAAACTGGGAAAATACAGCCACGAGCGCGAATCCTTTGGGTCGGGCTTTCTCTCGATAATTCCCCTTATCATAAGGTTTCTGACGGTGAAGCTAGAATTAACGCCGCGTATATAATCTATGGAAGTGCGGGAAATCGGGCCCTTATAAACGATCACCGCCAATGTTTCGAGCGCGGCCCTTGAAAGCTCCTCGCCCAATTCAGATTTCATGTAGGCCGTTATATCTTCCGAGAGCTCCGGAGACGTCGCTAATGTATAGCGTTCTTCATTCTCTAGGAGCGTTAAGCCCGTGCCTCTGAGATTTTCAGATAATTTTCCAAGAGCTTCTTTTATTTCGCTTTCTTCTTTTTTTAAAATTTTAGAGAGCTTCTCCAGGTGCAAAGGCTCCCCCGCCACAAAAAGAATCGCTTCCAATTTTTTTTCGAGATCACTCATTTTTTTCAAGTTCGATTTCTCCAAAATGCCGGTCCTGCTTTACAAGAAGCGTTCCTTGCTTTATAAGCTCGAGCACAGCCAAAAAACCTACAATAACGTCAACCTTATTATTGCTTCCCACTATATCATTGAAACTGGATTTAATCCGCGAAGAAATTCTTCCGACGAGCTCGATCATTTTCTCCTCGATCGAAATTACTTTTTCGATTGTTTTTTCAGGCAATTCAGAAATTTTCGGGAATGTCTTAACCAGAGATTCAAGCGCCGCATATAAAGTACTGGGTGTTACGCCTTCTGGGCGAATAAACCCGAATTCGTACCCCGCCAGAGGCTCTCTTGAAAATATCGGATTTTTAAGCCAGCCTGATTTTATATTCTTCGAAAGTTCGCGGATGTTTGCGAGTATTTTTAACCGAAGCTCGAGATCGCGAATCTCTTCCTTCTCTTCTTCGAGAAGCTCCAAATTAGGCAGCAGTGATTTGGATTTTATCAGCATCAAAGTCGAGGCTATAACAAGAAAATTTGAAACCTCATAAATCGGAAATTCCGAAAGGGATTTGATGTATTTAACATAATCATCCGTCACTTGTGAAAGTGAAACCGAATTTATGGAAAGCTTTCTCGCTTCTATAAAATCCAAAAGAACATCAAGCGGCCCCTCAAAATCCCCGATTTTTATTTTATAGTTCATTACGGGAACAGCCGGTTTACCCCCCTGTAAAGAAACATTGCTTCGCGGACATTTTCCAAGCCTAAAAGCTGCATCATCATCCTGGAAGGGCCCATACCCATTCCTCCGTGCGGCGGGCATCCATATTTAAAAAAGTTCAAATAGAATTGAATCATTTCTAATTTCATTCCCTTTTCTTTGGCCTGCGAAACCAAAATTTCATAGCGGTGTTCCCTTTGGGCGCCTGTCGTAACTTCGAGCCCATTCCAAAGCAAGTCAAAACTCTTTGTAACGCTTGGATCATTTTCATTGCGCATATGGTAAAAAGGCCTGTGGCTCGCCGGGTAATCCGTCACAAAAACAAATTCGTGCCCTTCTTCTTTTTTTATATGTTCGGATATCTTTTTTTCCTCCTCGGATGAAAGATCCCCGCCTCTTTCTCCGGACACGCCAAGCCCGCCTAAAACTTCTTTTGCCTTTTTAATCGATATCCTCGGAAAAGGAAGTTTCGGCAAAATTACCTCTTTTCCAAAAACTTCTTTTATCTCATCGTCGTATTTTTCTTTTATATTTTTTATAACAAACTCCAGCATTTTCTCTTCTTCTTTCATGATATCTTCATGGGAATTTATATACGAAATTTCCGCGTCATAACCGACAAATTCCGTCGCGTGGCGGGAAGTAAAGGAAGGCTCCGCACGAAAGACCGGACCAACTTCAAAAACTTTCTCGAATCCCGCCGCCATGGCCATTTGTTTATAAAACTGCGGCGACTGCGCAAGATATGCCTCGCGGTCAAAATATTTGACCTCAAAAACTTCCGCGCCCGACTCGCTTGGCGCGCCGATAAGTTTTGGCGAATGAATTTCTATGTAATTATTGCCTAACCAGTACTCCCGAAAGGCGGATTCCATAAGCGTCCAGATTCTAAACACTAAAATATTTTTCGGTTTTCTCAAATCGATCCAGCGCCAATCCATTCTTATAGATTGGTCCGTTTCTTCCTGCCCTTTTTCAAAAACAGGTATGGGGAGCTCCGGATCGGCATGGGAAAGTATAGTTATTTTCTCCGCAGATACCTCAAAACCTCCGGGGGCCTGCGCTTCCTCTTTTAATAAGCCTTCGACTTCTATAACAGATTCGTGGCTCAAAGTGGCCGCGGTTTCCATCGCCTCGGCATTCTTTTTGAGAACGACGACTTGCACGATTCCTGAAACATCGCGGATTATTAAAAATTTAATGCTTCCCTGGTCGCGGATTATCTGTATAAACCCGGCGATCTTTACATTTTTCCCGATATTTTCTTTTAACTCGCTGATATAAATTCTCTCCATAAATTATTTCTTACCCTTACGCCACTTTACCGCTTTTAACAGGGGGGAGTAAAGGTCATCTTCTATAGTGATTCGAAGTTCTTTTAGCTCCGCTCTTGAGGGCACGCGATTCTGAAATCTTACGAACGGCAAATTTTCAATGATAGCAATCGGCGTCTGCTCCCTCCCTTCACCCATTACGAGAACGGCCGTGGCCGCGAGAGCATCCATTATATTTGCCTTTGTCATTTTTAGCTTCCTCCTGAAAATGTCAGGCCTTCCTATATAATCATTCAGCGCCGAAAATCCGCTATGCGCGATAGCAACGCCGCTGGTTCCCCAACGCAAGGGCGTTGTTTTGCTGTCCGTAATTATCACGCCTGCTTTTTTCAAATGGAATCGCTTCTTCAAATATTTTAAAATTTTATTCGCGCTCTCCTGGGGATTTTTCGGCCACAAAACATAATATCCGTCCGCGTTCGATTCATCTATCCCGGAAGACGGAACAATAAGCCCGTCTTTTATCGCGAGCATAACATCATATTTACTTGCGCTTCTTGGAAGAAAAAAATCCGCTTCGCTCTTTATCAATTCATCTTTATCAACCGCGCCAATTTTAACAACCCCCCCTTCGCAAAGAGATATAATTTTCGAAGTTACGGCAAGCACGGAGCCCTCGGGCACTTTTTTTAAATATTTATCGAGGATAGAAAAAAGATCTTCTTCACCGGCGCGGATTTTGTGGGTTTTGATCGCTGCTATCTTCATAAATGATAATACATATAATATAGCAAAAATTCATGAAATTTATTTTAAAAGCCCGTTCTTGTAATGAGAACGGGCCTTGATTCGGCTTAATTCCCCCACTTTTTAAGCCATTTTTTTTTGGTTCTCATGGAAACGATTGCTAAATATCCCATTACAGATGCGGCCACCCAAAGACAAACCTTTAATATTAAAGGTGCCGTTGTGAATAGGGACAGAACGGCAACGACGCTTGGGAGAAAAAGTAAAAACTCTAAACCCGAAAACACTTTCACCGGTTCTTCTTCGAATTCCATAATTTCACCTCCTTTATTTTGAAATAGAATGCAAGGCGTGGAAAAGCAATATAATCCACGCAGATCCAATCAAGGTTATTATAGTTTTTATAACTCTGGATATGCTAATGCCTCTCCCAGCCTCCCGCTCGTAAGAAGCCCCTCCAAAGACCCTTTTAAACTCCACCACATTATCTTCCAGTCGCGCCAAATTACGATTCCAATAAGCCAGCCAAATCCACATGCGCTCGGCAGAAACATACCACAAAAAGCTCATCGCTATCCCCGACGAACTCATGGCAATGAGGATTCCTTTATCAATAAAATGAGCCAGGGCGAACCCGGCAGCCGCTGTGTGGATTGCGGAAAAGAAACCATTTATTAGCCAGATAGTCCGCAATTCCTCATTCCTTGCCGCCATGGTATCCTGGTGCAATCGCCTTTCGTCGTCATTCATTGGCATCTTTTTCCCCCTTCTAAGTTGTCGAAGAACTCGAATAGTTTATATTATTTTAGACGAAAAATCAACGGGGGTCTTAAATTTCTAATTCCAAATTTCTGTGCTCAAATCTTCGCCACGAATTCCTTGAACTCCCGCTCTTTCTTGACTTGCTCGGCCCTTGCCGGAACGCGTACCCAGAAAGTGCTTCCCTTGCCGACGCCGTCGGACGTCGCCCAAATTTCTCCGCCGTGGTCGTTTACGATTCTTTTGGCTAAATAAAGCCCCAACCCAAGTCCGCCGGTATTTGCCTTGAACCCCTGCTCCCCCCGGGAAAATCTTTTGAAAATCATCTCCAAATCATCCTGCGACATTCCTATGCCCGAATCGGAAATATTAATCAAAAGCGACGGCCACCCGGGGCGCGAACCGTCTTCCCCCACCTTCAATTTAATAAACCCCTGCTTCGTGTACTTCACGGCGTTATCAAGCAAATTCATAATTACCTGCCGGAATTTATCCTTATCAATCATCGCCTGCGGCAAAGGCTCCTCCGGATGTTCGTAAATTAATTCAAGTTTCTTCTCCTTCGCGACTTCCTTAAATTCCTCGTAAACGCTTCCCGTAATTTCCTCAATGCTAATCGGCTGGAACATATACTGCAATTTTCCGGATTCAATTCGGGAAAGATTCAGAAAATCTCCCACTAAATTAATCAGGCGCTCGTTTGAAAAATACACCTTGCGAAGCGCGTCCTTCAAACTCTCCGGCACTACCCCATAACTCCCCTCCTGAATCATTGAAATATATCCCTTAATGACAGTTAAAGGAGTCCTCAGCTGATGCGACGCCAGCGAAACAAATTCAGATTTCAGCTGATCGAGTTTTTTCAATTCCAAATTCGCCTTGCGCAAATCTTCTGCAAGCTTCTGTATCTCCTCGCGCTGGCGGACTTCCCTTAAAACACTTCTTATCAGTAGAATTCCGAATAAAATAACTAAAATTAGAAGTCCGCCATCAATTAACCTATCTCTCAAACTATCTGCTAGGAAAATTCTGATTGACAAAAACATCCAGATGATAAAAATTAGTAACTCCGTTGCTACAACCCTAATATCAAAAAGGCTGTGTTTTGAAATGGCGTAAGCAATAATCACCTGATAAACTGGTACTAAAATAATAGGATAGGGCGGAATAATAATATTAAAAGTAAGGAAAAATACACTCGCACCGCCCATAAAGCCTGTAATTGAAGCTAGAAAAACAAATTTAAAGCGCTGAGCCTCGTCGGAAGATGATTTTAAATAGGCCTGAAATAATATAAAAAGGGCATAAATAATTGGAATAAAAAAATAGAGAGTGAAATAAAAGTATAGAGGGCCTGCATTAGGAACAAAATTGAAAATATATTTTGGAATTACGCCTGTAGTAAATAAACTAGTCGGATTTATTAATGAAAATACAAATGCCAGAGATCCCATTAACCAAAGAACTAATTTATGCT
This sequence comes from Candidatus Giovannonibacteria bacterium, assembly GCA_016176285.1. Lineage (GTDB taxonomy): Bacteria > Patescibacteriota > Minisyncoccia > JACPKW01 > UBA11713 > JACOXM01. Next base: position 18,873 of record JACOXM010000008.1, on the reverse strand, counting down.
CTTTAAAAGAATTTGTTAAAGCTAAAATAAAAAAGAAGTAAAAAAATGGAATAAAAATTGCGCCCTGATGAAGTATTAGATTTGCTATTAAGGCTATCGAATAATTCCGTGAAGAAATCATGATAAAATATCCGAAGCTCCAAACTACGGTGCAAAAATTTAATAAAAACCAACTTATACTAACTAATCTTTTCCGATCTTTTATTAAAACAATTAATCCGGAAATTAAAGCAATAAAACTTCCGATCGATAAAGATAAAGTGTAATAATTAATAAGAATTGATGACACGATTTAATTCAAAAGCTTATATTGATGTAAATATTTATTTCCCAGAGCCGAAATTTCATTATTTGAATTTAAAAAATCACCCAATTCACTTAATGTGCGGAAATTAATATTTGATCCGTGTTGCGGTTCTATATGAATATCTCCAAGATATTCCTCCCCATTTTCAAAACTTTCAAAAAAAGCACGTTCCTTGCCCTGAAACGCATAAATAGCTGACTGCGGCGAAGAACAGGAAACTGGCGGTTCATTTTCTCCGTATACATGCCACCCCCTTGGAACATACTTTGGATTTATATATCCGTGCCAATGGCTTATCGCAATTCCGCTAGTTTCTAATGTGGAGACAAATGTAGATGAGGGATTGAGTTTTTTTAATACAGCCCCAAAAATTGCATTCCCCGCTGCATGCGCAAGAATAACCTTGGTATCAAAGGAGGGTTTGTAATAACTTGGAATTTTATATCCCTTTGGAGTAACTAAAATCATTTTTCCCCTCACCAATCCTATCTTAATAATATCTTTTTGGGGTATTATTTTAGTTTTATTAGATCCTGAGCGCTCTGTAAGTACCCAAACTTCTGGAACTTGCAAATAATATACGCCAATTGACGTATTAATTTTAATAATAATTTCACCACTTTCATCTAGAAAATAATCCTTATCTTGCAGGTCTAGATTTTTATACTTGTTTTTCACTTCCTGAAAACTCATTAACGCCGGCAACTTGACCGGCAGTTGCCTTGCAAGAAAACCGAAACTCATTCCGTTTCTGTGATCAATGTGAACTCTTCCTACCCATTCATAAAATTCGTTTCTGAAATCAAATTCCTTAATTGTCTTTCCCTTTGGAAATAAACCAGTTTTTTCAAGAAGGGGTCCGCTATTTACAAGATCCTTTACGTAAATTTCATGATCTGCATCATTAAGATCTACGGCTGAACGCCTAACAATAAATTCTGAAAGCAAGGGCGGCCTAATTGGAGCAGATAGTTTGGGAATTAAACTATATAAAATATTTTTTTCTAAATTTTCATTTAAGGGATAAATGGGGTGTGATGCGTTCATGCTATATAATATCCATTCCATTTCTCCCACACCTATGACGATATTTGTCATGTGATGAGTAAAAAGTCGAGCAGCGGTGTCAAAATGCTCCTTGAAACTGCTGTCAGAACTAATTCCTTCTGGCATGTCTAAAATTGTGATAATTGGATTTTTTGTGAAGCTTAATATGTTATCTATCGGTAAATTTCCAGTCTGTCCCTCTCCAAGGGCAATAATTCGAATACCTGGTTTAACTTTTTTAGTCATCTTTATTTTTGAAATAATTCCAAGTGTCATATGATGTTTGTCATCGGATTTACCTGATATCTTGTCTAACAGAGTTTTTATTTCGTTCAAGACAGCTTTAAAATATCTCCATAGAATATATTTAAACGGAATTTCCATTAAACATTTATCATATGGAACAACCTTGACACCCAATTCTGTCAAAGTTGTTTTAAGGCGCGACCCAAAAATTTTCACTGGCTCACTAATTTTCTGTCCGTCTTGAGGATAAAAAGTCACAGTTAAATTTCGAGCCATATCCTCTACACTTAACAGTACTAATTCTTCGCCCAGGCCTAAAATTTTTTGGATTGCTTTTTGGCTTATTGGCACAAAATTAAAATCTAAATACAAAATAATCGGATATACATCCTTACCTAAATTATGGCATAAAAATGCCCTAAAAAGTAGGGGCGAAGAACTAGAATCAATTAGTTGATTTTTAGGTGGTAAGGAGTTAGAATAGATCAAATTTCATTAAGTTAAAGTAAAATTCTTTCACAACTGAATAAAAGGAGAAGGCCATGAATGACGCGATTTACTTTACTAAGAGAGGCATAGAAAAACTCAAGAAAGAGATAAGGGAACTTACAAAGAAGCTAGAAGATCTCCAACATCAAACAGCCCATGTGGCCGAAGTAGGTGGCGATCAATACCATGACAATGCTTCTTACGAGATGTTGGTTATTGATATTCGCGGCATTGATAACAGACTCGCCGCAACGCATAGCTGTCTCAATAAAGCAGTGGTTGTCGAACCGCCATCCAATACAGATCTAGTTGCGATTGGAACTTGTGTTAGGATTATGCGGGACGAGGAAGAAACTACATGGGAGATTGTCGGCTTTGGTGAATCGGATCCCGACCGCAATTTACTTGCTTACAACACTCCGCTCGCTTCCCTAATTATAGGGAAATGTCAGGGCGAGATTGTGAACGGCACTATCGCTGGCAAACAAACCAAGATTGAGATTCTTGAAATCTCAAGAGGAGGAGGCGATGAAAGCACAAAATAAGATCGTGAGTTTTGTTGGTCCGTCTGGCGTCGGCAAAACGTCGTATGCCAAGAGGCTGATAGAAAAGTATAACTTCGTTGCGCCAACTGCGGCAACTACACGGCAGCAAAGATCGGATGACGATGGACATTATAAATATGTGACCGAATCAACCTTCTTTAAAATGGTAAATTCCGGCGCTTTTCTTGAATGGGATAGATACTCAAACTACTGCTACGGAACACTCTTGCGAAGCGTTGAAGAAATAATGAGTTCTAGTCATCGTCGCGGCGTCATCCTTGATCTCACACCAAACGGTTGCCGAAAGGTTAAAGAAGTTATACCCCACACTATTGTCATCGCTCTCCTGCCAGATGATCCAAATTGGTTGCTTGAACGACTAATGAGCCGCAACTCGCAGCCACCAGAAGAAATCCAGACAAGGGAGAATCTTCTAATGGGTTATCTTGATGAGATAAACATGCTCGTAAACATGCTCGCCTGTAAAAAGGTGTACGCGAGCTTCTCTCCAGGCAGCTGGGATGGGACTTTCGAAACGATCGAAAAAATCGTCTTCGAATCATAAACCAAGACGGCTAAGCTACGATAGCTTAGCCGTCTTCCATTTAGTTTTAGTTCTTAGTTTAGTAATGCTTATAGCGATCGACAAGTTTTCTCAATCTAGTGTATTCTTCACTTGTACCTTGAAATGGCCAATCAACTTTCTCGTCTAAACGTTTACAAAGCGCGTCAAATTCTTCTTCGGATTTAAAAAGTCGCAGCCCAAATTGATTGGCAAATTTCGTCAACTGTTTATTATTCTTATTCAAATCAGTTTTTGACGACATTTTTTCAAGTTCGATATATGAAATTGGACCGGCCGATACGAAAGAGGCTATTACATTATCCGGAAATATATAATTAAAAGTTTCTCTTTCCCCAACTTTCATATTAAAATTAAATTGAGTAAATATTTTAACGAAACCTAGAAACTGCTCAGGATTAATTTTCTGGCCCACTTCAATACGATCATGAGAACCAAACGATCCAGATTTAATGATGACCTCGCATTCTCCATTAGTAATTCGCACCCTAATATCCAATTTTTTTGTTCCAACGCTGCCGAAATACATCACCGACAACCTTTTAGTATGCGACTGTAAGACGCCTGCCTCTTCAAGATGTTTTTTTAATTCTTCTTGATCTTTCGGCGATACTTCGGCTCTTAATTCTAACTCGATTGTTTTTTCTTCCATGCGATTATTTTTTGATAATATATGCATTGTGCGCTATTTCTAAAATTACTTTTCCACTACTGTCGGTATATCTACTTAGAAATTTTTTCAGATCGTCAAAAAACTTCGAAAAATCATTTTGATATTTATAGAAATCAAACCCTAATATTTCCAACATTTCATCTGCATTCTTAGCTATCACGCGGGTTTTAAACGACTTTGAGATAGCTTTATATTCTCTAGTGATTTGTTTCAATGCTTCATCGGACGAGTTGTGCGTATGCCTAATAAGTTTATAAAAATAAGTGTGAATTTTTCTCCATGATCCTTTTTCTGCATCTACGGATAAAATAAGAATGTGGCCGCCCGGACGTAAGAAATTATACATCTTTTTTATAAGTTGTTTTCTCTCAGTTTTTGGAAAGTAGGTCATAACGTAAGCGGCCAGAATGAAATCAAATAAGACATTCGGATGAGAAGTTTCCCACTTTTCATTTAATATCTTTATTTTTTTTTGTTTTAGTAATTGTCGATAAAAGTTTTGATTTGGTTCAATAACGAACGTTGTTCTGACTTTCTTTGAAATTGTAGACGCAAGCGAACCCTCCCCACCACCGATATCAAGAAAGTTCATATTTTTATTTAGTGGAATATTCTCATATATAAATTTTTCAATCACGCTTTTTTCATTCGTTCTTTTCAAAAATAACTCAAAGGATTTTGTATAGGCAGTCTCGCTCATAATTAATCAAATTTTCCTCTCCTATCCCTCAAAATTTCTCCGTGTTCCTTCTCCCATTTATTAATTTTTTTCTTCATTTCTTCAATTCTATTCTTACTGATCTTGTCGAGCTCAACATCATACGAATTACATAGATCAACGAAACTAAAAAATACTTCGGCACACTTTTTTTCTAACTTACTTTTATCAAATGGTTTTCCATAAATCTCTAAGTCCATAACAACCTCAGCTAATTTCCCTAGTTCTTCTTGCAAGCCGATAATAGTGCCGACACGCGGGTATTTTACCCTTAGCAACAGGTCTTTACAAAACTTCTGAATTTCGCTTAGCTGCATATAATTATTTCTTTGCTGTTAAATACAAATAATGTCCCCAAAATGGAATAAAGGGCTTTATGCACTTATCCAGCATGCGCGTTATTCTCATGTCAGGATAAGGTGGAAAAGTGCTATATAATATATCATTAAAACCTAGCTTTCTAAGCAAAGAACAGTAGTAGTGAAAAGAAAAATCTTTTTGCTTGCCAAATTTCCACTTTCCAAAAACACGTAAAAAATATTTCTGCAATACACCAAAAGATAATAAATGCGGTTGTATTAAAACTAGGGAACCTCCCTTTTTTAAAACACGCCGAGCTTCTGCAAGAGCAAGGTTATACTCCTCAAAATGTTCGATGACACCAAAGCTTAAAACAATATCAAATTGATCATTCTTTAACTCCTGAAGATTCCTATGATCCCCCAGATAAAAAGATAGTTTATTGTCAGATATACTAGACCGGAGATCTCTTATCGCATTGTCTGAAATATCGATGCCGACACCGTTGACATCAAAACATTTTCTCAGATACATAAGTGTTGTGCCATTACCACAACCGATATCCAGCACTGATTTATTTTTAAAATCAACTCCCATTTCAATTATATTTCTAATTTTATCTGCAGTTTTAAAAAGCCGTAGGTTTGCATAATTATATTTGCCTTTGTCAGTCCAAACCGAATTCCAAACATTAGAAAGATATTCATTCAATTCCGATTTACTATTTTCGTCTATAAGTTTTTTTATTAAGATTGTGCTGTTCATCTATCCCCAAATTATGGCATAGAAATCGGGGAAAATTAAGGGGGATCTTATTCACTCAACTAACTGATTCCAGAATGACTCTAATTTTGGATTATGTTGATTTTGGTTCGAAACTGTAATGACAAAATTGTTGTCCCATTTTTGATATTCACCAAAGAAAATTTTTCCGAACAGCCCTTCATAGCGTTTCATTTTATCCTCAAGAGAGTTGCTTTTAGAATATGCTTCAAAAATCGAGAGAAATCCCTGATCGTTTTTCTCTAAATATTTTATTGCCGCTTTTTCTCCGCGCCACGCAACGCCCCTAAAAGAAAAATAAGCATTAATAAGTTCACTTACACTATAAAGCAATCTCATTTCAAGGGCCTTTTTATATAAGTCGTCGCCGGAATAGTACCTAAGATTCGCAATATAATTATAATTTGTTTTAACCCAAAAATCTCTTTTCTCTGATTCATCAACTTTTTGCAATGGAGGGTTCTCACTGAATTCTTTTTTAAGCGCGAATAACAAATTATCCGGATCGTGTTCTATTTTTCCTTTTATCAGCCACTCTAAAAACATCCCTTCGAAATTATTTGCGAAAACTTCTCTTTTATTTTTTAGCTGATTTAAAAAATCAACGTCGAAGAAAAAAATATCAGAAAAATGTTTTTCTACTGTTGTGTAAACTAATTTAATTCCTGCCTCATTCTTATCTAATACAACAACCAAATCTATGTCGCTTGATGGGGTAAGTTTTGACGCGGTTGTTCCTGTAGTGAAAATCCCCTTCACTCGCGGCGAGGATTTCATCTTCTCTATCAAATTTTCCAGCGAAGAATATTTCATAAATAGTCTTTATCGTAGATTACCAATTATTATACCCCCTCTCACCTCCTTTCTTTTTTAAATTTCAGTAGAATATTATCATAAAAACCCCAAAAAAATTATCTTAAGAAGTAGTTTTAAAAAACTGTTAAATTTCCCATCCAAATTATGGCATAAAAATTGATGAAAACTAAGAAGCGAAAATTTAAAAACGCGACTTGTACTCCAAATCGCGTTTCGGTTGTGTTGAAATAAAAAAAACAAATTCATCTAGCCTGCTTCGGTTTGCCACCGATCGTGTAATCGATTACGATTTCGCGGGCGGAGATCGACTGAAAAAATACACTGCCTTTTATTGTCGCGCCGCTCGCCATGCGGAAAGGAATATCATAAGCGCGCTTTCTAATCTCCGATTCAAACCGGGTTGTATCCGATACCAACGTGTTTGCCTGCATTTGAGGAGCCGTCGAGGCACGCACGCCATTTGCAAGACCAAATACAGGGAAGCCAAGGACAAATGAATCCAGAACAGTGCCTACTACTCCAAAGCCGAGATCAGCCAGCGGGTTTATGCCGCCCGTCGCCATCTCCTGCATAACGGACTCATTGAGGCGAAGTTTTTTTTCCGTTTCGATGTAAAGGCCACGTGCATCGACAAGACTAAATTTGTCGATGATGATATCGGAACGACTTAAGTTTATAATATTGAAATTATATTCGTCCCACATCGCCCCTCTCACCCAAGAACCGGGTCCGCCCGCCGAAATGACGTGATTAAGGACTAGCTGGAGATCTCCAGAAGTCGCTCTTAAATTCATTTCCTGTGGCGCAGTTGGCTGGGAAACAATAATGCTTTGCCCTCCCATAGCCGCGCACCCAGCAAGAATTACTGCTACAAAGATGAAAACTATTCTGTTGTGAAAGTTCATGTGTCACCTCCTTGTTTATACATTAAAATACTTATCAATTTTCGTCAATAAAATTTTAAATCGCCTCGCACCGTGAGCTAAGGCGACCGCTTCTTTTCGTGCCCATTTATTATTTGGTCGATCTCCCTCATCCGTGTCTTAATGACGCAATCCTGTTTTCTGCATCGTTTTATTCTTTTTTCTCTAACAACATCATTAATCAGTGGCTCCTGGCATTCTGGACACTTTTCTTGGTTATTCATTATTCCTCCCAAAGTTACTATATCCTTATAAAAATACCGTCCACAGTTTTTTATTGCAAGTAGTAATAACTTTTTTTAAAATTTAATTAAAGAGCACCAAGGAGGTGATTTTATTGTCGCCCCAAAGAAGATGGTGGGCAAAGCATGCGCGGCAAAGAGCACGGGAGCGCTATGGGATCGAACTAACCGGGAGGGTACACAATGAAATCGTTTTAAAAATCAAAGAAAAGGATTTTTTAAGCAAAACAAAAACCAGGAGAAAAAGAGCAATATACCTTCTTTACTTTCGGGAGAAGTTAATAAGAGTACTTCTCGACAGGCAGAGGATCCAGATAATAACCTTTCTTCCGTTGGTAGCGAAATTTTACTCTTCTTCTCTGGGATATATCAATCAAAGGCGCCTGATGCACAACTAACGGCGCCTTTAAAATTATCGCGAAAGTTCCAAAATTTTTTCTTTCAAAATTTGCGTCCCGTGATCCGTATTTTTCGCCGCGAGGCTAAATAATTTCCCGAAAGATATCCGTACTTTGCCGCCGCCGAATTTTAAATGCACTGGCAAAATTTTTGCCTTTGACGCGTCCGCAAGAACGGAAGCGCCGTGAAAAAATTCCCCGAGCTCGTCTTCCCTAACCATCTTCCCCTCCGGAAACATTAATATTGTCCCTCTCTTATTTAAAATTTTTAGAGGAATTTTAATAGCCTCGGATACTCCCTGTCCCCTTTTTGAAGGGAATCCTCCGGCGAGCCATCGAAAAATTCTCATTAACTGAAGTTTTCTCAATATTTCCAAAGTCCTCGCTTTGAAGCGTATATCTTCAATCATGAAACGTATTGGAAATATTCTTGAACCCCACGGCAGGGCTAACCCAATCACAAAGCCGTCCAAAAGCGTTTTATGATTTGAAACAATTAATAACGGAGTTTCTATTTTTTTTAAATTTTCCCGTCCGACAATTTCCACATCAAAAAATATTTTCAGAAAAAGCCAGAAAATCGGCCAAAAAATAAATTGCTGGACAAATCTATAAAAATATTTCACGAAAATATTATATCATAATAATTTAAAAAGCCACTCACCCGCAGGTTCGTGGCTTTCGTTTAAAGTAATCTAAGTTGTTTTGTTTTGCTAACTGCTCTACCCTTCGGAGCTATGTCCTCGGGCGTAGATACTTCATGCACCTATATTGCGCGTAGCTCAAGTGTGCATTAGCTAGCTAAAAAGAACGATGTTGTTTAGTGGACGGTTTTTACCTTATTTGCTGGGGGCCCTTCTCGAGTGTGCGGCACATGAGCGTTTCTTATGTGCCGCCGCTCATGCAGGACCTCCTCCCCGCACTGACATTGAGATGCAACCCTCCGCAAAAACTTTACCTTCACACCGCCTTCCTCAATCTCGTGCGGCCCCAGGAATCCCAGCTTGTCTCCCAGTTGGGAAGTTCCCTTTTTCCTTTTTCCCATCGCGTATCCGCCAATACCCGCTAAGAATAGCGAGCTCGCGAATATCGTTCCGAGAACGAAGGAAAACGCGTTCTTGGTCTCTGGAATATTCGCCGAGAACCAATTGAACGGATTCCACTTACTAGGTGGGGTTTTGGTTTCTAACTTGGCCACTCTTTCTTTAACCTCTTTCAATTCGGCCGCCGCCATGACCTTTGCATTCTCGAGCTCAAGGACTTTGGTCTCGAGTTTTTCAGCCTTCGAAACCGCAGTAGAAACTTTCTTTGAAAGCGAACTCATTGCGGCTTTCTGCTTCCTCACTTCTGCTCGAAGGCGAATTCTCTCTTGCACATCGGCAAGAATTTTTTGCTTTAACTCCCGATTTTCCTGGACCAAGTTCTGGTCCACAACTACGGGAGCCGGAGCCTGAACGACTGCCGGTGGAGTTACGACCACTGCCGGAGGAGTAACAGAAACCGCAGATTTTTTTACATACTCCTTCAAGGGCAGAAACGGCACGACAACTACTCGTCCACCACTCGGACTGTTCTTAATTCTCTTTTGGAGAAACTTCTCTGCCGCCTCGCCCTCTAACCCGCGCGATTCGCGCCAAAGAGCTAGCTCGTACGCCTTCTCGGCATTAGGGACGTCTTGGGACAGCTGATTTGTCTTCTCCAGATATTGAGCAAAACGCTTCAACTGATCCGTGCTTCGGACGAAAACCGCAACGACATTGCTGTCTTCAATCGCGGCTTTGAATTCGTCCTCCTCTGCTGCAAATGAAATTTCCGCGCTGATACAAAGTACCAGCGCGAGGATGATCGACGAAATTTTTTTCACTTCAGTCCTCCTTTTATGGGTCTTGGTGCCATGTAGAAGGTCTACGTGGCATTTGCCGCTGGCTCTGAATGTTTTTCAGCTCTGCTTTAACGTCAACAGTCGTCGGTCCGGTATCAACCTTATTCATACTGTTTCCACTGCCAACAACTTTGCCACCCTCGCCGCCAAAAGTTGTAATAGGACCAGTCGAACCGCCCTTCGATAAGCTGGAACTGGAGCTCGCAGATGAAGATGCGTTGTCAACTTTGACGTTAACCGGTCCGCCACCTTTAGCCACGGCACTCCCGCCTTTTTGGCTCTGCGACTGGTCAACGTCGACGCCGATGGAGTTCCCGTTGTTGGCATCGTTGCTAAACGTATTCGTTTCATTTATCCGCGTCGGCTTAGTTTTGCTCAAGAAATAAGCGGCGACGCCTTGTCCTGTTGCAGTAACTGTCGCGGCTCCGATACCTGCAACGCCAACTTCAACCGCGCCTGGTGCAGTTCCGTGGTACCTGCTCTGAATCTGACATTTACCGTCACACCGATACGTCTCAGCGAAGGTTAGATCAGGACCGGAAACCCCCGGCGTTTTACCGTAAGTTGAACAAGTCTTTGTTCCGTCCGGCAGATCAACACAATCACCGAGCCGACCAAAACCAGCAGCACTACAACCTGAAACAATGCCGGCAAAAACTATCAGAATATAATAATACCGAGTTCTCATGGATACCTCCTATTTACTGTTTCGGACAATCTTTAAAGCCGTAGCCACCTTGTGCCGTTACCGCTCCACTTCCTCCATTGTGAACACCCATTCCATGCCTTCCCCAGACTCCAACATTCCATCCGGAACCAATCGTAACTGGCGCAGATGTAAAATCTCGCCATTCGCATTTAACCATCGCGATTGGCGGTTCTTGCTGCCTCCACACTGACGGCGTTATTGGCCGAGGCGGTGGCTGAATTTGAGTTACGGCCGGAGCCGGAGTTACCGCTACAACTCTAGGCGGTTCCAAATCCTGACCGCACAAAAGAGAAATGCGGTCCGAACCCTGGTACCTGATGCAAAACTCATCCGGAAGATGATCCCGGATTTGATATCCAATCCTCCTAGGTTTAAGTTCTAGATGCGAAATCCGAGTCTTTGTGAATACGCATGGAGCCACAGAAACTTCCGGACTTCTGAGAAATTTTTTATACTCCTCCCAATCCTTGAAGTCCCTGCCGAATGCACGCCGCGCAGATTCCAAAACCTCGGTTCGATTTGCTCTCGCCATTCCGGGTTTTTCCCATTTAGCAAGGTACGCTTCAATGGTAGTAACCTTCGGATCATATCCTCCCCAGTAAAAAGTGTGCCATGTGGCTGCATTAGCCACACCAGACATCAGCAAAAACATGACAAATAATGTGATCATCGCCACTCTCTCCCTTCTCCAAATTTTTAAGTTACGAACCTATACTCTTTAGCACATTCAAAATATGCTGTCCAGCTTGCAAAATATAACTAATTTAGTAAACTAGATGTTTTGTATCTTTTTTTAAAAAGGAGGAAAAAGGGAAATGAAGGAAGAATTTCGCGCCGTTATTTGCATGGCGCCAAGGGGGTGCGATACGTGTTTCCATGTGCCGGTCAACGAAATTGATCCTGTTTGTATAAATTGCAAGCAACGTTATGCAATCGGCATCAGCTGGAAAAACGTGGAGCAGGTCGCCCGGGATCCCGAACGAGCGAAACAATTTCTTGAAAACACCAAGATTAAGATTCCTCAAAAAAGAATCTAGTTCATTTCGCGACCAACATGCGTGGCGCGCTCCAAACAGGAACGCGCCATTTAAATTTTAAAAATTTACTCCGCGGCTAGGCTTCCCAAGAAATAATTTACAAGGGTTAGAACCAAACTAAAAAGCAAAGCCCACCAAAAATTTCTCACGGCAAACCCCGGGACGACTGCCCCTGCAAGCATTATTAACAGTGCGTTAATTACAAATGTGAAAAGCCCTAAGGTTATAATATTTATTGGCAGAGTCAGGATGACAAGAATGGGTCTCAGGAACGCGTTAATGATTCCCAAGACAAGCGCAGTGATAAGTGCCGCAATAAACCCCGAAACCGTTACTCCCGGCAAAAGATACGCGACAACGATTATCGCAAGGGCTGAAATTATCCAATTAATAACAATAGGCATTATATTTGGCTAAGTATTAATTTAGAATAATAGCCGACCTTTATATGTTAAAGACGACAAAAACTATAAATTAAAAGACGAAAAATATAACTGATTCTTACTAAAACACAAAACTTCAGATTTGAAAATTTAACCTGTTCTTGAATTGTTGAAAAATACAAGAATCCTTATTATAATGTCCATACCGCCCATAGCTCAATTGGCAGAGCAGCTCCCTTTTAAGGAGAAGGTTCTTGGTTCGATTCCAAGTGGGCGGACAAATCATTCCTTTTTAAACAATTCTCCTATTTTTAAAATGATACGCAAAACCAGCGATCGCCGAGAATATGTACCATTTTTTATTATTTATTATTAAACCAATCCAAAATACAATTTTAACTCTTCATCGTTTGTTATTGAATCCGACAAAATCATTCTTATATATGGCCTTAGTTCAAAAACTTCAGTTATAAAACTAATTTCATCCCTACACTCATAGGGGTGCACGAAAACACTTTTTTGAAGTTCTTTAAAACCAAGCTCGCGAAGTTTGAGTCGCAACGCTTCTCGTGCTTTCTTTCTTTTCTCTGGAATATCGAAAATAACAATCCGCCATTTCTTATCCCATTTACTAGGGGTTTTAATTTCAACTTCGTCCAACTTATATTTCAGAGCTCTCCTCTTTCCCTTTTCCGATATAATAATTTGAATTGTGCCATCATCCCTTTCTAAAAAATCAATAAGCCTTTGATTTTTAAATTCACGAACAGCGCGATATAACTCATGGCGATTAATCTCCTTCCATTTTTTGGGAATATTTTTTGCAATTCTAAAATATTGTTTTGGAGATCTAGTTAGCCCCATTGCCAGGCCCGAAAATAAAAGAAGGAGAATTTTTTGTCTAATAGAGTATATGTTCATAGAATAATTATAAAATGATACACAAAAAATGCGATAGCATAATCTGTGTATCATTCTTTAATTTCGTTTTTTTTTGAAATTGTATAGATCTTTAGGAATTTTTATATCCCCTCCTTTTTCAATTCCTCAATGAGATCCCGGGCTTTTTTGGAAAGGCGCTTCGGAGTTTTAACAATGATTTTTATTACCAAATCTCCCCTTTTTCCTGATTCTCGCGGGACCCCGCGGCCGCGGATCCGCAAAAATTCACCGGAATCAATGCCTTCGGGAATTTTTAATTTAATTGCTCCGTCGATCGCGTTAATCGTCCTCTCGCCGCCAAGGATCGCCTCGGAAACAGGTATCGCCAAATCCATAAGAAGATCGTCTCCTTCGCGCGAGAAAACATGATGCTTCGAAACATTCACCCTCACATACAAATCTCCCGCAACCCCTCCGACTGCCGCCTCCCCAGCGCCAGAAAGTTTTATGATCTCGCCATCGCGAATGCCCGCGGGAATATTCAAAATTACTTCTTCCCGCTTCGAAAGTATTCCGTTGCCCCGGCAGACTTGGCAGTTCTCGTCAGGAATAAATCCCCTTCCGTGGCATTTTTGGCATTCGACTACGCGCGAGAAAGACCCAAAAAAAGATTTACCAGTCTCCCGAACAGTTCCCGCTCCATTGCACACAGTACATGTTTTTGTTTTTGTGCCCGGAGCCGCTCCCGTACCCTGGCAAATGCTGCAGAAGGAAGCTTTAGTGAGAAGCACTTTTCTTTCCGTGCCAAAAACAGCTTCCTCAAAACTCAAATCAACTTCTATTGAAATATCCCGCCCCCTTTTTATTCTCGTGCCGCCCTTCCCGAAATTAAAAATATCTTCGAAAATTTCGCCGAAATCAAAACCGCCCAAATCTGAAAAATCAAAACCTCCGTCAGCTTGGGAACCGTCCCCGAACACGCGCCCGTAACGGTCGTACTCGGCTTTTTTTCTGTCATCAGACAACACCTGATAGGCTTCGTTAATTTCTTTAAATTTATCTTCACTGCCTCCCTTGTCCGGATGATGTTTGTGCGCGAGCTTCCTGAAAGCCCTTTTTATTTCGTCTTTTGTTGCGCCCTTTTGCACTCCCAATATTTCGTAATAATCTTTTGGCATTTTATTTATTAAACTCTATATATTCATGGGGAACCTCCCTCTTAGTTAATTCGACGACCCTGGTATATAGAAGTATTTTATATATTATCCAGCACAAAGCAACAGCCAGCCATCCTGCAAAAATAAACGAAGTTCTGAACGCCGCAAAAACCGCGAGCGCGAAAGCCAACGGCAGATACATCCTATAACTTTCAAACTTTTCCTCCAAAAGCTTTATGCTTTCTCTGTAAAAAATTGTGCCGACTTTGGCATTTCCGTCAATATTTTTAACCTCCAAATTGCGTGCAAGAATATTCCTCGCTTCAGATAATATAATTTCTCGTTCGACAACCGAATACTTGGTTAAGTCCTCGCCGGATCGCAAGCGTATCTGTTCAATCAAAGCTTCGTTAACTGTTTTGTTTGGGTTTGGAATGTTGAATGGGAGAAAAGAGTTTATTAAGGAAATTTTGCCTGCCGCACCCAAAGCTTTTTCAAACAAGGATTGGGGAATTATTTCTTCAAACGTTTGAGCTTTTTCTGAAGAATAAAAATAAAGCGCCAGCGAAAGGGAAAGTAAGGTTAAAAAAAGCGGAAAGCCCCGATATAAGTTATACCATACGGAGAAATTTCGCCTTATTCCTATTTCTCTTTTTATAAGCCACGCGGGAATAAGCGAGAGAACGGAAAGAATAATAATAATTCCGATGGATGTAGAAACGTCATCGAGAGAAAACAAAATCGGCAAGGCTCCCGCAAATACCGCAAAAAGGATCCACGAGACACTCGAAAAAAGAAAGGAAAGCCCAATAAAAACAAAAAATGTCATGAGGCTTATTCCGGCTAAAAATTGAATGGTGCCGAATTCCGATGCCGAAGCGGCACCCGTCAAATACCAGAAAACGGCTTCGCTAATAGCGGCGAGTCCGGCGAATATCAGTTGCGGGAGCTTCGGCATCGGAATTATTTTTCTCCCTCCGGTTTATCTTTATCTTCTTTTTTTATATCTTCGAATTCCGCGTCTCTCCCCTGGTTGGCAGGGTTATTAGTTGCGCCCTGATCCTTTTGTCTGTAAAGTGCCTCCCCTATTTTTGTAAGGTCGTGCGAAAGTTCTTCCATTTTTTTCTTGATTTCATTTACATCCGTACCTTCTTTTACGTTTTTTAATTCATTAATCCTTAATTCAATTTGGGTTTTAACATCGGCAGGAACTTTATCTCCGGAATCCCGCAATGCTTTTTCCGCCGCGTAAATTGCGGCATCAGCTTGATTTTTTATTTCAATTTCTTCTCGCCTCTTGTGATCTTCCGCGCTATGCATTTCCGCGTCCTTCTTCATTTTTTCAATATCTTCTTTTGATAAGCCCGTGGAAGATTCAATCCTTACGGACTGCTCCTTATTAGACGCCTTGTCTTTGGCTTTTACATTTAAGATTCCATTGGCATCTATGTCAAAGGAAACTTCAACCTGCGGCATTCCCCGCGGAGACGGAGGAATTCCATCAAGAATAAACCTTCCAAGTGTTTTATTAAACTGCGCCATTTCACGCTCTCCCTGCAGCACATGTATTTCCACCGAAGTTTGATTATCCGCGGCAGTGGAAAAAACCTGGCTTTTTGATACCGGTATCGTGGTATTTTTTTCTATTATTTTCGTGAAAACTCCTCCCAAAGTTTCTATTCCAAGAGAAAGAGGCGTCACATCGAGAAGCAAAACATCCTTCACATCTCCCTGTAAAATTCCCGCCTGCACGGCCGCTCCGATAGCCACGACTTCGTCCGGGTTAATGGACTTGTTCGGCTCCTTTCCAAAAAGTTTTTTAACCTCCTCCTGAATCATGGGCATTCTTGTCTGCCCGCCAACCAAAATAACTTCGTCAATTTCATTTAGCTTAAATCCCGCCCCCTTCGGAGAAGACGCGGTAACGGTCTCCCTTGTAAGTTCGATTGAACGAGTTATCAGCGACCCCACTAAATCTTCTAACTTCGCCCTGGAAAGTTTTATTAGAAAATGTTTCGGGCCGGAGGCATTCGCCGTAATGAATGGGATGTTTATTTCGGTTTCAATCGTTGTAGATAATTCGTGCTTGGCCTTTTCCGCAGCTTCCTTCAAGCGTTGTAGCGCCAAGGAATCCTTGGACAAATCTATTCCATCCGACTTCTTGAATTCATTCACGAGGTGATTGATTAGAATCTGGTCCAAATCATCTCCTCCCAAATGCGTATCTCCGCCGATCGCGCGCACTTCAACCGTATCCGCGCTTATTTCAAGAACGGAAATATCGAAAGTCCCCCCGCCGAAATCATATACAACAACTTTTTCATCCTTTTTTTTATTAATCCCGTACGCAAGCGCAGCCGCAGTCGGCTCCGGCAAGATTCTTTTTACGCTAAATCCCGCGATTTCTCCAGCCGCCTTTGTTGCGGCCCTTTGCGAATCGTCGAAATAAGCCGGGACGGTAATAACCGCTTCGGTAATTTTTTCTCCCAACTTCGCTTCCGCATCCCGTTTCATTTTTTGCAAAACCATTGCGGATATTTCTTCGGGCCTTTGCCATTTATCCGCCATTTTTATCTCAACCCCGCCGTTTGCGGATTCCCGCATTTTAAAAGGCATCCATTTAATATCCCTCGCAACTTCCGGATCGCTGAATTTCCTTCCGATCAAGCGCTTTATGGAATAAATAGTGTTTTCGGGATTTGTAACGGCCTGCCTCTTCGCGAGCAATCCCGTTACCCGGTCGCCCGCTTTCGAAATTGCAACCATCGAAGGGGTAGTCCTTACCCCCTCTTCGTTTTCAAGGATGCGCGCCTCGCCCCCCTCAACCACCGCCATCGCGGAGTTAGTTGTTCCTAAATCTATTCCTAATATTTTTGGCATGTTATTTTAATTTTTTATTCTTTATTTTTATAATGTCCGACTTTAACTTTTGCAGGCCTTAATACTTTTTCGTGGAGATACCATCCCTTCTGCAAATCATCTATCACAACATCGTCCTTATCTGGGTCCAAAACTTCTTCCTGCGATATCGCTTCATGCTCCGTTGGATTAAATTTTTTTCCAATCGCTTCCATCGGCACGGCTCCCTTTTGCTTTAATATTTCATAAAATTGCTGATGTATCTCCTTTAAGCCGGATACCCCGTGCAGGAGCGCCATTTCCAGGGAGTCGAGAACGGGCAGGAGGGATAAGATAATTTCGGCTTGGGAAAATTTTATAAATCCTTCGCGAGCCTTCTCCTCCTCTTTTCTGGCGTTTATGAAATCAGCTTTCGCCCTCTGCCAGCCCGCAAGATATTCTTCTCTTTCCTTGCGGCAAGTTTTAAGGTCGTCCCGCAGCTTTTTCATCTTATCTTTCAGCCCCTCTTCTTCTATAATTTCTTCCTCTATCTCTATTTCTTCGTTTTCATCTTGCATATTTTATTCTATCACTTCTTTTATCTCGTTATTTATTAATGAATAAACCGAATAAGTTTTTTCGTAATTCATCCTCTTCGGGCCAAGCGAAAAAATTACGCTCTCGCCCAAATCTTCATCAAGAAATTTAATCGCAACCGCGCTGAATTCTTTGACATATTCTGGAGAACTTTCCTTTCCAATAAATATTTCCGGCCTCGCATCCGAGGACTCTTCTAGTAAATTTCTGGCAACTCCTTCTAAATTATCAATAAGTCTTGAGAACTCAACCGTTAAGCCGTGGTCGTCAAATTCCGGCTCACTAAAAACCCTCTCGAGCCCGAATCCTTCAATTTTAGGATTGCCCGAAAAATTTGCGATGCCCGTAAAAAGACCGAGCTCCTCCGAGAGTGTTTTAACAAAATCTTCAAAAATTATCTCGTGCCGCTCTTTCATATCCTTCATTATTTCGCTGACAACGGTCCTTTCTTTTTTTGACGGAACTTTATGCGACATTAAATTATCGACAAAATACCTGTAGGCCTTGTCCGTGGGAACGCGACCGGAAGATGTGTAAGGCTGTTCGAGGTAACCCTCACCATCAGCTCAAACGGAAAAGCCCAGATCCGAATATCTTCCCGGACGAAACGGGAGAAGCCGTCCTTATATAATCACGTATCAGATAGTCCAGAATGTTCTCTTCCCTGGCGCCCAATTTTTGCATAAAGCCATTATAGTTTTTTAGCACTCCCCCGTCAAGACTGCTAATTAAAAAGGGGTATGCAACTTGCACACCCCGCTGGGATCATCAGCGATACAGCGGCCTGAAAGCCAGCCGCTCATCCTGGTTCGGCTCCTGGTAATAGAGTTCGATATCTGTATGGGGATTAATTAGTTTCACCTCCTGGGTCCATATCCCCATGTCTTTCATTTGTCTTTCGTAAATTTCCACCGGAAGTTGGTTGTTTTCATCCAGATAAAAGGCACACCTTAAGTGTTGGATGGCTAAAATCAACTTTACGTCATGAGCTTTCGACAGAAATCGAATGTCTTCGTAACGGTTAGGGTCCTTCACAAAGGATCCCACAGATCCCGGGACGAGAATCCTATCAGCGAGCTTGCATCCACGCCATTTAAGAAATCGCTCGTTATGAGGACCGCAGCTCCCCATGGAACAACCAACAAATATCGTGCTGTCGGTTCTGTCCTCATATTTTCCCTTCGAAACGAATGTCTCAAGAACTCTCTTTGCCATTTCTCCTCCTTGCGAACAAATTTACTAAACAGTGTATCAGAAAATTAAAAGGCCCGCAATGTAGAATTGCCAGCCATGATGCGAGTTACTTTTTAATGAGCTG
>JACOXM010000007.1 GCA_016176285.1 Candidatus Giovannonibacteria bacterium | reverse complement strand
CCGCCAATAGAAATTTCCAATTTTTCAAGGCTTTTTATAAGGCCTTGATTTTTTTATTGAACCGGTGTATAATACGGCAGGTTTGGAAAGTTCTTTTTATTCAAATGTAAGCCTTCCTTCTTTTCTGGACGCGCGCTTTATTGTGTTTCTGGAAATGAGGGAAGGCTTGCGATTAGCAAGTAAGCACCTATGTCGAGAGGTGCCATAAGCTCCCTCTCGAAAAAAATTTGGAGAACCATGAAAATTCTCCGAGCCATAGGTTTTTTGCTTGCTATCTTTGCCTTGAAATTCATCTTAATGTGGACGGTCTTTAGCGCATTCGAGTCTGCCTTGATCGCGCTTTTCACGACCTTCGCATCTATGATGAATTCAATGCAAGCATCCCTCCCGCCGTCCATCTGACGCGGGAAAAATTTGAATCTGGAGAAGTTAGGTCCGACCTAACTTCTCCAGACTTCCCCAAAGCTTCTTACTTTATAAGAATTTTTGGAGAAGAAGATTATCGAAAAAAATTAAAGTTTGTGTTTTAATATTTCGTCGTGACAGAAATTTATCTCTGACCGTCTTCTTAATTATGAAAAAATATTTACTAACAACTTTGTTTGTCGTTTTTGCGGTGGCTTTTGCCGCCGGCAATTTTGGGCAGATTGCTAATGCCCAATCGTCCACGTTTGTTTTGCAGCGCGATTTATATGAAGGATTATCCGGTGAAGATGTCCGCGCCTTGCAGAGATTTTTGATTCAAAACAGTCTTCTTGGCGCCGGTTTGGATACATCTTACTTCGGACCGCTTACTAAGGCGGCTGTAATGGAGATGCAGAAAAGGCTCGGCGTTCCCTCAACGGGTTATGTTGGCCCAATGACTCGCCAACGCCTCTTAAGTACTGGCGGAAGCAGTTCAACAACTACGCCGACTGGAAATATTGATGCGGACGTATCTCGAATCGCGAATGAGTTAAGGAACTCTTTTATGCGAATCAGTTCCTCTATGCCGCAAGCAGATATGCAAAATGCAAACCTGGAACAAATATTAATGGGCATAAAAGCAAGATGGGAAGGAGGGGCTACATTCAATGATACTTTTAGTCAACTCATCGGGATTCTTAATCAAATCGCCAATTCCGCTAAATAATTCAAGGAATATTGTGATTAAAGACTGGCTAGCCCGTCATAGTAAAATATGAAATCCGCAAGAGTTAAAGACATCTTAATAATTGGACTGATTATTTCTGTCCCGCTGGTTTCGTCTGCGGCAATATTTGATGGAGGATTTGGATCAATTTTCGGAAGGCTTTTTGATGGGGGTATTTTTGGGCGGGCAAATCCTGATATTTTATCGGTTAATCTTCGCGGGAGCGACGAAGTTCCCCCCGTAAGCACGAATACCTCTGGAAGGTTGATATTGAGCTTCAATCCAACACATACGGCGGCGGCTTTCAGGCTCGATGTGTTTAACGGAATAAATGTTGCCGAAGCGCACCTTCACTGCGCGGCGTCAGGGCAAAACGGGCCGGTCATAGTTTTTCTATTTGGGAAAATTCCGGGAGGTTTTGATGTTAATGGAACAATTTCAAGCTTTACTCTAAATGATGACAATATTCTTCCTGAGGGCGCGACGTGTTCTACTCCTGTAACAAATATGTCCACCTTGTTTAACGCAATAAGAAATGGAATTATTTACGCGAATGTACATACGGTTTCACATCCCGCGGGAGAAATTCGCGGGCAGTTTGCATCGTTCGCAGGAGGGGGAACAGCAACTTCCACCCTTCAGATCAGAAATCTTTTTCATGGAATAAGCGGGGCAAATTTTTCCCGAGGGGTTGTTGTCGTGAGGAGCCAGGGCGAATATGACCAATTAAGAAATGGAATCAGCATGGCCACTTCATCTCTACCTGCCGTTAATTTCAATAACGAAATAGTGCTCGCAGTTTTTCAGGGGACCAGGGCAACAGGAGGCTTTGATATCCAAATAACAAATGTCGAAGAAACATTATCTTTCTTGAGAGTAATGATAAGGGAAACTGTTCCCGGCCCAAGGTGTGTGGTTACTCAAGCCCTTACCGCTCCATTTGACGTAGTCAGTATTCAACGCGTAAACAAGAGAGTTGTTATTGACCATCAAGTCCGCGAAACCCAATGCCCTTAATTGGCGGTCTCAACTTTCTCTTTTAAGTCCAAGTTTAAATTTTCAATTTTTCTGCCAGGCGGGCTGTCGGGGCTGTTTTGGATTTTTTGTTCAATATTTTCAAATATAAAATTTTTTCTTTCCTTAGGGAGAAAAATTTTTTTTCTAAAATTTATAAGAAGCCTTAATATGCTCATTTGAGTTCTCTAAGTGCTTTGGTTGCTCTGTTTATTTTCATGGAGACGTTATGCGGTTTTGTATTTTTTATTTCAGCAATTTCTTTTGGTGCTAGCCCCTCGACGTAGCGAAGTATCAGTATTTCCTGGTACTCGCGAGGCAATTTTTTAATATTATCCATTACTTGCCTGAAGAGGACGTCTTCTTCGATTTTTTCCCCTCCAGAATATGACGGTTCAAATTTCTGATTTCTTTCAATTAGGTTTTCCAAACTCTCTTCCTTGCGCCATCGGGCATTTCGTTTTCTTGAATAATCAATAATTAAGTTGTTTGATATTCGGTACAGAAAGCTTTTTATATTATAAACCTCATTTCCACTTTCCATGTATTTCCAAAATCGAATAAATGTTTCCTGAACTATTTCCTCCGCGACTTCTTTTGACCTTATGCGCACATAACAAAAACGGTATATAGCACCGGCATATTTTTCAAATGTATCGCGTAATAATTTCTTATTTGTCATGAATAAAAAATAAATATAATTTCCTGTCCAGAGGATAACTTGTTTGACATGATTTTTTCTCTCGCTTAGCATCACGGTATGTTTGCAGGGAGGTTTGCGAACACTGTCGTTATCAATTGAAAATAACTCATTGAAGAGAAATGCAAATCCAAAGATATTTAGCTTGTCTTGTTTTGTTCTTTGTATTAATAGCCTCTGGTTCACTTGTAACATTCGAGAAAACTTCATGGTTTGGTCGAGTAAATTATAATCTAGATTCTTATTCATCCGTTGATGCTTTTTCCGAATCATCACAGCGGAAGTACGCTAATATTTCTGGCGTCAGCGGCGTTGCCTATCACGAAGTCGCAAATCCTTGGGCAGTGGCATATGTAATACCGCAAATCCACAAGGATCCATCGCTTGATTCTTCCAATCCTGGTAATAACGATGCCGAAGCCGCACAGCGCGAAATTTACGGCATCATAAAGTCATTGCGAAAAAACTTCGATGTTAATGTCGTCGCTGTCGAAGGAGAACTGAAAGACGATTTAATTTCTCCAAAGATTGACGATCTTGCAAAAAAAATGAAGAACAAGGACGCGTTCCAAAAGGAAGCGAACGAGCTTTCCAGAAAAATCCCTGAATATGCGAGACCTGCCTTTAATTCCCGCGTGGCATCCTTTATAGACGGCATTGACCGCGAAATCTGGCTAAAGGGAGCTCCTTATAAATTGAGCGCGGAAGGATACCCAATTAATATTTACGGCCTTGAAAATCCAGGGACGCGGGAAGAAGCGACCGAGATTGTCCGTAAATATGTGTACTTGCAGGATCGTGTAAGCCAAGGACAAAATACATCCAAAATAGGGCAAATATTCAGTCTGCTTCCAATGGGGAAGGAGGGGAGGATGAAAAGAGACTTACAGACAATAGGGGTTCGCGTTGATGGGGCGAGCAGCATAACTAAAAATATGCTTCAAAATTTAGAAGCACTTGTTGCAAAGCCCGTTAGCGCTAAAGAGAAAAAAGTTCCTTCCCGTGCCGATAATCCTTATATGTCTTTGTCGCCAGTCGAAGCCAAGGAAATGCTTCGGGAAACCGAAGGCCAGATTCAACAGATTGTTTCTGTAAAAAGAAGCAATGAAGCCGCGGAAAACTTTGCCGACATTCTTCGGAAAAAAAATAAAACTTCAGGAATAATCCAATTCGGCGCGGCGCACGTAGATGATATAGTAAAAAAATTGAATTCCGAAGGAATCTCCGCCGTAGTAATTTCTCCGGATAAAGTTGCAAAACCAAACAATGTGCCGAGCGTTTCTCAACTTTCGCGCCTAGAGGAGTTGAGGACGCAGTTAAAAAGTCTTGACCGCGATTCGTTATTGAGGATGCTTATAAGTAAAAGAAAATAAATTAATACACACATAACACACAAAAAGGCGGGCAAAAGCCCGCCTTTTTGTGTGTTTCAGCGGATGTTTATCTACTAAAGAGCTGATCCAGGATAAATAGGTTGCCTAAGTTTGTTTGGCCGCGTCCGAAGATGCCATCGTTGCTGCCACCGAAAAGCCTGTCAAGAACAAATAGGTCCCCAAGTGAATTGCTGGTTCCGATTCCACCTCCGAAAATGCCGCCATCACCAATTACACTACCGCCTCCAAAGAGCTGATCCAGGATAAACAGATCGCCTAGGTTAGTGCGGTTACCTCCGAATATGCCTCCTCCTCCCAGTACGCTTGTTCCCCCGCCAAATAGGCGATCCAAAACAAATAGATTTCCGAGGCTTGACACGGACTGTCTATTATCGATCTCGCTTAATACGGCCGCTGTTCCTAATGACGAACTCGAGGAGATACCATCAGCAGATGCCAATGGCACCATTACAGGGGATGCAACCAATAACGCGCTCGCAGTTGCGTAAGCAATTTTTTTGAACATTTTTTTATATATTAATTTAACTGATAAAACACCCCCGACCTTTATATAATGAGGTTGCCTATCTGTATATGACGAGTTCTCTCGATAAGAATCACGGAGAAATGGGGATAAGTGAAATGCCTTATTTTTATGTTTACCTCCGCTTATTTTAAATATTATCCCCATATTTTTTTAATAAACATTGATAATTTAGCTAATTTCCACGAAAAAATATTGTAATAATTTGTATATCTTTGTATATCATATCAATGTTCGCGATAAAACAGCGGAAAAAATTATAAAAAATAAATTATAGTTTTATTGAGAAAAAATATCGAAATTTATCAGAATTCAAGGTAAAATTAATGTGTGATGTTCAATTTTTTTAAGCATCAAAGTATAAGACTTTTTTTTAAACAGGCCCTTGCTGTTTTTTTGATTTTTTTGATGATGGGATATTTTTATCCTGCGAATAAAGTTAACGGTGCAACTTATACTTTTACACAAATAACTTGGTCTGGTGACGGGACCGCTAATACTGCTTCGCACGCCTCAAATCAATCCGGTTGGACTGATTACAGCGAAAAAGACGCAAGTGTGACTTTGGCAAATTCTGGAGCTGACTTGCAGTTAGGAACAACTGCATCATCAACCGTTCAGACGAATGATGGATCCGGCATGACGGGATTTAATTTGTCTGGCGCATCTTTTTCTACGACAGAAGTTTCGGGCACTGGAGATTCTGCAAAAGTTCAACTTTCTTCTTCGGGTACTTCTTGGTCGAGCGGAAGCGTTGCCTCTGTTGCTTTCGCTAATGAGTCGGCGCAGAGTTCGGTAGCCATTGGGTCCGATGGATTTGCAAGAATCGCGCATTATTATTATGGCGGTTCCAATGACTTAAAATTTATTCAATGCACTAATACTTCATGCTCGACAAATAATTCCAGAACTCTTGATTCCACCGGGGATGTCGGTAATTATCCTTCTATTGCTCTCGGGTCTGACGGTTTTGCGCGCATTGCATATTATGATGCGACAAATGCAGATCTTAAATTTATTCAATGCACGAATGCGGCTTGTTCGACCAGCAATATTACAACCGTCGATTCGACTGGCGATGTCGGTCAATACACTTCGATTGCAATGGCGTCTGATGGATATGCGCGAATTTCATATAACGATGTTACAAACGGAGATCTTAAATTTGTTCAATGTACAAATGATGCTTGTTCGACAAGCAATATTTCAACTGTCGTAGCAACGGAAACCATAGGCAGATATACATCTCTTAAACTTGGGTCTGATGGCTATGGAAGGATTTCGTATTATGACGCAACTGGCGCAGAACTTGAATTTGCGCAATGTTCCGATGCTGCCTGCTCAACGAGTACGATAACCATGGTAGATACCGACGGAAATGTTGGGAAATATTCTTCCCTTGTTTTAGATGCAAGCGATTACGCAATGATTTCTTATGATGACAGCACTTATGGCCGGGTTAAATTTGCACAATGCACTAACGCAAGCTGCTCTACAAAAAACATAACGGTCGTCGCTTCGGCCGGGGTGGGAAATATGACTTCAGTATCGAGAGCGTCTGATGGTTTTGCCCGCATTGCGTATTTTGATGCAGTAGGTTTAGATTTGGAATTTATTAAATGCACAAATGCGGCTTGTTCCACAAAAAGTGCTGCGACAATCGAATCCACGGGGAACATAGGGCAATACCCGTCTATCGCTTTAGGTTCTGACCTTGGCAGAATTTCTTATATGGATAAAACGAACGGCAATATAAAATTTACTTATGAATATTCCGCATATAATTCATCAGGAACATATATTACTGGAGCGATTAATATCGGTGGAAATTCGAGCTGGGGTAATCTTTCCTGGACAGCCGGTGGTACGGGGACGATTACAATAAAAGCTCGTTCAGATGCGGATGGAGATTTAATTGATGCAACAGATTGGGGAAGTTGCACGGCAATTACTTCAGGCGGGGCGCTTTCAACTGGCGGATGCGTTACAAACGGCCATCAATACATCCAGTATCAGGCTTCACTTTCAACATCTGACACTTCGGTTACTCCGACTCTTGAGGATGTAACAATCGGCTACAATATTTATGCGTCATCAGCTACTTTAACTTCTTCCGCATACGATGCCGCGGATGCGGCGAATGTTCTTGGCGGGATAAGCTGGGTTGAAGATTCTTCTTTGCCTTCCGGAACAACCGTAACCGTATCTTTAAGAACCGCGGCTTCGAGCGATTTATCGGGTTCGTCTTGGACGGATTTTACGAATGCGACATCAAATTGCACGAAATCTTCTGGAACCGTAACTTGTACGGCGTCAGCAATTCCGGCTGGGATGAAAGACGGTTCAGGCGATAGGTGGTTACAATATAAAGTTACATTAACTTCGACTGGCGCAAATACGCCAACTCTTAGCTCGGTTACGGTTACGTATGTTGTAAATGCCGCCCCTGGATTTGATACTACTTTTGGAACAAATGGAGTTTTGGTTTCACAAATATCAGATTCAGCGGATGCCAATTGGGGCAAAGTGCAGATCCAATACAGCGTTCGCGATACTGACACTTCTTCGGGTACAACAAATCCGGGATATATCACTCCTTCGTTTGAATACAATATTGGCGGGGGATGGGTGGCTGTGGGCGAAGCTTATCTTTCTTCGGGCGCTGTCACAAATAAAGCTGTCGATGGAACTACGTATACTGAATATACAGCTTATTGGGACGCGATTTCGCAAATATCAGGAAATTATTCCGCAACCGCGCAAATTCGCGTGACTGCAAATGATAATGAAGCCGCGAACAATACAACAAGTGCGACAAGCGCATCTTTTGCTTTGGACGCGGCAGTGCCGACCCTCACCAGCTTTACTTTTGATTCAACTTCTAATTTCGTTTCTTTGAATACTTCGGATAACACTAACATTGAATATAAAATTTCAAACAATAGCGATCTTTCCGCGGACGGAGTGAATAGCGTCAGCGGATCATGGAGAAGTGTTGGCGGAACAGCGACGAATACTTCCTTTGCGTGGGCTCCTACGGGCTCAACGTCTCCAGAAAAAATTTATTTACAAACAAGAGATACTTATGGAAATGTAACAAGCGGTTCGCTTGTTGCGCCTGCAGCCCCATCGAATTTGGATATCAAAGATGTTTCCAATGTTGGCTCATCCGAATATAGGCTTTTCATCGCTTGGACTGTTTATTCGGCGACCACCTCCGCAGCCTTCACTAATTATAAAGTTTATCGTTCGACGGATAATTCTTCCTATTCCCTAAAAACAACGATTACGGATGCGGATACAAATTCTTACACCGACACTTCAGTCGCGTCCACGACAACTTATTATTACAAAGTACTGGTTACGGATAGCGATGGAGATATTTCAGATTATTCTTCCATCGTTACTGATAAGCCGGACGGGCAGGGAGGCACAGATGTCACGGCGCCGACTATATCAAGTGTTTCCGCAGGAACTCCCCAAGCTACCTGGGCGACAATAACATGGACTACGGATGAGCTTTCAAATTCGAATGTCGGCTATTCCGCATCCCCAAGCACCGCGTTTGGATCAACTGGTTCATCTGATGCCTATGTCACAAGCCATTCAGTTACTTTGACTGGTCTGACTCCCAATACAACATATTTATACAGAGTCCGTTCAACAGACGTGCTTAATAACTTGGCAACTGATAACAATGGCGGCGCTGGTTACAGTTTTACTACGGCGCAGGGAGGAACAATTTCAAATGTTGCAACGGAATCAGCTAATGATAATAGTTCGACGATCACATGGAATACAAATGTAAGCGCGAATTCTTATGTTGTTTATCATACTAATTCGGCAAATCTTTTAAGCGGTTCCGGCGTAAGTGAGGTGGGAAGCGCCACTCTTGTCGCTACTAGCACCGGCGGAATATATCAGCATCGGGTAACGCTCTCGGGTCTTTCGGAGGGAACTGCATATTACTACTATGTAAAATCTACCGATGATAGTTCTAATACGGTTACCGATACAAATGGAGGATCTTATTATAGCTTCAAGACGACCCAAGATCTTACAGCTCCTGTGATTTCTTCGGTAGCTACGCCTGTCATTTCTCATGGCTCTGTTGTAATTACCTGGCAAACCGACGAACTTGCGGATACTTGGGTTGAGTACGGACTAAATAGCGGATCTTATAATTTTTCAACAACTCGTGATTCGACGCTTTCAATCGGGCATGTCGCGACACTCACGGGACTTAGCAGGCAAACAACATATTATTATCGCGTAACATCAAGAGACGCGCAGTCGAATTCTTCAACTTCGGCCGAACGATCCGTCACCACGACGGATATGGCTACCGTTACGGTTAATTCAAGTTCGTCGTCAGGAGGAGGAGGCGGTGGGGGCGGAAGCAGCAAGGACACAACTCCGCCAAAAATTTCAAAAATGGAAATTGCCGATATCGGAGCATTCAGCGCAAAAGTTTTAGTTGATACGGACGAAACAACGGTCGCTTTCGCAAATTTCGGGGAGAATGCCGGGTATGGACGTACGAATGGAGATTCTGACTATAAAAAGTCTCACGAAATTACGCTATCCGGGCTTAAGATGGGTACGGAATATAGTGTGCAGGCTAAGGTACTCGACGCTGACGGCAATTCTACGCGTTCAGAAAATAAAATTTTCAAAACGCCATATATAGCAGAACAACTTGATGACTTGGTTAAATTTGAGAATGCAGAACAGCTTCAGGAAAAGCTTGAGAATATAATTGAATCCATGATGCCCTCCCTCGTTCCGCCATATATTTCGGATATTAAAATTTCAGATGTAAGCGAAAGCAGTGCAAATGTAACATGGGGGACAAATGTCCCCGCATATAGCACTGTCTCATACGTGCCGGAAAAAGATTTCGATGAGGAAAAAGAAAATCCTTACCCGCTTGGCGTTACCGAAACCGAGACAAAATCAAAAGATCATAAAATTTCACTTTCGGGACTTTCACCCTCGACAACTTATCATTTTCAAGTTAGCTCTTTCGCTCTGCCTGGTGTCATCAGGAAATCTTCAGACGCAATTTTTATAACTAAATCATCAAAGCTTAAAGCGGAAGTTGCCAAGTTAGGAAATACGGAGGTCGAGATCCGATGGGTTACGCCCTTTGAAACTACATCATATCTTGAGTATAAAGATTTAAGTTCAGGAAAAATTTCCAGGACAGGGGATTCTGTTTCAGTAAAAAACCATTCAATCCTGCTTGAAAATTTGACGGCAGATACGCCGTATGAGATCAGAGCTTTTGGTTACGACGGAAAAAATAGTATTTCAGAAGCCGATTTGTTGAAAATCAGGACCAAAAAAGATACCCAGGCGCCAGTTATTTCATCAATTAAAATTGATAACGCGCTTGTTCCGGGAAGAAGTGATCGCTTGCAGACGGTGATTTCGTGGAAAACTGATGAGCCCGCAAGTTCCGTTGTACATTTTGAAGAAGGAGTTTCAACTCTGAAGGATGCTGCGCTCGCAAATAGTGCTGGTCAAAAAAGTGAATTTAGCACGGAACACATCGTAATTATCACTTCGCTTAAAGCTTCAACCGTTTACAGGATACAGATCTCATCTGCCGATGAAGCCAAGAATGAGGCCAAAACGCCCGTCAGGACAATTTTAACACCAAACTCGGCTGAATCGGTCCTCGATGTAATAATTCGAAATCTTGAAGATTCTTTCGGTTTCTTAAAAAAACTGAGACAATAAAAAAGTAATGGAACCGATAATAAAGTTAGAAAACGTAGATTATTACTACGACAAAGGACTTCCGTCGGAAGTCCACGCTATAAAAAATGTAAGTTTGGAAATTGGCCGCGGAGAATATATGAGTTTTTTTGGTCCTTCGGGATGCGGAAAAACGACGTTACTTTACGCGATTGCGGGCGTTGAGAAGCCCAATACCGGCAAAATTTTCTCGCTTGGCCAGAATTTGATGGAACTTTCGCAAAAGGAAATCGCAATTTACAGACAGATGGCGATAGGAATAATTTTTCAGAATTTTAACTTAATCCCCTCAATTAAAAATATAGACAATGTTACGCTTCCAATGGCTTTTCTTGGAATTTCTGCAAGCAAGCGCACGGAAAGAGCGCACGAGATTTTTTCGCGGCTTAATATAGCGCATCTCGAAAACCGCTTTCCTTTTGAAATTTCCGGAGGACAACAGCAAAGGGTCGGAATCGCAAGAGCGCTTGCGAATGACCCGCCTATTATTCTTGCAGATGAGCCGATTGGAAATTTGGATTCCGAAAACGCAATAAACGTCTTGAATCTGCTCAAGGAGTTAAATGAAAAGGACGGGAAGACAATCATTATGGTAACCCACGAGGCTTGGAGCCTTCGCGATGTCAAAAAAGTTTTCTATATTGCGGATGGCGCTATAACTAAAACAGGGGAAAAAGAAGCGCCAAAAAAGAAAAAAGTTGGGACAGCTTATTACTACCAGGACCTTTTTCCGGAACTTCCAGGTATTGATATTCGCGCCAAATCTCTTTCCGCTTTAATACTTCGCGGCTACCCCCACGCAGAACTAAAAAGAATGGAATTTTATTTATCTCAGCGTCTAGGTGGTAAAATAGATGAAGAAGTTTTCCGGGCTGTTTTGGATAGGCCATATCGTTTAGGGGGGGTGGGCCTATGGAAAAGAAAAGCCGAAAAAATTGCGCAAATGGTAGAGACGATTATTAAAGAAGAAGAAGAGCTTGGGAATATTTATAGAAAATTGGAAGAAAATCCCGAGCGTCCTCTTGAAGCGGAAATAGAAAAAGTCAAAGACTGGCTTTTTGAAGGAATAAAAGTCCATCTTTCAGCGCTTCAAATTGATAGAATTAGTGAAGTTATCGGAGAGAGAATTAGAAATATTATTACTCCCGAAAGTTTTCAGAAAGTTTTAGACCTTTCGAAAAATGAAGGGGGCGTCGGCCTTAGAATAGGAACCAGCCACAAGATTGCCGACAGAATGGAATATATATTAAAAGGCGGCTTAGGTTTCGCAAATTTGCTGGAAAAATAAATTTATGGATCCAAGAAAAATACTTGAAGAAAGCGTGTTTGTTTCAAAAGAAGCGCCAAGCCATCGTTTGAGCCTTTTGGATGTTTTTAGATTGTCTTTTCGTGTTTTTAGGGTAAAGCCATTGAGAACAGTTTTAACGATTTTAGGTATTTCTGTAGGGATCGGTGTTGTGCTTTTTTTAGTATCGCTCGGTTACGGGCTTCAATTCATATTAGTCGGTAAACTTGCCTCTACGGAGGATTCTTTGATAAGTATCGAAGCCTATTACCCCGATGAAACAAATCTTACGATCAATAGAGAAGAAATAGATAATGTAAGTTCCTTTCCTGAAGCCGCCGAAGTAAGCCCTGTTGGAGAATTTCCGGGCGAATCAAAATACGGCGAGATCTCATCATACATAATAATGAAGCTTATTAGGACCAATTATTTTCGCTTGGCGGGATTAACCCCGGATTTTGGAAAAATTTTATCCGAGGGAGATAAGGATGTTGTAGTTTCGGTTTCTACTCTAAAACTTTTGGGACTTTCGGAAGATGAAACTTCAATTGGGAAAGAAATAAACATTTCCGTCTTTTTCCAGAAAAAAGATTCCACAGAAGTAGATACAAAATCGATTCCATATCCAATAAAAATTAAAGGGATTGTAAATGATGAATTGAGCCCTCCTTTTATTCTGATACCGGATTATCTTTTGGATTCGCCCCCGCCTTATTACCAGAAAATTTTCGTGAAAGCAAAAGACATTAATAGTGTCGAAAAATTAAGAGATCAAATGCTGGAAAAAGGTTTTCTAATTTCGGCAAAGTTGGATTTGGTCAGGCAGGCTAGAAATATAATGTCCATTATTACCATTGTCCTTGGAGTTTTTGGCGTTACCGCGCTTGTGGTTTCTGCGATCGGAATGTTTAACACGATGGTCATAGGGTTCCTAGAGCGTGTTTTTGAAATCGGTATTATGAAATCTATCGGCGCGACTTCGCAGGATATAAGAAATCTTTTCCTAATGGAGTCCCTGATTATGGGTTTGATGGGCGGTGCCGGAGGGATCATCGTTGGAATTGGGTCGGCCGAATTATTCAATTTCGCATTAAATTTTCTTGCCGGGCAGTTGGGCGGGAAGCCCCTCGATTTATTTATTTATCCTACGCGTTTCCTGGTTTTTATTATGGTTCTCTCAGGATTGGTCGGAATTCTTTCTGGCTTCTGGCCGGCTAGGCGGGCCGCCAGCCTTTCTCCACGAAACGCATTCGCGCGAAAGTAACAATGAACACAGTTCCAGATAAAATAAAGACAGTGCTTTCCGTAGAAGATGATGAATTCATGATTTTTTTCCTGAAAGATATTTTTTGGGTGCACGGAGGTGGCAATTATGATTTTAAAAATGTAAATACCTTCAAAAAAGCTAGAGAAATTTTAGCAAAAGAAGATTTCAAACCGGATCTTTTGCTTGTCGATTTGATGTTCCCGGCCGACGATAATGGAAAGCCGGAGTTAAAAAACGGTTTAGATTTAATAAAAGAAATTAAAGAAAATCCTAAAACAAAAAACGCCGTATTGGTTGTTTTCTCGGGCTATTCCGATGCAGAAATAAGGGAAAAAGTTCTAGAGTTAGGCGCCGATCGCTTTATGCTCAAAGGGGAATACTTGCCAAAGGAATTCATCGAGGTAATAAAACAAATAATTTCTAGAAGAAAAGAAAAAAAGGTTTATAATTGAATTATGTCCAAATTCTATAACGCCAAGAGAAAGAGGAATTTATATATTCCGGATTCCGAGATTCCATATAAAATCAGCCGTTCAAAGATAGACCTTTTTCTAAAATGTCCAAAATGTTTTTACTTTGATCGGCGCCTCGGTGTGGGGCAGCCGCCTGGTATGCCATTTAGCTTAAACTCTGCAGTAGATAAACTTTTAAAAAAAGAATTCGATATTCACCGCGCAAATGAAACTGCGCATCCGCTGATGAAGGCTTATGGATTAAACTTGGTTCCATTTCCGCATGAAAAAATAGATGAATGGCGCGATGCCTTAGGCGGTGGAATTCAATATTTGGATCAGGGGGCTAATCTCGTTATCACCGGCGCCATTGATGACGTTTGGCATGATCAAAAAGGGGAGCTTTATATAGTTGATTACAAGGCTACTTCTAAAGAAGGAGAAGTAAATTTGGATGCGGATTGGCAGATCGGGTATAAGAGGCAGATGGAGATTTATCAATGGCTTTTTAGAAAAAATAATTTTAAAGTATCCGATACTGGTTATTTTGTCTATGCAAACGGTGACTCAGATAAAGAGGCGTTTGATGGAAAGCTTGAGTTTGATATTAAAATCATTCCCTACAAAGGGAGCGACGCATGGGTTCCGGAAGTAATAAAAAATTTGCACAAATGTTTAATTTCCGACGAGATTCCAAAATCTTCCCCTGACTGCGATTTTTGCGCGTATAGAAACGCGGCCTTAGAACTTGAGGTTAATAAGGTCTCACAATAGCTTTTTTCATTTTTTTTTGATAATCTGGTTTTATGCCTCAATTTGATGTTAATTTTACGGCGGTTTTGGTTGCCGCTATCGTTTCTATGATTGCGGGGATGGTCTGGTATAATCCAAAACTTTTTGGAAAATCATGGATGGAAGGGATGGGGTTCACGCCGGATTACATGAATAAACAGCAGGAGCGCGGCATGGGTAAATATTATTTTATGTCTTTTATCGGCTCTATTTTAACTGCTTATATTTTGGCTTATTTTATAAAAGTTTTGGTAGCAGTGGATTTTTTCGGGGCGTTTCAAACTGCTTTCTGGATTTGGCTCGGATTTATAGCGACAACACTTTTTGGGCAGATATTATGGGATGGGAAAACGGCAAAGGTTTATTTTATTAATGCCGGATACCAACTCGTCAATCTATTTGCGATGGCCCTCGTATTAGTTTTTTGGCCTTGGTAGTAAATGGCGTCCCCCATCGAGGAAATAAAAAAGAGGATTGATATTGTAGATTTACTGGGTTCGTATTTGAGGC
Source organism: Candidatus Giovannonibacteria bacterium (assembly GCA_016176285.1). Taxonomy (GTDB): domain Bacteria; phylum Patescibacteriota; class Minisyncoccia; order JACPKW01; family UBA11713; genus JACOXM01. The sequence goes on along the minus strand of JACOXM010000007.1, from coordinate 22,881 downwards.
TTTCTAAGGCAGGGGTTAATTATAAAGCCGTATGTCCTTTTCATAATGAAAAGACGCCCTCGTTTTACATCTCGCCAGCGAGGGAGATTTGGCATTGTTTTGGATGTAATGCCGGAGGCGACATCTTCCGTTTTGTCTCTATGATTGAAGGGATAGAATTTCCGGAGGCGCTTGAATTATTGGCCCAAAGAGCGGGCGTTATTTTAAAAAGGGAAGATCCGAGATTGTCCAACGAAAGGAAGCGCTTGCTGAATTTAATGCAGGATGCCGCTTTATATTACGAAGAGCAACTCCATGTGAATAATCCGGTTAAAAAGTATTTGAAGGAAAGGGGCCTTAAAGACGAGAGTATTAAATCTTTTAAATTAGGCTTCGCTCCTGATGGATGGGAAAATTTAGTAAGTTTTTTAGCGAAAAAGGGCTACAAGATGGAAGAGGCGGAAAAGGCGGGCCTAGTTATCAAGAGTACAAATCCCGAAAAAAGAAACAAATATTATGACCGGTTTAGGAGCAGGATTATTTTTCCGGTTTCAGATCCCTCCGGGCGGATAGTCGGGTTTTCTGGAAGAATTTTTAATAAGGAAACGAACGAGGGAAAATATATAAATAGCCCCCAGACAATTCTTTATGACAAATCCAAAATCTTATATTTGTGGGACAGGGCAAAAAATTCCGTCAGGAAAGAAAATTCCTGCATATTGGTGGAGGGACAAATGGACGCAATTATGTCGCATCAGGCGGGGGTTACGAACGTTGTCGCAACTTCTGGAACTGCCCTCGGGGTCGGCCATTTAGCGCTAATAAAACGCTTGGCAACTGGATTGCTTCTAGCTTTTGACGCCGATGTAGCGGGCGAGACTGCGCATAAGCGCGCACATGATCTCTCGATTGATGCGGGATTTAATGTTAATATAGTTGAAGTTCCGAGCGGCAAGGATCCGGCGGAAACTATTAGGGCCGACGCCACTCTTTGGCTCGAGGCCGTGAAAAATGCGAAACCCATAGTAGCTTTTTTTCTTGAGGGGCTAAAGAAAAAATTCCCGGACGATATTCATAAATTAAGAAGGGAGGCACAGGTAACGGTTTTGCCATACATTGCTAGATTAGGCGATGAAATAGAGAAAGCCCATTGGATTCAGGAAACTTCTAAAATTTTAGAAATTAAAGAGGAGCCTTTGTGGGCGGAACTAAAAAAGGCTATTTCTAAAAATCGTTCGGGCGGAATTCAAGAAAAAGGAAGTATTGAGGCGAGGGTTGTAAGGCCGCGCCGGGGACTTCTTGAAGAGCGGATAATGGGCATATTATCTCTAAATGATGAGAAATTATCGCCCGACTTTAAGGAAATTCAAGACCTTTTTTCGGATCAAAATCTCCCTTTTTTAAATGCAATAATCAGCGGAGGCAAACCGTCTAAGGAAGTTGAGACTAAGATTGGGAAACTTATACTCGAAGCTGAATTGTTATACGGGGATAAAAAAAATTTAAATGAGGAGTTTCAAAACCTCCTTTCGGAACTGGAAAGAGAGGCACTTAAATCCAAGCTTGAATTAATTTCAAATAATATAAGAAAAATTGAGTTATCCGGCGAGAAATCAAAACTTGGTGAATATGTAAGCCAGTTTCAAGAAGTTTCAAAAAAATTAAATAGTTTATGGCAAGACCCAAAACAAAAAAAATAAAAAAAGTTCAAAAAAAAGAAAAACCGCAGGCAAGAAAAAAAAGAGCGCCAAAAGAATCGGACGAATTTACGGATTCAAAGGTTAATGCTCTGATCGAAAAAGGAAAGGGGAGGGGGTTCGTAACTTACGCGGAAATTCTAAATCTTTTTCCTCATATTGAGGATAATATTATTTTTTTGGACGATCTTTATCGGCGCTTTGAAGAAACGGGTATTTATGTATTGGAGGGAGAAAAGCTGGAGGTCAAAGAAAAAGGCAAGACAAAAGAAGAAGAGCCGGCTGAATTCAGCACTGACTCCGTGCAGATGTATCTTCGCGAGATTGGGAAAATATCATTGATTAGCGCGGATGAAGAAAAAGAACTCGCAAAAAAAATTGAAAAAGGAGATCAGGAAGCGAAAAATAAGCTTGCTAAGGCGAACCTAAGGCTTGTCGTTTCCATAGCAAAAAAATATGTCGGAAGATCGCCCAACTTGACCCTTCTCGATCTGATACAGGAAGGAAATTTAGGTCTTTTCAGGGCCGTGGAAAAATTCGATTGGCGCAAGGGTTTTAAATTTTCAACTTACGCGACTTGGTGGATAAGGCAGGCTATTACGAGGGCGCTTGCAGACCAGGCGAGGACCATCCGGATCCCAGTTCACATGATTGAAACAATTTCAAAATACCAGCAGGTTGTGCGCAGGCTGACGCAGGATTTAGGAAGGGAGCCTTTGGCGGAGGAAATTGCTTCGGAAATGAATATAGACGTTGCAAAAATAAGGCATATCCAGAAAATTTCCCAGGAAACCGTTTCGCTTGAACAGCCGGTGGGGGAGGATGATGAAGATTCGTTGCTCGGAGATTTTATAGAAGATGAAAAAATACTTTCTCCATCGCAAGAGGCTGCCAGAAGGCTTTTAAAGGATCAATTTCAGGAAATATTAAATGATTTGGCGCCCAGGGAGCAGAAAATATTACGTTTGCGTTTTGGGCTCGATGACGGGATTTCCCATACATTGGAAGAAGTTGGAAAGGAATTCGGCGTGACGAGGGAACGAATCCGGCAGATTGAAGCAAAGGCGCTCATGAAAATACGCGAACACAAGAAATCAAAAAAACTGGAGGGATATTAAAAAGCCGGCCAGCTAAACCGGTTTTTTCCCGTACAATTTTGACTCAACCATTTTTTTCAAATTCCGTAGGCTCCAGCGGGTTTTAACTAAAAATTCAAATACACCTTTTTCTATCGCCGTGAGAGTTTTTTCCACGTCTCCTTCCAGATTTGTCAAAATAAGAACCGAAGCGCCTTTGCCCCACTTATCTTCTCTTAATTTTTTTAAGAAGGTTATGCCGTCCATTTCAGGCATTAATAAATCGAGCAGTATTAAATCCGGATGTTCGCGAAAAGCAATGGCGAGGCCTTCTTTCCCATTAGATGCGCCATAGGTCTTCGTTGTTTTACTGCTAAGTTCCTGTGTGAGTATCTTCAGCAGAGGTACTTCGTCTTCTATAATTAATACCTTTTTCATTATTAAATGATACTTTGCCGAATGCTACATTTCAATAGAGTGGTATTTTTCGGAAACATCGCCAAGTCGGAATGTATTTTTTTTGAGATCTTCGTTTATTTCAAGAACTCTTTTCAATAGGGATGACCCGGAAACTTTCGCGAATGCTTTTGTATCTTTGGGAAGGCATTTCCCGCCAAAGCCGCGGTATCCTTTATGCCAAACGATTGAATGGCTGTCGCCAATCCACGGGTGTTCCGTAAGTATGTTACTTATTTTTTCATAATCCGCGTAATACTGAAGGCACGCGTCGTACAGCTGGTTAAAAAATATTACTTTTGTTGCAAAGAACGAATTCATTGCGTGTTTTAAGATTTCGGCCTCAGTGGATAGCATGCGCGTTTCGTATTGCGCTTTTGGAAGCATGGAGAAGAGCTTATCGGAAATACTCATGGAATCGGCATTCAAACCGAGAATTTGGAAAGTGGGATTTGTAAAATCATCCCAAGCCGTAGCTTCGGTTAAAAATTCCGGATTGTAGCAAAAGTTTAATTTTTTGAATTTATTCTGGAAGTAATCAGTCGTTCCGGGAATCAAAGTTGATTTAATGATAATCGTTTTTCCGTCCGGAACTTTTGCAAGATAGTCTTCGATGATTTTTCTGTTTTCGAAACTTGCGCAGTTGTCCTCAAAATTTATGGATAAAAAAATATAGTCTTGCCCCAAAACATCTTCCGGCCTATCCCATTCCCCCGGCTTTATATCGAATATCTTTGCTTTGGGCCAATATTTTTTAAGGACTTGTCCCACAAATCCCCCCCCGAGGATTCCTATATTTTCCCCGCTTTTAGTTTTGTTCATAGTTATATTGTTAATTATTAACTTATAGCGATTATTGACGCTCAAGAAAAAGAAAACTTACTAAATTAAAAGGGACCCCATAATTGGGATCCCGTTGTTCTGGTGGCAGATGTTATCAAGCATAAAGCCAAGAGTCATCGAATGCTTTCTTTGGAGGATAGACTCCTTTCAGCCGCTCTTTCACTGCTGCCCTGTTTGCCTTAATTTCCGAATCAAGGCGGCTGATTATGGACTCCACTACCTCTTCCGGAGCTACTCCTCGCTTATAAACGGCGAGCGGACGCGATAATTTTATTTCCCGCTCGCTCAACCGCTTGGTCCATGGGAACAGTATTGCTACTTCCCCTTCGGGGAGCGAGAAGTAAATCCCCGCGTACCACTCGTAGCCGTCATCCGTTACCGAATGTTTTTCGGCGCGGTATTCTGGGATTTTTTTTGCTCCCTCGATGATAGTTGCTTTACAGAAGTTTTCCGAATAGACATCTTGAAGGGTTTTAAGGCTTGCCAAAAATAGCGGGCCTTCAAACCCATAAAAACTGGCTTGTTTGCCCATAAATGCACCTCCTTAAAAATTTTTTCTGCCGTCATTATGAGACGCGAACGAATAAATTTCCTTTCAGAAGGAAAGATAATTTTTCCAGTACGTATATAATTCTTTGGTCGCAAAAAGATCCCCGGCGTTGTATTTGGCAATATCTGTGTACTTTTTTTCCTTGAATAGGCGTCCTACGTCCTCACCCTTGATTCCTTGATCTTTCGGGCTTTTTATTCCAAAAGCTCTAGACATAATGTGAAGCCCTCCGCGTCTCTTAAGGCATCCGTAAAATGTAAGCTGATCTTGTAGATCGATGTGAATAGCGCCGAATTTCTGGCTTCCAATATATCTATTCGACATAAGATCTTTCGACGGCTTTATTTTGTGAATTGCCGATCGAATCATCAGGAATGGAACGTCAAAGCCACGGCCGTTGAAAGTTACGAATTCATTATAATTGTAAGCTCCCGACCAGAAATTTTCTAGCATAGTTTTTTCACTCATTGCCTTGTAGCGTATATTTTCTTCCTCAAACTCCTTGATATCTTCTTCGGGCGCCTGGTACGTAACAACTCCTTTATTTTTTTCGTAATCCAGTACCCCAATCGCGACTATTTGTCCAGTAAAGGGGGAAAATCCAAGCCCTTCTTTCAGGGATTGGAGCTCTTTTTCGTATTCTTCCTTGGAATCGGTATCTTTTTTTATCCAGCGGGTAAGCGCTTCCTTGGAAGTTTCGTCGAGAGACTCAAAATCTTCGCCAATAGTTTCAATATCAAAAATTAATTTAGCCATATAATATTTTAGCATAAAAAAGCCTTATTTTTCAAGGATTTTTTATGTTGTGGATAACTTGTGTAATTGTTGTTGAGAAGCTATTGACTTATATATATTAATTTGATACTATATTCAGGATATAAATTCCCGCAATATGCGGGATTTTATATTAACTTATGCCTATCATATATTTGGTTTTGGTTGGACTGGCGCTTTCATTCCCTCAAATCGGGCATGAAGCTACGGCTCCATATGATTCTGAATCTCAGAGCACTTTTATTTACGAGAATGCCGTCATTTCGAACAATTCTGTACATGCAAAAACTAATATAGTTTTGCCAGAAGTAATGAAAAGAATTGCGAAATGCGAGTCTAACGACAGGCATTTCGACGAAAATGGAAAAGTCTTGATTGGGAAATTCGATACAAGCGATATCGGCCGTTATCAGATAAACCGCCGATATTGGGAAGCCGAATCCAAAAAGCTCGGATATGATATCTTTTCCGAATCGGGGAATGAAGCCTTTGCTTTATATCTCTACGACAAATACGGTTCAGACCCGTGGTCAAAAAGTGAACCGTGCTGGTTGAATCTTAATTAAAATTGAATAATAAAACTCCCCGCGATTCGCGGGGAGTTTTATTATTGCGGTAATTGGCATCCGGTTTTTTCAGACAGAGTTTTCAGGGGCACCTCTCCGCTAAGCCTTGACCCATCCGCGAAATCCCATGTCGGGTATCCCTGCACTTTGGCATCGTTGCATATTTGAAGCTGGCTTTGTTTGTCCGGAGAAGAGCATTCGGTGTATGGAAGATATTTTGCCGCTCTTCCGAATATCTTTTTTTGATTAGCACAATGGGGGCACCAAAACGCGCCATAAAATTTGGCACCTTTTTCGCCAAGGCACTTTGCAAAACCATCAAGCTGGCTTGGCTGGGACTGGTACCAAAGGCCGCCTGCAATAAAAATTATTATTAGAGCTATTCCTATAATCCAAATCTTTTTCATACATAAATTATTAAAATTTTATATAATATTGTCAATGATTGATTTATGGTTTTAAGCCTTTATCATTGAAGTCTATGGTGAGTGAAGAAAAAATGCAGGAGGCCCTTTCTGAAAAGGAGGAAGAGCTGACTGTGGCAAAAAAAATATTAGCGGCGCAATCGGAAGAACTGCGCGAACAAAATAATGTAATCAATCTTGTTTATGGCGCTGTTATAGTGCGCGATCTCGATAGGCTGGTGATTATTTGGAATAAGGGTGCGGAAAATATGTACGGGTGGAAAGAGGAAGAAATTCTTGGGAAACAAACCAGTGATATTCTTAAAACTACCCACGGCTTACATACCGATGGAGTTTACGAAAAAGTTTTTAGGGATGGAATTTGGGAGGGGGAATTAGAGCGAGTAAAAAAGGATGGGGAAAAAATTATCGTCGAATCCAAATGGGTTATAGAAAGGGATAAAAGTGGAAAAGCAATTTCCATTATTGAAGTAAATAACGATATTACAAAAAGAAAATGCCTCGAAGAAAAGCTTGCTCAATATACATTGGAACTGGAAGGCAAAATCGCGGATAGGACGAAAGAACTTGAATTGGCGATTGAACAAAGCTTGCACAGCGCCGCCAAAGATCAGGTTATTCTTGAAAACATGGCTGACGGAATTTTGGTTGTGGACGATAAAGGAATTATTATCCGCGTCAATCCGAGAGCAGAAACAATGATTGGCAAAAAAGCGGAAGAAATTGTCGGAAAATGCTATTACGAAATCAATTTGCAAAATGAAAAAGGAGAACAGATACCGGAGGGGCTGCGGCCTCTTTACCATATATTGAACGGGCGTGTTCAGGATAAATCTTCTAGCACTTATTTTTTAGCGCGCTCCGAAACCAACAGGATCCCAGTCGGGATTACTTGTTCGCCTATTTCTGTAAATGGAAAAATTGTCGGGGCGGTTAATACACTTCGCGATATAAGTAAGGAAAAAGAAATTGAGAGAGTTAAAAGCGAATTTATCTCTATTGCTTCGCACCAATTACGAACCCCATTAACCACGCTTTCCTGGTATGTAGATGCGACCCTTTTCAGCAAGGAAAAATTGACGCCGAAGCAAAGGGAGCATCTAAAAGAGATTAAAAATGCGACCGAAAGACTAATTGACCTTGTTGGGGGGCTTCTAAACGTTTCCCGCATCGAACTTGGAACATTTGAGTCCGAACCTAAGGCTATTGATATCGTAAAAATAGTTAAAGGAGTCAAGGAGGACTTAAAAGTCGTAATTGCCAAAAAGAAACTTTCTATTTTAGAGCGCTATCCAAAAGACACCCCAGTCATGCAAGCAGATTTCAATCTCGTGCGCGTTGTCATACAAAATTTATTTTCGAATGCTGTAAAATACACTTTGCGGGGAGGCGAAGTTGAAGTTTCCGTAGAGCGGAAAGACCAAAATATTTTGATCAAAGTTAGGGATACGGGTTGCGGCATTCCGAGCGAAGTTCAAAACAATGTTTTTAAAAAATTTTTCAGAGCTGAAAATTCCCGCAACTTGGACCCGAATGGAAATGGCCTGGGACTTTATATAACAAAATCCATTATCGAATTTTGCAACGGCAAGATCTGGTTTTCTTCGGAAGAGAATGTAGGAACAACTTTTTATGTCTTTATGCCATTGACGGAACGCCGAAAAAGGCAACTAGTTACGCTAAAAGACAGGAGAAAAAGCGATTCCGGCATCTTTTAATTGCAATATACTTCGTCTTTTCGTACAATGGATCCAATTTGACGAAAGGGGGTTCATTGACAATGGAACAGAAAGTGAAGAAAGTCATCATTATAGAAGATAATGAAAGAATTTTAGGCCTCTACTGCCGATGGGCCCGGAGTCTTGGGTACGAAGTAGATTCGGCTAATGAAGGCCACGAGGCGTTGGAAAAAATTAATCGGAATATCTACGATATAGCTATCGTAGATTGGAGATTGCCTGGCATTAGTGGTATCGAGCTTGGGTTTATGATGCTGAACATAGTAGATCCTCCAATTGTCAGGGTTTGCATAACCGGGAGCAGTAATATATCCGGAAAGCGGTATAGATCGGATAATGCTGGGTACGATTATTTTATCCAGAAGCCGATTGAGCTATTGGATTTTTTGAGTATGTTAAGGAAGGCGGATAAACATGTTGAGGATAGAAAAAGGCTTGAGTCGTATAAAAAGGATTTTACTACGGGCCTGTTGACGAAAGAAGTCACGACTGAGAGAATTGATCATCTCAACAATTCTAAGGAAATTACGGCGGTTATAATATTGGACGGAGACAATTTCGGGCAAATCAACAAAAAACATGGCGAGATTATAGGGGATCTCGTCCTAAGGTGCGCCGCAGATAGGATAAGGAATGCCGTTTACAGGGTTGGGAATGGCATTGAGAAAGACATTGGACGCTGGGGTGATAAAGCTGACACAATTTTAATAGTGGCAAACCCCGCTAACCAAGAAATCCTAAGGAAAATCGGAGAGGGAATTCTTGAGACTTTCCGAAATCCAATTCACGTGAGGAGTGAGAAGTACGAGGTGAAGGGACTTCTTATTTCATATTCGGTGAGCATCGGCGGAGCGCTTACCGGTCCCGGGATTTCCCCCATGTTGGCGGTGCGGCATGCGAATGCGGCCATGATTTTTGTCAAAGAACATGGGAAGAAAGGGTTCGAAATTTTCGACACAAATAAGCACTCGTTCTTAAACACGGCCTAGCGGATCAAGTGAACCGCTAGGCCATTTAAATTTATTGTTTATTTAGCGTTTTCGAATTTCCACTCAACGAGGTCGCCTGGAGAAAGGACATATTGCGATGCGCCAACCGTCGCTGATTTTCCATTCACATAATAAATCCAAAATTTATTATTACTGCCTTTGACCCCGTTTATTTCGTCAATGAAATTTCCGAGGCCCGCGTAAGTTTTCGATTTAAAGGAAATAATGGATGATGACGCCGCAATTTCCATTGCTCTGTAAACAGTTGAAGACTTCGGCACTGAAATTTCCCGTGGTTCCTCGCCATTTATTGAAAGTTTTACTTTTATGGAATTGTTTTCTTCGCTGCCATTATTGGAGATTTCGTTTTTGGAGATTGGTTCCGTTGGAGCAAGGATTTCTTTTTTCAATACAATAAAAGCGGCTAAAATTATTAGGATTAGCGCAATTATCGAATATATAAATTTCTTGCTCATTTTGGCTTTAGTTTATATCAAAAATTTTATTTTTTGAAGTAAAGCCGGAAAGTTGTCTAACGTTTGAGGTTGCAACATTAAAAAATTGGGCAAGTGTTTTTGCAATTGCGGCATTAGCTTTTCCATCCTTCGGCGGCTCTTTTACCCAAACGGAAAAATGCGAAGAATCAATTTCTTCTACTTTATTTTCCCGCGCTGCTGCCTTCGCTTTTACGTATATTTTCATATGGAAATTATGCCATTATCGATGTCAATTTCAAATATCTCGTACGGAATTTTTTCCGCTTAAGCGGTTTAGGCTTTCTATGTCGGAGGGGGAGATGGTGAAGTCGAATACGGCTGCGTTTTCGCGTATCCTTTTTTCATTGGAGGACTTGGGAATAGGAATGGTTTCGTGCTCAAGCGCCCAGCGTATCAATATTTGCGCGGGTGTTTTTCCGTATTCCTGGGAAATTTTTTGCAGTAAGGGATGATTTAAATTGCGCCCTCGGTTTAACGGACTATATGCCTCGATGGTGATTTTATTTTTTTGGCAGAAATCCAACAGTTCTTTTTCATATGAAAAGGGATTTAATTCTATCTGGTTTACTGCCGGGGGTATGTTTGCGTAAGAAAGGAGGTCTTTCAAATTTGAAACGGTATAGTTTGAGACCCCGATTGCCCTCACCATTTTTTGCTCATAAATTTTTTCCAGTTTTTGCCATATACTTTTTTTCATTATTGGCCTCGGCCAATGTATTAAATATAAATCAATGTATCCTAAATCGAGTTTTGAAAGGCTTTCTTCAAACGCGGCTTCTACGCGGTAAAAATCAGCTGACAAGAGTTTTGTTGTCACAAAAATTTCTTCTCTGGGGATTTGGCTTTCGCGTATTGATTTTCCGACACTAATTTCGTTTTTGTAGAGTTTCGCGGTATCTATCAGGCGGTAATTTGCTCTTAGTGCCGAAAGAACCGCTTCTTCGGTTTCTTTCCCTTCGGACATTTGCCACACGCCGAGTCCCAAAACTGGAATTTCAATCCCGTTATTTAAAAGGATTCTGCTCTCCATCGAATTTGGAGCCATGACCATCATATATAGAGGACGTATTAGGGAAGAAAGTCTGGAAAGATTTAATTTAATGAAAAAAGCTTTGCTCCGCGGGATTCAAAGACTACTTTCCCTAGTTTTAAAAATTTTTCTTCATTAAGGGTTGGGTATGCTTCCCGCTCGAGGCCTCCAATGTATAAATACTTTATTTCGTATTTTTCGATGATTTTCTTAGCTGCTAATTCATCACTTGTTTGATATAGGATGGAGATATCCTCGGCCACTAGTGATACGGCTCCCCAGCCTGTTTCTACTTGCTCGCCTACCCGGGCGTTTGCGGCATCTTTACCGTTAAAACGCCAAGTCCATTCGTGGGATTTCCAGCCCATGGGTGTAATCATGCCTGTAAAGGCCGTTATACGCGCATAATTCGTATAACTGTCTCCGATTGCTTCCGCAATTACAACTCTATCTTTGAACGTTCTATTTATATATTGAATGGCTTGGTAATCATCCGGCATAGTTTTATTAATCCAAACGGAACCGTCAAGATCAAGCGGATCGCGCCCTGTATAATATTGGTTGATTGCCTGATAAGGATAAAATGCGCCCGCGATGAGGGCAATTATTAATGAAGCTTTTGCAAGATACGAAATATATTTTTGCCAAGAAAAGAAATATTGGAAAAACGACGCCATCAGTATGGAAAATAAAATAGAGAACATCGTCCAGGCGTGATACCCGAATTTGAATGTTGTATTGGCGCGGAAATACGGCGGATTCGCGATTGAATAAATATCTTTTATGAAAAATAATTCCACGCCAACTAGAATTCCAAACGAAACCAAGCCAAGCGCGAACAAAAAAGAAAAATTTACCGGCTTTTTCTTTTTTATCAAAAGCCAAAAAATAATTCCCATAATAAATATTCCCCACATTCCCAATATTGCCGCAAATGGAGTGGGGTATTGAGTGTTCGAGAGGTTATGAAGTTTTACGTACGCGGGAGCAAATCCGAGCCCCAGCACAGGGCTTGTGAAGTGAAGAATGTAGGGCAGGGCGAGTATTGCGGATCCGAGAAGGGTTGCGGCGCCTGCGAGGAGCCATTTTCCAATATTTAAAATTTCTTTTTTCGAAAATAATTTATATAAAATTAGAGCGCCTAAAAGGGAAGCGCCGGTAATAAAATCCCAAGCATTAATCATTCCCGAAACTGCAAGTGTTAGAGCGATTAATGAAAAATCACGCAGCCGTGGCTTATCTTGCAATGCAACGTTATATAGCAGAATTAGAAATAAAAGAAAAAATGGCAGAGCAATTAAATGCGCGTGCAAATTTCCGACTGTAAAACTATATGAGGGGATTTCATTGATAATGTATGAAGGCGTATATAAACGTGTTGAAGATGCGTAACTGCAGACGGTTGCCGGATTCGCGAAAGCGCCCTTAAGAGTGCACGCGGCATAAAATAAAGTTCCAGCGGATGTTACGAGAAATGACGCGAGGGCAGCCAATCTTTTTAGGCCGGTGATCGCATAAACGAGAACGCCCGAAAGAATAATACTTTCGGCATAAATTAATCCAAGGGCAAAATTATATGAAAGCGCGTAGGGAGAAAAGGAAAGATTTGATAAAAGGCTTACGATATATGATCCGTAATAATAGTAGTTAACTAATTTTTCCGAGAACCAAGGATCTATAAAGGGGAAGAAATGTGTTTTTCCCGAAGCGCTCAAAAAAGCCATATCCATAAAATGCTCCGTATTGTTTGCGCCCGGATTATAACTTCTCAAAAGAAGATATAGGAGGTAGATCGCGATAGAGATCCCCTCGATTATAAGAATTTCTTTCAGATATTCGCGCCTTGCCCCGCGATTTTTTTTATCCTTTTTATTATTTTTATTTTTTACCTGAAAAGATTCGGTGGGATATTTCCACATAAAAAAAGCTCCCGTGAAGATCAATATAAAAAATAATCCGAAAATTATTCCGCGATTTTGATAATCAAGGATTTTTAGGGAAGAGAGGAGCCATATTATATAGCTGAAAATGGCGAGACCTGTCAGTTTCGAAGCACCCAGTGCCAAAAACCGGTTTGCGGTTAGACGGCTTATAATCGGAAACCCGATAAGACCAAAAAGAGAGAAAGCCAAATAAAAAAGAAGTGCCGAAAGAAACCCCATAAAATTAATGATATAAAATTTTCTGCCAAATTACCACACTTGGAAACTCGGTTTCCAAGTGTTAAATTATTGATATGAGAAAAGAAGGATTTTCAAATGGGGAGTTTTACCACGTATACAATCGAGGCGTCGACAAAAGAATCATATTTATAGATAATTATGATTTTGGCCGTTTTTTGCAGGGGATAGAAGAATTTAACACTATCGAACCCATAGGAAGTATTTACGAAAACTCATTTAATAATAAATCAAAAAAGATGCCCCTAAAGATGCCCCTGGTAAATTTGGTTGCATATTGTTTAAATCCAAACCACTATCACTTGATTTTGAAACAGCGAGAGAATAAGGGAATTGAAAAATTCATGCACAAGTTAGGTTTGGGATATGCAAAATTTTTTAATAATAAATACAAAAGAAGCGGATCATTATTTCAAGGCAAATTTAAAGCAAAACATATTAATACAAACGAATATCTTTTGCATCTTAGTGCATATGTAAATTTAAATTCTAAAGCTCATCGACTTGGAAACCGAGTTTCCAAGTCGAGTATATGCGATTACAAAAATAAAAATAATGTTTTAATTAATAGCGAAGTTATTCTCGATCAATTTAAAAATTTTAAAGAATACGAAGAATTTGCCAATCTCTCATTAAAAGATATTTTGGAAAGGAAGCAACTTTTTAAGGAAATGGAAGGATTACTAATCGAAAGCTAAGAGTAGCTTGTAACTTGGAAACCGAGTTTCCAAGTTGTTTCGGAAAATTAAAAGGCCCGACGAGATGAAACATTTTGTCGGGCCGATTGCGCGGACGCTTTAGATTGCCGCTGATTAGAGAAGGGACATGCCGTTGAAAGTGTGGTAACCGATTTCCTGGTCTGGGCCGTGATCATTATCTGTAGAATAAATCGCTTCCCTTCCGCAGAAGCTCGCAAAATTTCCGATAAAAGAGTTCACGTAAACGTACTCTTTATTCGTTGATAATCTTGCCTTAGGCCCGCGGCCGCCGTTGAACTCTTTCTTGATGTATGATTCTCGCAGACATTCTTTGAGGAACGGAACGACTTCTTTTGGATATCTACCTCCGTAGCTCATTTGCCAGATGGGGATTTCGTCGTGCCAGATTACGGTGCTCCCCGCGCTCTTGTTCGAATACGGCGTTACGAAGTAGATGTCTTTGATCCGAAACCGTCCCAGGGTGTAAGTGATAGCTTTCGCACCTGGCAGTTCCTCAATCGTAGTTTTTTCTACTTTAGTTGATATTGACGCGTATCCATAACTCATCACCTTGAAAAAAGCGAACTCGGCTACTATGATATTAGGTTTTTCCATTTTTTCTTAATCTCCCTTCAGTTTTAAATTCGAAAATAGATTAGCATGCCTAATTGAAATTTTCAATATCTAATAATTAAAAAAAGCGCGAAGGCGGGGAGAAAGGTTGCGAGCCAGATCGCCGTCCATAAGACGATTTTTAGGGCGTCACTTTTTTTGTTGTCGAAAAATAAAAGAATAGGATAGAGAAAAACGATCGATCCGCAGATTAGAGCGGAGATTATAAAAGTCAGGAGAAAAATAATTATGGAAAGTATCGGGTTTGGGGAAACTTGAACTCCGATCCATCGCGGAATATTGTTCACGAGAAGCGAGAAAGTGCTTACATATAAGGTTACGCCTAGCGCTTCGGCAAACGCGACTGTTTTTAGAGAATATTTATTCATGCTATTTATAACCGCGCCTGAATATAAAAAGTTTGATTTTTTTACCCAATTCGTATACAATGTAAGAGTTAATGCCGAATAGTAAAATCAATCAAATTACTTTTTTTGGCCTGGGCATCGCTCCCAGGCTTCTTGATATTATTACCCGCTTGAATTTTGTGGCGCCGACGCCGATACAAGAAAAAGCGATCCCGGTCGCTCTCGAGGGAAAAGATATTATAGGCATCGCTCAAACCGGCACCGGCAAGACTCTTGCCTTCGGAATTCCTATGATCCAGAAAATCGCGCAGGCTAAAAATCAAGGATTAGTAATTTTGCCGACGCGCGAGCTCGCGCACCAGGTGGAGGAGACTTTGCACCAGCTTGGCCGTTCGCTTGGCTTGCGCACCGCCCTGCTAATAGGAGGCGCATCAATGAAAATGCAAATGCAAGCGATCCGCAGAAGTCCCCATATAATTATCGGTACTCCCGGGCGCATAAATGACCACCTGGAACAGAGAACGCTTTCGCTTCACGATGTTTCCATCCTGGTTTTAGACGAAGCGGACCGCATGCTTGATATGGGATTTTTGCCGCAAATAAGAAAAATTTTAGCAAAGCTTTCCAAAAACAGGCAAACTATGCTTTTTTCCGCAACAATGCCGGACAGTATTGTAAAAATTGCAACGGAGCATATGAGGCTTCCCTTCCGCGTGGAAATCGCGCGCCCCGGGACTGCGGCGGAAAAAGTTGCACAGGAACTTTTTGTGTTAAAAAATGAACAGAAAATTCCGCTTCTCGAAAAATTGCTTTTGGAATATCGCGGATCGATTTTAATATTTTCGCGCACGAAGCACGGAGCCAGAAAAATTTGTCATTCATTAAAAAGGATGGGGCACACCGCTGCCGAGATTCATTCGGCGCGCTCCCTCGCGCAGAGAAGGGAAGCGCTTGAAGGATTTAAATCTGGAAAATACAGAATTCTTGTCGCGACTGATATCGCTTCGAGAGGCATCGACGTAACTGGGATTGAGCTTGTAATTAACTACGACATACCGGAAAATCCCGAGGATTATCTGCATAGGATCGGGAGGACCGGGCGCGCCGGCGCCGAGGGACGGGCTATTTCATTCGTTATGCCTGATCAAAAAAGAGAAGTTCGGGATATAGAGCGCTTGCTTCAAACTTATATTATAGCGTCAAAACTTCCTGAGCTTCCGTCTTCCTCTCCGCGGCAAAATTATCCCGACGATGTAGGCGCGCGAAAACCGGCGCCGAGAGGTAATCAGAGAAAAAAATATTTTCACCACCCAAAAAGAAGGTTTTGAAAAAAGTGTTATTATATTTATATGAATAAAACACGAAATAAACTATTCATTACAAGCTTGTCAGTGGCCTTGTTTTTGGCGCCTGCTATGCTTTTTGGGGCCGAAATTAGGGCAAATAAGGAGACAGAAGTGCGCTCGGGCGAAACGGTAAATAACGATCTTTATGCGGGCGGGGGAATAGTTAATATTTCTGGAAATGTGACTGAAGACCTTTATGCTGGCGGCGGCAATGTTTTTGTTAACAGTAATATTGGTAGCGATGCTGTGATTGGAGGCGGAAATATTACTGTACTAGGGAATGTCGGAGATGATCTTCGTGTAGGCGGAGGCTCTATTTTTATTCAGGCGGCAGTAGGGGATGATCTCATTGTAGGCGGGGGACAAGTTCAAATAGAAGGTCCAAAGATAGGAGGGGATTTAATTGCTGGCGGCGGCGTGGTGCGGGTTAATGCGCCGGTTGAGGGAAATGTTCAAATTGGCGGCGGTGAAGTTTATATAAATTCTCCCATTAAGGGAAACGTTGAAATAAATGCTGACAAATTAATTCTCGGCGGACGCGCGGTTATTAATGGAAATTTGAAGTATCGCTCGCCGAATCAGGCGGTTATGGAGCAGGGGTCAGTTGTGAGGGGGACGATTAACTATACGCCAAGGAAAGCCATTGGAAGAACTGCTGAATTTTCTGTAGCGGCAGCGTTGGTTAGATTTCTGATGCTGCTTTTTGGGGCATTGGTTTTTGGGCTTTTATTCAGGCGTTATTCGGGAGAAATTGTTCGCCATGCCCACGCGAAACCGCTTCTTGAAATTGGTCGCGGATTAATAATCCTGATTGTGCTTCCTATAATTTCTATAATCCTTTTTGTTACCGTGATCGGAATTCCTCTCGGGATTTTTGGGTTGTTAAGTTTTATTCTGATGATGATTTACTCCGTTTTTATGTCGCCGGTTATATTGGGAAGCTTGCTAAAACAGTGGATTATGAAAGATGCTAATTATTCCGTTGATTGGAAAAGCATTCTATTAGGCGTTGCGGTAATAGTTCTCCTTGGAATTATCCCAATTCTCGGTTGGATTATCCAAGCTGGATTTGTCCTCTTAACGCTTGGCACAACAATGCGTTTGAAATGGAACTTCGCGAAAGAGTGGAGGTGATATTCGTGCTTACACTGGGTTCGAGTTCAGCCTGTCGTAGATTTCGCTTGCCAATTTTCTGAAAGATTCACGTTTCTTCCAGAACGAGTTGCTTTCCGATAATTCGTTGTTTCGGATTTGATTTAACTCCACGAGAGCCATATAGCGCGCGTGCCCCAGATCGGAATTTGTTTCTGTGTTTGCGTCTTCCAGGCCTTCGTAAATTTTTTTCAGGTGGCCGTACTTAACGGCTATTTTCAGCTCCTGACTGGTTTTTGCCGGGTAGAAAAGATTATGCAAAAGAGCCGCATTTGATTCAATGTGTTCTACAAAATCGTGAATTGCAACATAAAAATCGAAGCCCGCTGGCGTATTTAAAACTGTTTGAAATTTCTGGTCCAAAGCGCCCTTAACTTTTTCCTTCAATTTCATTTGCAGATTGTATCATGAATATTCCTAAATTGCTAGTGTAGCGGCTATTTTCATTCTAAAGTTTGTTACCGGGAATCTTGTGTGGTATAAAATAAAGAATGAAGCAATTCGAATGGAACGAGGAATATAGCGTTGGGATCGCATCTATTGATGATCAGCATAAGAAATTTTTCGCGATAGCAAATGAAATTCTCGCCGCGCGTGAAAAGGAAGTATTTAGCAGGAAAGATCTTTCCGTCCTATTGAAAAAGTTAAGAGATTATGCGTTAAAACATTTTAAAAATGAAGAAAATTATTTTGATAAACTGCATTACCAAGGGGCGCTTCATAAAGAAACTCATAATTGGTACCGGAAAAAGGTCTTAATTTTCATTGAGCGGTTAGCCGATCCCAAAGTAGATTTAAGAAATCTTGCCGAGGAAATAGGCAGATACTCCGTCTACTGGCTCGCGGACCATATTTTGATGATGGATAAAGAATACACGATATATTTCAAAGAACATGGTGTCAAATAGTGGGAAAGCCCGTGAGCACAATAAACCCATTATAATGTAAAGAAAGAGCTTAGTAAGGCGTCTTATAAGTATATGAATAGAAGGATTACCGCCTCGGTTTTATTTTTGTTTGCTGTATTTTTCGGCGTCGCGGCTGCACAGGCGCCAACAACGGTTACGCCCGATAATGGACAAGATGAAATTGTCCAGTTTAATAATCTGCGAATTACCGAAATCGTCTCGACAAGCGAAATCCGCGCGGTTACAAATTACGATTACCCGAATCCATGCATAAAATTTGAATCACCAAACTCGTCTAGTGGAGTCTCGTTTCCTTGCCCGATGATGGGCCGTCCTGATTTTATCTATACGATAAAAGTTTCACCTCAAACAATTTTACTTCTTCGTAATCGCGCGCGCGCGAATTTTTCGGATTTCGAAGTAAATAACCGGATTAACGTTTACGGCTTTTATGACTCCAGCACAAACACGCTTGATGCTTTGATAATGAGAAATATTTCGAAGCCAAAGGAAAGAAAATTCATTCAATTGAATAACCTCGAAGTTGTAAATATTTCGTCGGGGACGCTCCCCGCCACGATTACTGCTGTTCAGAATTTTTCCTATCCGTGCTTCGAATACGGCATGATGGGAAGCGGACCAGCTAAATCCATGCCTTGTCCTATGGGAATGTCCGCATCGTCTGGCATGATGATGGACGTGCAATTTCCGCCGGGTTCTTTCCGGAAATATTCGATAGAGGTCAAGGCGAATTCCTCGATATTAGACCGAAACCGAAATTCCATGGAATTCGGAAAAATTGCAAAAGGGGACAAGATAAACGTATACGGGCTTTATGACGAGGATACCCAAGGTATTGAGTCCCTGATTTTACGCGACCTATCCAAGCCCTCTCAAAAGGAAAATATTTCTGGAACAATCACATCAGTGAACCCGGACGGCTCGTTTGTTATTCGTTCTGATTCCGGAGAAGAATTTACAGTAAAACCATCTGTGGCCGTAGGATTGCGCGTTGAAGTAGAGGGATTTGTAGACCGTGCAGCAAGAATAATATCGGATATAGTACGGCTCTTAATTAAAAGATAGAATCTATTTTTTTGAATCGTTCCAGTACATAGCCTCAATATTGTGGCCGTCTGGGTCGTAAACGAAAGCCGCATAATATCCTGCGCCGTATTCGGTTCTGTATCCGGGTGCGCCGTTGTCCTTTCCACCAGCTTTGATCGCGGCATCATAGAATTCTTTGGCCATTTCTTCGCTTGTGGCTGTAAATGCGATATGGGTAGGCTGTTTAGCTCCGTCTGCGTGGAGCCAAAAATCAGTGTTGCCTTCGCCGGACACAAATCCCGCGGCCTTCCACTGGGGGAAATCTTTTGTAAGTTTGTATCCGAGAGGGGCAAGCGCCTTTGAATAGAATTCCTTGCCTTTCTCAAAATCATTAACGTGAATTGTTACGTGCGCGATCATAAATTAATTTTTATATTTATAGTACTGGAATAATATAATTGTCACAAGGCTGCTTTCTTCAGATTTTCGATATCAATTTTTTTCATTTTAAGCATGGCCTTAAAAACCCTCCCCGATTTTTCTTTGTCTGGGTCTTGCATCAAATCTCCCAAAATTTTCGGGATAATCTGCCAGGAGACGCCGTATTTATCCTTAAGCCATCCGCATTGCTGCGCTTTTGGATCTCCACCTGCCGTAAGTTTTTCCCAGAAGTAATCAATTTCCTCTTGCGTCTCGCAACTAATCATCAATGAAATAGCTTCATTGAATCCGAATTTATGCTCGTGGCTTGATTCCATCGCCATAAATTCCTCGCCTTCGAGCAGGAAAGAAGAATGCGCGATTTTCCCGGGTTCGTCTCCTTCGCCTTCTTGGTATCTCGCGATCAAGTTTATTTTTGAATTCGGAAAAATCGAGGCGTAATAATTTATCGCTTCTTCTGCCTTTCCGAATTTCTCACCTGTGAACATCAAGAGGGACGTGATTTTTTGCGTGAATTCCTCTCTTGTGCGCATCAATTGCCAGGAAAGGCCGTATTTATCACTTATCCATGCATATCTATCGCTCCACGGATATTTATCGAGCGCCATTAATATGTTGCCACCCTCGGATAATTTTTTATAAAGCTCATCGACTTCCTCTATAGTTTTGCATTTCACGGTAAAAGATATAGAGGGATTAAACTTGAATATAGGGCCTCCGTCCAAAGCCATAAATTTTTGTCCCTCGAGTTCGAATATCCCCGTGAGAACTTTTCCTTCCATGCCTTTAATCGGGTCCTCAAGCGGCCCTTCGGGATAACGTTTAATGCTTAAAATCCGTGAATTTCTGAAAACTGAAGTATAAAAATTCATAGCTTCCTCCGAGTTCTTATCGAACCATAAAGAGGGGACTATTTTTTGCTTTTTCATTTCATGCATTTATTACATTCCCGGCATCGGCACGAATTCCATTACCTCCACATAGCCATCCTTGAGCATAAAATGCGGATGATTTTCAAATAATTTTGCCGCCTCATTGAGGGATTCGGCCTCAATTATAGAATATCCCCCGACCATATTTCTAATATCGGAAATCCCCTTTGCTGAAATGCGCTTTGTTTTGCCAAGCGGCGCACCCTCGTCCGCGATCGCGCCCTCGTTTTTTTTCATCCATTTTCCCCACTCCTCCATTCCTTTTTCCATGTCTTTAGGTGTCCCCTTCATCGCTTCGTCAAAGGATGATATAGGCGCCATAAATAGAGCTAAATATTTTTTCATATATTGTATAACGGTTTGGATGAAGCTTTGTTACAAAAATCCGATTTCTGTAACAAGAGCGCAAAATTCGCGGCTTCCTTATATATAGGTAAAAAACAAATTTATATGCTTATTCCCTGGCTAAGTCTGCTCGATATAGGTTCCGTGCGGGCGAATTTTATCGAACCCATCGATATCAATAAGATAAAAACCCATTCCCCGGATTTTTCGCTGTTGGTTCCAATTTATAACGACCTGAAATATCTAAAAAACATTGATTTTTTAAAAAAGTACGGCTGCCGAGTCGTGCTTTGCACGACTACGAACGAAACTCCAGATTTTATAACAGAAATAGAAAAAATATGCGTCGAATACGGTTTTAGATTGATCTTATGCGACATCGGTTCTGGCGACAAAAATCCGTGGGCTATATATTCTTACGCTTTTTTCGCTAATGAGAAAGTGTTTGGCCGCGTAACGCGCATGATCAAAAGCGAATATATTATTTTTATAGATGGCGATACAGTCGTGAAAGAATCTCTGACAAAACTTTGCGGGGCGATGCGAGAAACGGGATATGATCTTGCGTCCGTAAAAGTTTTGCCGTCAAAAAGAGAAACAATAATGGAAAAACTGCAAGGAATCGAATATGACGTTGCGATGCAGACGAGACTGATCTATCCATGGCTGACGAGCGGCGCGGGTATGGTGGCTAAAAGAAAAACCATTATGAACATAATGAAAAATCATTCTTTTTTCTTTCACGGCGGAGATATCGAGATCGGAAAACTCGCAGATATGATGGGCTACAAAGTCGGGCATCTTCCGATGATTTTTTTAACCGACATTCCTTCAAGTTTTAAAGCCTGGGTCAAGCAAAGATTTTTATGGATGTCGGGTTGTTTTCGCCACTCCATAATTAATGCGCACCACAACCTGCGATATCCTTATCATTTCATTTACTTTACTTTTGTAATTTACATCCTTTTTCCGTTTAAAATCATCGAAATATCGAAGCACCTTTATTTTTTGCCCATACTCATTTCTTTTTACGCTCTGCTTACTTATTTAGTGAATTGGAAAGTACGTAACAATTGGATGATTGCATTCCCTTTTTATGCGCTTTTTCAGGTGTTAGCGATTACCTGGTTCGGAGTTTACAGATATATCGCGTCCTCGCTTAAAAGCAAAAATTTAGGATTGATACAAATGACTCACAATCCCAAAAAGGTTCCAAAATATGGCGGCAACTTAATATTTAATTTATCCAAAATTGCGCTATTTTTATTTATCATCGGACTCGCAGCGAGTTCTTTCGAACAAAAACTTATTCTAAACAGGACTTATCAGCCGATAGAATACGGCACGATGGCAAAAGATCTTTCCGCGAAAATTTCCAAAAAAGCCTTAAGTCTAGCTCAAAACGCATACGCGTCCCAAACCGCCTCGGTAATTTATATAAGAGAATAAAAGAATCTTTTCTGATTATTCCCATTTCCGCCATTTCCGTTTTCTGCCCGTTTTTCCTTTCTAATATTTAAGATTTAGAACCTAAAAATTTAAATCACAGATTGGAAATATCCTTGGCTGAAATATGACGCAGCGACTCCTATTAAAACGGCAATTGTAAAATAAGCAAAACCCTTAAGAGAGCGAACTGAGGAGATTTCTTTAATTACCATGCCTGCTATTGGCGCAAGTATAATGAAGGGCGCCGCGGTTGTTGCAAATCCGAAAGCCGCCATTTGCTGTCCGTAGCCGGTTAATTTAATGAGCTCACCGGCAAGCTTGGAACCGTATTCAATAACATCTTTAGGCCCGAAAAAAATCATGAGCCCGATTACAAATCCAAAGGCAAGATTTATCAAAATACTTAAAAGATTAGTCCCTTGTTCCTGCTGGCCGAAGCCAGGCATCATTGGCATTTGATTCATTGGATCCATATTTTACCTATATCTTTTTTTAAGCGCTTTTTTTGCGAGCATTTGCCGCTTGATTTCAAGCCGCTTCTTAGTTTTATGAGATTTTTTTGATTTTACGTGCGCTTTTAGCGCTGCTACTCTTTTTGCCATATGAATATAATATATGGTAATTGAAATTGGCAGATTATTCAAATATCCATAGGTTGAAAATAAAATCAACAAGGTGTAAATTTATAAAGTTATCAAAAAATATATTCCCCGGTAGCTCAGCGGTAGAGCGACTCCCTGTTAAGGAGTGGGTCGTAGGTTCGAATCCTACCCGGGGAGCCA
>JACOXM010000006.1 GCA_016176285.1 Candidatus Giovannonibacteria bacterium | reverse complement strand
TTAGAAGAAAAAATCGGGTGCGCGCAAAATCAAGAAAGCGGAGGATATTTTTCTGCGAGGTTGCCGCCGGAGCGTTAGCGGAGGCGGGCGGCGGGGCGGGTCAGTCCGGTTTCCGCTCGAAAAAGGTTCGCGCAAAGGATATAATTTCACCGCCAATAGAAACTTCGCGATTTGAAAGGGCTTTTTTGGCGAAAAGGGAAAGGATTTATCAACTTGTGGTGAACATAGTTGAACCATAAGGGTAATCCCTCGATAAACTCAGGACGAGAAGAAATTTTTTTATAAAGATTTTTGAAAACAGAACTGGCTCGGAGCTGGGCTGTTTTTGGCACTTGGCGCCTTGTCCCTCTGGGCTGATTTTAAGAAATAGTAGGTTGAGTGTTATAATATTTGCATGGACAGTGATTTTAAAAAATATATTAAAGGTTTACTAGACCAAAAAGTAGATCCGAAAGTCATAAAAAACAACCTAATGTCTTCGGGCTGGAATGAGTCGCAAATTGATAGGGCGATCGCGGAATTACAAAACGCGGGTACAGCTGACGCTCTTCAAGCGCCCCTCCCGGCGTCAATGATTGAAATATTCGGCGGCTTCGGGACATTTTTTCTAATATGGACCGTGGCCCTCTCTCTCGGGACTTTATTTTTTCAACTAATAAACAAGGCCTTCCCCGATCCCCTCGTTGATAAAACAAGTTATTATTATTTTTTTACGAATCCTTCGGGCAACTATCTAATAAATTCCTCCATTGCTTCGCTAATTGTTGCCTTCCCCTTCTTAATCTGGGCGGTCATTTTTATCTTTAGAAGATTTGGCAACCAATTAAAAAAAGAGTCTCGTTTAAATAAATGGCTTAGCTATATAATAATTTACTCCGCGTGGGCGGTGGCAACTACCGATTTAACCTCTTTAGTTACAAGTTACCTGGAGGGAGAACTCACAATGAGAACATTTCTCAAAATTTTTGTAGTTCTAGTTATCGCTCTGCTTGTAATCGCCTACTTCTATTTTGAACGGAAAAAAATCGAATATAAAAAAGAGGTTTCTCCCGGAATTTTTATCGGACTGGGGAGCCTTGTCGCCATGCTAATAATCGCCGGTACGGTTTGGGGGCTAATAGTAAGCGGCGGCCAGGGATCGGAGCGCAAGAAAAAATTTGATCTGATGAGGGCCCAAAACCTCTCGAGCCTCGATTCCGCAATTCAGGGTTATGGAAATAAAAACGGTCAGCTCCCGGAATCTCTGGAAGATTTGAGAGACGACACAACATATAGTTACTACTATAAAAACGCAAAAGATCCGGAAACAAACGAATTATTCGAATACAAAATTCTTTCTGACGGCAAAACTGGTGGCATGGCAAAATATCGCCTCTGCGCCGACTTCGCTCTCGCGGCAAGCCAAGATAGTGAGTCTCCAAGTTATTATTATGACTACTCCTATCAATCCGCTTCATGGAGCGAGCATGAAGCCGGCAGAGTCTGCAAAGAAAAGCAAGTTCAATTATATAATTATAATATCTATAATCCTCCTAATAATTCCCCTAATCGTCCGGGAACCATTATAAATTAATATATTAAATATATGGATCTATTCGACAAAAACATAAGGAAAAAAGGAGAATTTCACAAACTTTTACAGAAAGGGGCAAAGTCCCTTTCGCCTAAGGAGAAAAAAATTCTTGAGGAAAAATGCAAGCCGTTTATAGGCAAACCCTCTGGACTTTCACAGAAAGAGTTTGATAAAGTGCTCCGAGAAGCGGAACATAATAAAGAAAGTGGCATAAAACCCGGAGATGCGTATCGCTTAAGAAAATACGGGAAATAATAAGGTGGGGTGGCAGAGCGGTCTAATGCACCGGTCTTGAAAACCGGAGTGCCTTTACGGGCACCGTGAGTTCGAATCTCACCCCCACCGCCAGAATATGACACGGTATCAAAAAATTCTTTTTTCAGTTTTTGCGCTCGTATGGGTATGGGCGGCAATTAATCCGGTGCTTCGAGAAACTTGGCTGCTGGAAAATTATCTCGTATTCATTTTCATTCCCGTAATCCTTATAACCGGGAGATATTTCAAACTTTCCAACATCTCTTATACCCTTATTACAGTTTTTATGGTCCTCCATGTCATTGGTTCGCACTTCACATATGAACGCGTGCCATTCGGGTACACCCTGCAGAATTGGTTCGGCTCCGACAGAAATATGTATGATCGGCTCGTTCACTTTTCTTTCGGCTTCCTTCTCGCCTATGCAGTTCGTGAAGTTTTCGTCCGAATTACAAAGGCTAAAGGCTTTTGGGGCTATTATTTACCATTTGACGTGACTCTTTCTCTATCCGCCGTGTATGAAATAATTGAATGGACAACGACTAGAAACGTAGGTTCCGCCGCCGGAATCACATTTCTTGGGGCGCAAGGAGACATATGGGATGCACAAAAAGATATGGCTATGGCCGGCATCGGCGCCATCTTAGCAATGTTAATCATTTTTTTCATTAACTGGCGTTACAGTAAAAATTTTACGACAGAACTTAAAGAAAGCTTTAAAATTGAAGCCAATAACTCTCCCCTAAATCATTCCTAAGGAATGTGCGGTAAAGAAACCCAAAATCGCAATAGATCCTAAGATCGTAAGCCAAATTAAAACCTTGAGACTTTTTCTGATGGACGGCACTTCAATATTTCTGCAAAAAGCATAAATTAAAATCCAAGAGGCAAAAAATAAAATAACCGAAGCAATGCTTTTCGTCGTCCAGTGGTGCCCGGATAAACTTTTCAAATAGTCTTTCGTGGGAACAGAAAATTCGGCGTATATTGTTATAAAAGTTATGAATATTACGGAAAGCGACGCCGCAATCGCTGAAGAAAAAATAATTTTTTTTGATTTTTCCATATTTTAACCCCAGCGCGCCGCGGCCGAGATGATATAACCCATTAACCCTATGGAAAGCCCGATAAAAACAATCAGACCTGTTAAAGCTAAGGCCAAGCCTTTCATGTTATTATCTTTAAAATCTTTTTCAGGAATAAATGTGAGTAAAAACGCAGTTATGGAAAGCGGGATCAAGAAAAGGAAGATGTGTTCCTTCGTTTCCATTATGATGTTATGCGCCCAGGGAGCCATTCCGGATTTAATAACAGGTTTAACTAAATTTCCGTAATAAGTTACGTAATAATACCCGCCGAAAATCCAGCTCGCCAGAAAACTAAACGCGCCTATTACGGAGGCAATTTTAATTCTTTTGTGTCCGTTCGAAGCCCCGGCAATAATCTCTCCGAAATACCATATAAAAGCATCTATCCCCAGAATTCCAAAGCCCAAATGCAAGCCAATTAATACCGGCTTGGTTAATATTCCGGATAACAATTCCATGCCTATAGTTTAACAAATTTGCTATAATTAACTATGCCCGAAGAAAAAAACAACGGCCCGCAAGAGCATTTCCTGACTTTAATTTCATGGGAAGCCGAGGAATACACGCATTATGAAAAACCTAAAGATTGGTATTGGGCGCTTGGAATTGTGGCGATTGGGTTTCTGGGGCTCGCGGTGATAATGGAGAATATTTTATTTGCCATTCTCGTTATTTTAGGCGGTTTCGCCGTGGGAATTTACGGATCAAGAAAGCCTAAAGTAATGACTTTTGCAATAACTTCGCGAGGAATAAAGGCAGACCGAACTTTATACCCTTACGATAATTTAAAACATTTCTGGATTAATTATGACCCCCCTCACATCAGAGAGCTTTATATTATTTCCAAAAAAACAATTCAGCCGCAGATAACGATCCCGCTCGGAAATACCGACCCGAATAATGTGCGGGAACATTTAATAAAAATACTCGAAGAAAAAGAAATTCACGAATCTCTTTTTGATACGATTGCCAGATTTTTGAGATTTTAGTATAAATAGACCTACTGCGCCCATAGCTCAACGGACAGAGTACAGGTTTGCGGAACCTGGGATGGAGGTTCGATTCCTCCTGGGCGCACTCGATAAAAATTTACTGCAAGTCTTTGATGCCCTCGGCGACGGTGACGACGGGAACATTTTTAGCTGCAAGATAATCAATTATCTGGTTGAAATTGGCAGGTGTTATACTGTACTTTTCTCCCCCATTGTCTATTTGATGGAAAGTAAGTATCAGCCATTGTTTATTTGCGATGGCGTTATCGATCATGCTTTTTACTTGGGAGATGGGCGTGGTTACTTGGACAGAAAACGCCGGCAACTGAAACGGGTCGGAGGTAGGATTGGCATTTCTCACAATAGTCGTACGGGCATTTGAATATCCTGAATTTTTTACTATTTGGAGCGTAGTGCTGTCGTAATCCCCGAAAGGATAAGCAAAGGATGGGATGGGACCGATATTCAGAGCCAATAAATCCTGCCTGGCTCCTTCTATCTCCTCTTTTTGCTCTGCGGCAGTTAGCGTAGGCAAATCCGCGTGCGTTCGGGTATGGGAACCGATTTCATGTCCCATATTAAATAACTCTTTAATCTGCGCCCTTGAAATAATAGCGGGGAAGCCAGTATCCGCAACTTCCCGGGTGATGACAAAAAAAGTTCCCTTAAACCCGGAATTGTTTAGTTTTGGAACCGCATTCTGATATTGGGAAACGTAAGCATGGTCGAAAGTCAAACTGACTGCGCCTGTCGCGAAAATTCCGGTTAGATCGGATTTTTTCACAAGCGAAGCATTGTCTATTGTAAGCGAGCCAACGCCTTCTATTAAATGAAAGACTGTTATGTCCGCGACATTAGCGGGGACTGTGAAATCAACAGATGAAAAAGTAAAGCCGCCTGCCGCTGGCAAACTTGAAATGTCGTTAAACACAAATGATCCGTTGGTTAAATGATACTGCACAGTTATCGTGCTTGGGATATTCGCAAGATATTGGTCGGAATATGTATAGACGCCTGGCGAGGCAGAAATGGGATTAAAAAACCATTTTGCGTCTCCGCTTGTGTGGCTTGAAATTGAAACCCTTGCGGCCTTACTGCCATTAACTCCTGCGATAGGATATGTAAAGTTTGCCGTATTTGTCCCGAACCGTCCGCGGCCCCACCCCGCAGGAAGACCGTTCGTGCCGGCCGTTTCAAAATCACCATTCGATACAAGATTATTAGAAGCAGGCGGCGGCGCGTTCATGTCGTTCAAGGAAAACGCATCCGTCGTAAGGGTCCCGACGCTTGCGATATCATGAAAAATTGTCACAGAAACGGCGCCCTGCGGCACAGTAAAAACAAAAGAAATATTCGTATAAGTCGAGCTTGGGCCAACCGCAGCAAGGCCACTATAAACAAATGATCCGTTTTGCATTGTATAGCGGATATCAATGAAGCTCGTTACATTTGATATATAGCTATCCGAAAATTGGTATGTATGTCCGGGCGTTACCGGCACATCATTAAAAAACCATTTTGCATCTCCGCTTGTGTAGCTTGAAATTGAAACCTGCAATCCCCTCGGACTATTAAATCCTGCTACCGGATACGACAGAGTTCGTGAATTACTTCCGTAACCGCCGCGCTTCCAGCCAACCGGAAAACCGGTCGAATCACTTGTTTCCACTGAAGGATTTTGAATTAAATTCGGCCCAAGAGCTTGCGCCCGAATAAGCTCCTGGCTAGAGACTCCCCCATTTATTAGGCGCACCGGATTAGTTTTCCGGTCCCTCAAACCTTTAAACTTGCCATTGGGTATAAAGATATTCTTTTCAACGTTTGGGGTTTTCCAACCCTCAAAGCTTGCGCGCTTCTCGGCAGCTAACACGGCCGCTCCAGGAATAATTCCCGCTAAAACAAATACTATTATCGCAATTTTATATAATTTCATAAGATTATATTTTTATTCTTAATACCTATGCGACGTTGCAAACAAGTTTTCTTACAAATAAAATGACTTCATGCTTGAAAATCCTCTTGAAAACTACTTTAAGCTGACTCTGCGGCAAAAAAATATTCTACATAAACTTGGGCTAAAAACCGTCAAGGATCTTTTGTGGCACTTCCCTTCGCGTTATGAAGGATTCGCCGGACGAAAGGCCATCGCCGATCTTTTGGCTAACGAAAGAGCCTCAATACACGCGAGAGTCATAAAAATCGAAGCAAAAAAACTTTTTCGAAAAAAAATAAATATAGCGATCGCAACTGTTTCAGACGGCACGGGGTCTCTGCAAATTACGTGGTTTAATCAGGCTTACTTGGCCAATAAGCTCAAACCGGATACTGACTATACATTTACGGGAACGGTAAAACGCGGAAAATACGGCATCGGCATGCAAAATCCTATCTTTGAATCAGGAGAAATTGAAATACCCCAAGACTCCGGAACGCTTGTGCCGATATATCCCGAAACCCGCGGGCTCACGTCGCGCTGGCTCCGTTTTGCCCTAAACCGAGTTTGGAACAATATTCCGGAAGAAAATTTTGATGACCACATTCCGGAAAATATTTTAAAAAAATATAATCTTCCCTCTTTAAAAACCGCGCTTCGTGAAATACATTTTCCGCGCGGAGTTAAATGGGCCGAAGCCGCGAGAAAACGATTTTCATTTGAAGAAATATTTTTAATCCAATTGATGCGCCAGAGTTGGCGAAAATCGCGCGACCTGCATCCTTCGTTTTCAATAAAAATTCCGCAAACGGAACTTGACGCTTTTATAAAAAAACTTCCGTTTGAGCTTACCGCCGCGCAAAAAAAAGCGATCGAACATATTTTTGAAAATTTTGATCCAAAAAAAGGGCCCGCCAAACCCATGTCCCGCCTTCTCGAGGGCGACGTCGGTTCCGGCAAAACTATTGTCGCCATGATCGCGAGCCTTGTCGCGATCAATAACGGCTATCAGGTGGCTTATATGGCGCCGACTGAAGTTCTAGCGCGCCAAATCTTTAATGAATTTATAAAATTTTTCGGAGGAATTTACCCCCACACCAAAAATTTTGGTGTGGGGGTAAAAATGGGGATGGCGACTTCTTCGGAATTTCTAAAATTTCCCTCAAAAGCTTTTGCCGGACAAGCAACTCATATCGCGCGCGCGCCCCTTTTAAGGTGGCTCGCCTCCGGAGAAATTCAGCTTTTAATCGGCACGCATGCCTTAATCGCCGAAAAAATAAAATTTAAAGATTTAGCATTGGTGATAATAGATGAACAACACCGGTTTGGCATCAACCAGCGACTAAAATTGATCCAAAAAAACGGAGGCTCCGCCAGCTGGCGGATTCCCCACCTTCTTTCAATGACCGCAACCCCGATTCCACGAACTCTCGCGCTCACGATTTACGGAGACCTTGATTTGACACTGCTCGACGAAATGCCCGCCGGAAGAAAAAAAATAATTACAGAGATCGTCTCGCCCCAAAAAAGAAACGAAGCCTATGAGCATATTCGCGCTGAGATAAAATCAGGCAGACAGGCGTATGTTATATGCCCGAGAATCGAAACTCCCGAAGAAAACGAAGCAAGCCTTCTTCAGTTATCGATGCGAGCGGTTAAAGACGAGTATAAAAAACTTTCCGCGGAAATTTTTCCGGAGTTCAAAGTCGGGATGCTCCACGGCCAAATGAATCCGAAAGAAAAAGAAAAAATCATGAAAGAATTTCATGAAGGAGGAATTAATATATTGGTCGCGACGTCTGTAATAGAAGTCGGCATCAACGTGCCTAATGCCACAGTAATTATAATCGAGGGTGCGGAGCGTTTCGGACTTGCCCAACTCCATCAGCTTCGCGGACGCGTGATGCGCTCAACGCACCAGCCTTTTTGTTTTTTATTTACAGAGTCGAATACAGCCAAAACCAAAGAACGCCTCCAAGCGTTAGTGGAGGCAAAATCCGGATTTGAGCTTGCCGAGTATGACCTAAAATTTCGAGGTGCGGGCGAACTCACAGGATCAAAACAATGGGGCATCTCGGATGTCGGCATGGAGGCTTTAAAAAATATTAAAATGGTAGAGGCCGCGCGCGAAGAAGCCAAAAAAATAATCGAATCGGACACACTTCACCAATATCCCGAACTTTCAAGGCGTATCACCGTACAATCGCAGTTGATTCATTTTGAATAGTTCCGGTTGTTTTTCGGTATTTAGGCGTAACCCAAAACCCCATATACTTTCCAAACATCAAACGGGTTTGGGCATCGAGCGCCGGAATTGACCCGAATAGAATCAAAGTAATTGGCATCAAAAGCCACTGGAAAATCATATAAAAACGGCGGCGGCGCGGCATATTTGCCGGAGGCGGAGGAAGAAAAGATACGGATATCAAAATAGAAGTAATGATCCCGGCCATCGCAAAAGTCATAATAAGCCTAGTCGCGCGCGGAAGATTAAAAGCCAAAATTGTGGAATTAAAAACCTCTCCCCCCAATGCCAACGGAAGCCACCCAAGAAAAAACATCAAAATCGCGTTTGTCGCCCAGGACCAAAGTCCTTCGAACATTATCACCGTGAAATACATTTTTTTTCTTTTGGAAATTCTCGGATTTTTAATAAAGCCAAAAACCGTGTATGAAAAATTTTCCGCCCCCCAAGCCCAGCGCCGCTGCTGTTTATAAACATTTTTTATTGTTTCCCAGATATTTTTACCGACATTGGCATCCATATAAACCGGATACGAAAGCGGTACGGATTTGTAATTTCCGTCAAACTCCAACAGCCCTTGCCAAAAAATTCTAGAATCTTCTGAAACCATATTTCTCTGCCAAAAATTAACGTCAACGAGCGCCTTAAAGCTCATCGAGTGCGAAGAAAAAGTTGCAAGACGCTCCGGCCGCTCTTGCTGCATCATCTGCCAAAAACTTCCTGAGTTCGCAACAACTCTCGAAAAAGCCGGGGCCTCCCAAATATTATTGTGATAAAGCGGCACTGGCTGGAAAGAGGTGTGCGTCGGGTCTTCAACGGTTAAAAAATGGTATGCTGCCACAAGAAAATACTGCTCAGGAACCTGCGTATCGATATCCAAAGATGAAGCCATAATATCTTCATAGTTGAGTCCCAGCTTATCTACATATTCCTTAACTATCTTTCCAGCCCAAGCCGCATTTGAACCCTTCCCAGGAATTTCATTAGGCAAATTTACGGGATGAGCGGATTCAATTAAATGCGGGAAAATATTTTTATACTTTTCTATTAATTTTTGGGACACAATTTTTGCCTCCTCCCCCGCTCTTTCTTCCCGCGCAAGGACTATTATCATTCTATCTTTCGGCCAATTGGCGCTCGCAATACTTGATACAAGCCCATCCGCAACCTCGAAGGGCTCTTTATAAAAAGGGAGTACTACGATTTGCCAAACGTGATCCCATTTGAGTTTTTCTATTCTTTCAACCCAATTTATTTTCATATTATGGCGCATTCTCTTCCAATTTCCGCGCAAATGGATTGAAAGATAGACAGTTTTAACCAGCCAATAGAGATCAAAGAGAATAATAAAAATAGCTGCCGCAACCGGCCAAAGCCAAGACGCCAAAACCATTCCCAGAAGTGTCAACCAGGCGGAAAGGCCGGGAATTATTTCTAATATTCGGAATAGAATTCTGTCCTTGCCCTTTAGCTCTTTTGCGTTTGCGTTATGTAGAAAAGTGTAAGGCATAAAAAGTCGGCACGGGAGGACTCGAACCTCCAACCCTTCGTGTATAAGACGAATGCTCCGCCATTGAGCTACGTGCCGCGACACTAATTACACAATTCAGAGCTATCATAAACCATTTACAGCCTAACGTGAAGCCGCAACGGCGGAAGACTGCAATATTTGCTTGAGGCCGAATGAATCCAAAATAGAATCAAACTCCTCTCTTTCGATAGTTTCGTTTTCAACAAGTTTTCCGGCGATGGAATCGAGAACTTTTCTGTATTTCTTTAATACATCCTGCGCGCGCTTGAAGGCGCTGCGCATTATGCGGGCGACTTCCGAATCTACAAGCTGGGCGGTCGCCTCGGAATAATTTTTTTCAACTCCTAACTCCTTGCCCAAAAATACAAGTTCATCGCGTTCGCCCAAAGTTATCGGGCCGATTTTATCCGACATTCCGTACCTTGTAACCAAATCCCGAGCGATAACCGTAGCCTTTCTTATATCGTCCGACGACCCCGTCGTGAGCTCCCCAAAAACCAATTTTTCAGATGCATATCCTCCCAATGCCGCGGCTAATTCATCAAGAAAATTTTTGCGCGAATAAAGATGCCTGTCCTCTGCCGGAAGCTTTAGGGTATACCCGGCCGCGCGGCCGCGCGAGACAATCGTAATTTTATGAACAGGATCAGCGTTCGGCAATATCGCCGCGACCAATGCGTGCCCAGCCTCATGGTAAGCGGAAATATTTTTTTCAATCGGCGATAAAATGTGGCTCTTTCTCTCCGGGCCGAGAAGAACTTTTTCTATTGATCGTATTAAATCCATTTGCACAACCGTTTTCCTATTTTCCCTCGCGGCCAATATCGCCCCCTCATTCATTAAGTTAGCGAGATCAGCGCCCGAAAACCCCGGAGTCCTTTCAGCAATAACTCGGAGATTAATATCCTTTGCAAGCGGTTTTTTATTAGCGTGAAGCTTTAAAATTGCCTCTCTGTCATTTATATCGGGGTGATCCAAAATTACTCTTCGATCAAAACGCCCCGGACGAAGAAGCGCTGGGTCTAAAACATCCGGCCTGTTGGTTCCGGCCATAACTATCACAGATTCTTGCGGCTCGAAACCGTCCATTTCAACCAGTATTTGGTTTAAAGTCTGCTCTCTTTCATCATGTCCTCCGCCAAGACCCGCCCCCCTATGCCTGCCGACTGCATCAATTTCATCTATGAAAATAATTGCGGGAGCGGCGCGCTTTGCCATCTTGAAAAGATCCCTTACTCTCGATGCCCCAACGCCGACAAACATTTCCACAAATTCCGAACCGGAAAGATGAAAAAATGGAACTCCGGCTTCTCCAGCAACAGCCCTCGCTAAAAGAGTTTTGCCGGTTCCGGGAGCGCCCATAAGCAGAACACCCTTTGGTATTCTCGCCCCAATATCCAAAAATTTAGCCGGGTTTCGGAGAAATTCGACTATTTCCTGTAATTCTTCTTTGGCCTCTTTTACTCCAGCGACATCACGAAATGTCACTTTTTCTTTTTTCGAATCAGGCTGTATGACTCTCGCCCTCGACTGCCCAAAAGTAAAAGCCTGGATATTAGAACGCTGAACCTGCCTTGCCGCCAGCCAAAAAAATAAAACAATAAGTAAGAAGGGCAGTAAAAATGGAAGCAAGGCCGAAAGCCAGAAAACAAATCCGGACGGATACTCCACTTGAATAGAAATTTTATCGAGGGCGTCTTTTGAAACGCCGTAATTCGCTAATGTTTGAGTTAAGGAGCTTTCGGGCTCCTTCTTTGCAATAAAAGAAGAGTTATCGTGGAGAGTTATTTTAAGCTCCTCCCCGCTCACGGATATATTCCTTACTTCTCCGGCGTTAATTTTCTTGACTAAATCAGAAAGGGAAAGTTCGGGCTTTGATTCAAAACCTTCAAGCAGCATGGAATAAGCAGCTGCCAACAGCATTAATATCAAAAATCCAACAATTATATTTTTAGAGGGAAGTTTCATAGATATATATTATATACGTATTTTAAAAAATTAAAAGGGGGGAAATTGCGCCTTTAATCTTATTGAAATAACATTAAAGGATGCACGAAGAAGAGAAGAAGTACGCCAACGCCCTGAATTATGTTCCGGAGTTCGGCCCAAAAACGCTCGAAAAGATCCGCGTTACTTTTGGAAGTTTTAAAAAGGCCTGGGAAGCGGAAATCAGGGAATATCTCAGAATACCCAACCTGGACAAGAAATCTCTAATAAGCCTGGATAGAATAAAGAAAGAAATCAACCCCGATAAAGAACTAAACAACCTTGAAAAAGAAGGAGTTTCAATACTTTTAAGTGAAGAATTGCCGACATCCCTAAAAAATACCCCATCGGCTCCTGAGATACTATATATAAGAGGATCTTTACCCCCCGAAACTTACAATTTCCTAGGGGTCGTCGGAACAAGAAGATATTCGGCCTACGGCAAAGAAGCAACCACAGGCATCGTAGAAAATCTCGCAGGACATAATTTCGTTATAGTTTCAGGCCTCGCAAAAGGAATCGACTCTTTCTCGCACGAAACCGCAATTAAAAATAAAATTAAGACTATCGCGGTCTTAGGATCAGGGCTTTCTCCGAAAGTCCTTTTTCCAAAAGAAAACAAACGCCTCGCGGACAGAATCGTATCCGAGGGAGGCGCCGTAGTTTCCGAATATCCTTATGAAATGAAGGCAAATATTAATTCCTTTCCGCAGAGAAACAGGATAATTGCGGGGCTTTCGAAAGCAGTCTGGGTGGTTGAGGCAAAAGAAAAATCCGGCTCGCTTATTACCGCAAACTACGCCCTCGACTATGATCGGGATGTCCTAGCGCTCCCCGGCTCAATTTTTCTCGAGAACTCAAAAGGTACAAATGGGCTCATTAAACAAGGGGCCGCTACCATAACTTCAGCCATTGACATTTTAAATATATTCGGAATAGAATCTGAAAATTGTATTTCGGAGAAAATATTGGATTTGTCCGAAATGGAAAATAACTTGCTTAAAGAAATAACAGAGCCGATCCAAAAAGACGAACTTATCAGAAAAACCGGCCTCAGCGCCGGCGAGGTAATACCGGTTTTAACGCTCCTCGAATTAAAAGGCGCCATAAAAGACATGGGCGGAGAAATAATAAAAATCGCAAAATGAAACTAATAATAGTAGAGTCCCCCACAAAAGCAAAAACAATATCAAGTTTTGTATCTAAGGATTTTAAAGTTTTGTCATCCTATGGGCATATACGGGATCTACCCAAATCCACGTTGGGAATTGAAGTAGAAAAAAATTTTGAGCCTAAATATATAATTCCTACGGCGGCAAGAAAAAAAGTTAACGCCTTAAAAAAAGAGGCCGCTGAGGCAGATGAGGTAATACTCGCGACCGATGAAGACCGGGAAGGGGAAGCCATCGCCTGGCATTTAAAAGAAGCGCTCGATCTCGGAAAGGCGGAAAGAATCGTATTTCACGAAATTACAAAAAAAGCCATTGACCAGGCATTAAATGCTCCGAGGGGCATCGACGATAAACTTGTTGACGCCCAACAGGCGCGCAGAATTCTTGACCGCCTTGTAGGATACAAGCTATCCCCTTTCTTATGGAAAAAACTCTATCGCGGCCTTTCCGCGGGAAGAGTGCAATCCGTGGCGGTGCGGCTGATTGTTGAAAGAGAAAGAGAAATTCAAAATTTCAAACCCGAAGAATATTGGACCGTATCGGCAATCCTTAAAAAAATTAAAGGAGAGGAAGAATTTGAGGCCGTACTCGCAAAGAAAAACGGCGAAAGCATAGATAAATTTTTTATAAAAAACCAGGAAGACGGCGAAAAAATCCTTAAAGAGCTAGATAAAAAAGACTGGATCGTAGAAAGCGTAGAAAAAAAAGAGGTATTTAAGAATAGCTCTGCTCCGTTTACTACATCAACCCTCCAACAGGAAGCTTTTCGGCGCCTTGGATTCTCCGCGAAACAAACCATGCTATTAGCCCAGCAGCTCTATGAGGGAATTGAGCTCGGCGAAGGTCCCGTGGGACTTATAACTTATATGAGAACGGACTCGCTTAACGTTTCAGAAGAAGCTCTCTTAAACGCTAAAAACTTTCTCGAAAACGAATTTGGAGAAAAGTACGCCCTGCCATCTCCTAGACGCTTCAAAACTAAAACAAAAGGGGCGCAAGAGGCCCACGAAGCTATCCGGCCGACCGACCCGGCACGCTCGCCCGATTCCATAAAAAACTTTTTGAATAAAAGGCAATTAAAACTATATGAATTGGTCTGGAGAAGATTTATTGCTTCTCAAATGCCCCAAGCAATTTTTAATTCCGTTTCGGCGGACATCAAGGCGGGAGATTATACTTTTCGCGCTTCCGGGCAAACGATGAAATTCGACGGTTATTTAAAAGTTTATCCCTCCAAAATTATCGAAAGCACCCTTCCCGACATCGCGCCCGATG
Organism: Candidatus Giovannonibacteria bacterium; assembly: GCA_016176285.1. GTDB lineage: Bacteria > Patescibacteriota > Minisyncoccia > JACPKW01 > UBA11713 > JACOXM01. The sequence goes on along the minus strand of JACOXM010000006.1, from coordinate 31,209 downwards.
AAAAACTTTCACTTCAAAACTTGACGCCCTTCCAGCATTTTACCGAACCCCCTCCCCGCTATACAGAAGCGAGCCTCGTAAAAATTCTGGAAAAAAACGGCATAGGGCGCCCTTCCACTTACGCTCCTATTATTTCGACTATTCAAGAGCGCGGCTACGTGCAAAGAGACGATAAAAAAAGGTTAGCGCCTTCGGAAGTGGGATTTTTAGTAAATGACATGCTTGTTGAAAATTTCCCGGAAATAGTCGATATGCAATTTACGGCGAAAATGGAAGAGGAGCTGGATGAAATTGCCTCGGGAAATTCCGAATGGAAAAATGTCATCAAGAATTTTTATGTTCCATTTGAAAAAAATCTTAACGAAAAATACGAAAGCGTTGAAAAGCGCGAATTTCAAGAACAAACAAATGAAGTCTGTGAAAAATGCGGGAAACCCATGGTGATAAAACGCGGGAGGTTTGGGCGCTTCATGGCTTGTTCCGGTTTCCCCGATTGCAAAAGCACTAAACCGCTCCCGCCGGTTTCATTAAACATAAAATGCCCCAAATGCATGGAAGGCGAAATCGTGGAACGCTCAACAAAGAGAGGTAAAGCTTTTTACGGATGTTCCCTGTGGCCCAAATGCGATTTTGCTTCGTGGCTTAGGCCCACCGGAGAATCCTGCCCAGTATGCTCTTCCCCATTAGTAATGGGCGCGAATGATACAATTAAATGCTCGTCAAAATCCTGCAGCTTTGAAGGAAAAGAACTAGTAAAAAAAGAATGACTAAGGAGGAATTCGAAAAACATTTAGAATTATACGGTATTGCCGGGAAAGACAAGGAATTATTAAAAAGAGCGCTAGATTTCGCCGAAAAAATACATGAAGGAGAAAAAAGGCTTTCGGGCGAAGAATTCATTACGCATCCGATGGCTGTCGCACTTAAGCTCGCGAAATTAAAAATGGATATCCCGACAATTGCGGCAGGCCTTCTCCACGATTGCGCGGAATACCAGTCATCCGCACTAAAAGAAATTAAAAGAGACTTCGGGGAGGAAGTCTCTTTTTTGGTTGACGGCGTCACCAAAGTCGACCGCGTAAAAGCTACCGGATTCGATCGCGCGCTCGAATCCGTAAAGAAAATGTTTTTGGCTTTAGCGGAAGATATCCGCGTCGTCATAATAAAATTGATGGATAGGCTTCACAACATGGAAACCGCCGAATGGCTCCCGGAAGAAAAACGCAAAAGAATAGCTCAAGAAACATTAATGCTTTACGCTTCTCTCGCCGAAAGGCTTGGAATGTGGAACGTTAAAGCGGAGCTTGAAGATCTCTCGATGAAATTTCTTTATCCCAAAGAATACGAAATTATATCCGTCGAACTAAAAAAACGCGCGCCGGAAAGAGAACGGCATTTAAAAAAAATCCTGCCCCTTGTAGAAACTGAACTCCAAAAAGAAAATATAAAAATAATCGAGATAAATTACAGGACGAAGCACATTTACTCTGTTTGGCAAAAGTTACACCGCTACGAAGGAGACTGGTCGCGCCTATCGGACCTCATCGCGCTTAGAATAATTGTCCCCGACGTAAAAAGCTGTTATGCCGCTCTGGGAATAATACACAAGCTATGGAAACCTGTTCCGGGAAAATTTAAGGATTATGTAGCCCTGCCGAAGCCAAACGGATATAAAAGCCTGCACACGAATGTTTTCACGGAAGAAAAAATAACGATTGAATTTCAAATCAGGTCGGAAGAAATGCACAAGGAAGCGGAGGCAGGAATTGCGGCGCACTGGGCATACTCGGAAGCCGGAAAACCCAAAGAAGGATTTAAAAAAATAGGCAAGAAATTTAATTGGATATCACAGCTTCAAGAATGGCAAAAAGAATTAAAAAAAGAAAACACAACCTCGGAAGAATTATTGGAAGCCCTTAAGATAGATTTTTTCAAAGACAGAATCTTTACCCTTACGCCGAAAGGCGACGTTATTGACCTTCCTCGCGGGGCAACTCCGCTCGACTTTGCCTACCATATTCATTCAGAAATAGGAAACCATGCCACTGGCGCGCGCATAAACGGAAAATTAGTTTCATTTTTAATGGAACTAAAATCCGGTGACATAGTCGAGATAATCACACAGAAAGGAAAAAAGCCAACGCCGGAATGGCTTTCTCTCGTAAAAACAGGGCTCGCAAAAAACAGAATAAAGCGCGCGCTCAGAATTTTTCCGAAAGGCTCTTTTATACATCCTGAGGCAAAAATCATCGAAATGAAAATTTACGGCAAAAACCGCGTTGGGTTTATCAAAGACATCACGTCGGTATACTCGAAAAATAAAATAAACATCCAAAATTTGATTTCGGCAAGAGGGGGAAACGAAGAAACTCCGATAAAAATTACGTTTGTGCAAAAAAACCCCGATCAGGCCGAGAAAATAAAAAATAAAATCGAAAAAATATCCGGAGTAAAAAAAGTTACCTACGCGCTCAAATAGTAAATTCTTCAAGCTCCGATACCAATTGGGTCTGCGGCATATCGTCAGACCGAAGGTCCGGCGCGGGATTTTCAGCGGCAAAAAACTTCGCAATAAAGGAATTTAATTCATCGGGAGAGAAAAATTCCAGAGAAATCTTGCCACCATTATCGCTTTTTGAAATGTTGACTCTGGCGCCAAGAGTCTGGGCCAATTTTTCCTCTATGTTTTTTGTATCTGGATCAACGATTTTTTTCGAATCTGAATTATTGGAAAGCATCTCTTTCGATATTCGTTCCGCCTCCCTGACATTAATCCCCTGATTAATGATAGTATCGAGTAAAACTTTTTGCCCCTGCGGATCATTTTGGAGCATAAGAAGATAGCGCGCATGGCTTTCTGTTATTCGTCCGGCCCTCAGGGCATCCTGAATTTCTTCAGGCAAACCTAATAAACGCACAGAATTTGCTACATATTCCCGGGATTTCCCTATCCTCATACCGACTTCTTTATGCGTAAGCCCGAATTCGTCATGAAGCCTGTTAAAAGCTACGGCCCTATCGATAGTATTCAAATCCTCTCTCTGCACATTTTCAACCAAAGCAAGTTCTAATTTTATTTTTTCAATCGGCTCATCCCTTATTAATGCCGGCACCTCCCTCAATCCGGCAAGACGCGAGGCTTTAAGCCTTCTCTCGCCGGCAATAAGTTCGTAATCTGTAATTACGCCGTTCGGAGTTTCTCTTTCCTTGCGGGTAACCACTAAAGGCTGGAGAACTCCGTATTGCCTGATGGATTCCGCAAGCTCCGAAAGCTTTGTTTCGTCAAATTCGGTCCTAGGCTGGAGTGGATTGGGCTTTATTCGATCTACCTCGATAAAAAAAATGCTTGAGCTCCTTCTTGGCTCTGGAAAATCGTTCATAAATAAAGGTTATACAATTTTTTTAAAATTGACAATCACTTGACTAGAAGTTAAAGTGTGGAAACATAAAATAGTACTGCCGCGGTGGCGGAACTGGCAGACGCACAGGACTCAAAATCCTGCGGGCGCAAGCTCATGAGGGTTCGACTCCCTCCCGCGGCACAAAAATTCATCCAGATTTTTTATGTATTTTTAAGAATACTCTATGCACAAGGAGGCTCGCCATTACTCCAAGTACAGCTCCTCCAAGAATATCCGTTGTCCAATGCACGCCCGCGAAAACGCGCGCGGCGCCCATTAAAACGGCTCCCGTAAAGAAGATTATCCCCCATCTTCTGTCATAAAAATAAATCGTAACCGCTAGCGCGAAGAAAAAAGCCGCATGGCCCGAAGGAAAAGAATATCCGATTTCGTGAGGAATTACGGGTTCGATTCCGGTTAATTCAAACGGCCTCGGCCTGTTATAAAAAAGCCTTATAACCTCGGTAAAAATGAAACGGGATAGGATGGCGGCGATTAGCGCCTCCGCGCCCACAAAAAATCTTTTTTTATTTTTAGAGATCAGGAAAAAAAATAGAATCACCCCGAAAATCCAAGCAAGATAGTTCCCAAAAAAATTAATCAGAAAATCGTTCATATCGAAAGTTCCAAAAGATTTTTAAAAAGCATCGCAACCGTAACGGGGCCGACTCCCCCCGGCACCGGCGCAAATAAAGACGCTTTCTTCGCGGCCTCGGGATCTATGTCCCCTCTCACCTGTCCGCTTGACTCCGATGTCCCGCAGTCGATCAAAACCGCGCCTTCTTTTACCATATCAGGTTTTATCAGTCCTGGTTTTCCAACGCCGGATATAATCACATCAGCGCGAAGAGTAATATTTGAAACATCGGGTGTATTTTCATCAATTACAGAAATCGTTGCTTTTTGATTTAGAAGCCAAGTGGTAATGGGCTTTCCTACAAGCCTCCCCGCGCCAACCACGACAACCTGTTTACCCTTAAGCTCGACGCCGTATTCTTTAAAAATTTTATTTACTGCCGCGACAACCGGTGGAAAAATCCTGCTTTTGCCCGTTCCAAATTTCCCCAAACTCCTTGAGGAGAGCATATCGGGATCTTTTTCCGGTATAATCGCATCGAGTACGTATTGTATGTTAATTTTTTCCGGAAAAGGAAGCTGTATAATAACTCCGTTATTTTCTTTTATGTGCACAATCTCGGAAACTTTTTCCCGGAGCTTATTGGTGGAAATATCCGGAAGAACTTCGTAAACCCTAACCTCCACCCCTATGGACTCGGCAAAATTTTTTTTGGTTTTCAAATATTTCTCCGTTACCGGATCGCCGGAAACTTTTATGACAGCGAGCCTTATTTTCTTTCCGGATTTATTTAATTTAAAAATTTCCTCGCGAAGCGAGGCTCTGATTTTCTCGGCAATAGCTTTCCCGTCAACAATCATTTCTTGCCTTTCAGTATTTTATCAATCTTCTCCCCGATTTTTACCATATCTTTTTCTTTCATACCCCTCGTAGTAACCGCGGGCGTACCGATTCTTATTCCCGATGGATCGAGCGGCCCCCTCGGATCGCCAGGGATTGTATTTTTATTGACAATGATGCCGCCCTTTTCCAAAACTCTTTCCGCATCCCTTCCCGATATTCCGTTTCCATTCATCCATGTATCAACGAGTAGTAAATGTGAATCCGTCCCTCCAGAAATTACACGCCACCCCCTTTTTTGAAGTGTGGCCGCAAGCGCTTTCGCGTTTTTAACAATCTGCTTGGCATATTTTTTAAAAGATAGGCTCATATCTTCCTTGAGCGCAATCGCAACCGCTGCGATCTGATTTTCGTGCGGCCCTCCCTGGAGGCCCGGAATAATTGCCTTATCTACTTTTTTGTCGAACCCGCGCTCGTCTTTTTTTGCAAAAATTATCGCTGATCTCGGTCCGCGAAGAGTTTTGTGGGTTGTCGTAGTAACAACATCGGCATATTTAAAGGGGCTTGGGTAAACTCCCCCGGCGATCAAGCCCGCGATATGCGACATATCTACCATCAATACAGCCCCCGATGCGTCTGCGATTTCTCTAAACTTTTTCCAGTCGACAAATCTCGGGTACGCCGTATAACCCGCTACAATAATATTTGGCCTTTCTTGTACCGCCAGTTTTTTAAGCGCTTCGTAATCAAGGATTTCTGTTTGAGAATCGACTTCGTACGGGATTTGCTTCCAGATTTTTCCCGTCATGGACATTTTCTGGCCATGCGTTAGATGCCCGCCGGAAGAAAGAGTTAGGCCCATGATTTTTCCCCCAATAGGAACCAGCGCGGAATAAACAGCGAGATTCGCAGGGCTTCCGGAAAGCGGTTGAACATTTGCGTGCCACGCGGAAGGACTTAACTTAAAAAGCTTTAAGGCTCTCTGCCTGCAAAGGTCTTCAACCTTGTCGATCACGGCATTTCCTCCGTAATAGCGCGCGCCAGGATATCCCTCCGAATATTTATTTGTAAGCACGGAGCCCATAGCGCGAAGAACGTCATTTGATACAAAATTTTCAGAAGCAATCAAACTAATCACACTTTTCTGGCGCCTCTCCTCTTCCTTTATCAACTTTTCGATTTGTTTGTCTTTCATTACTCTAATTTTACCATATTCCTATTACTGCAATTCTTCCCATAATTTTTTTATAATAGAGCCGCTAACAGCTCCTTCCCTTAAAATAATCGGATCTTCTTTCGTTAAATCTACTACCGTGGAGGGCGGATGATCGCCTATATCGCCGCCGTCAACGATCAAATCAGGCCGTAGTTCGAAATTTTCAAATTCTTGAATTAATTCTGAGATTTTTGCATGCGGCATTCGTCCGGAAATATTAGCGGAGGTCTGGGAAAGAGGATGGCCGAATTTTTGCAAAAGCTCTAAAATAAAATCGTCATCCGGCATTCGCAAGCCGAGCGTTCCCGAAATTACCGACTCGAGAACGCACGTAACTTTTCCCGGCCAGACCTCTAGTAAAAATGCTCCCTGCCGGTCACTTATTGAAACTAAAGTTTTTGCCATAGGAATTGAATCAACAAAAATCGGAAAGAGCTTTTCTGGCGGACGCTTTTTTATTTTATAAATTTTTTCTACCCCTTCGCTGTTAGCGGCATCTGCAACAAAACCGTATACCGTATCCGTTGGAATTACCGCAATCCCTCCGGTTTTTAAAACTTTTAAAACTTCTTTTAATACTTCCTCTCTATTTTTTTTATCCAACGAAATTATCTTCATATTCTTTTTCCACGCGGAGAAGGTCTTCCGGGGATGCGACGGAAAGCCAGATATCAGCCCTTTCAACATAAACATTATGCTCCGTCGCAAGCTTCGCGAGAGAACTCGTTATGTAGTATTCACCGTTCGAATGTCTGTCTGCCGGATAATTAAAAATTCTTGAATCAAGGATTTTTACTCCCGTCGAGGCCAAGTTGGATAACGGTCTCTTTGGTTTTTCAACAAGACTTAAGATTCTCCCCTTTTCATCGGCAACTATTACCCCAAAACGGCTTGGATCGGGAACTTCTTTAACAAGCACGGCGAGATTATGCTTTAAAAGTTTATTTATGCTTTCTTTATCAATTATGTCGTCTCCGTACATCATTAAAAAACGCTCATCGCGCAATAATTTCCTCGCGAGCCATAAAGCGTGTGCCGTTCCTAGTTTTTCCATCTGATTAATATAGTGGATTTTTTTTCCCGAAAAATTGCTTCCGAAATAATCCGTTATTTTATCGCCCAAATACCCGACCACTAAAATTACTTCGTCCACCTCATCCGGGAGATTATTTATAATATGCTCCAAAATAGGCCTCCCCCTTAACTCGATAAGCTGTTTTGGTTTTGTCAGGGTTAGCGGCCGCATCCTAACGCCCTCGCCCGCGCAAGGAATAATAGCTTTCATATTACGAAATTAATTAACCGGTCAGGCACAAAAATTGTCTTTTTTGGAGACGTGGAAAAATATTTTTTTAAATTTTCATCCTCAAAAATTCTCTTTTCCGCATCCTTTTCCGTAATCCCGACCGGCATATCAAGCGCGGCGCGGGTCTTGCCGTTTATCTGTACGATAAGCTTGAAACTTTCAAGGGCTATTTTTTTCGCTTCGTATTTTGGCCACGGGCCGAGGTGCACCGATAATTCTTTTCTGAAAGATTTGTGTTTTTTTAACTGCTGGTAATATTCTTCGGAAGTGAAAGGGGCCAATGGGGCAAGAAGCTTTAAAAATATTTCATAAGCCTGCCAAGGAACGGATGGCAAAGACTCCAATGAGTTTAATAATATCATGAGTTGTGATATGGCAGTATTAAAATGTAGGTTTTCGATATCTTCGCCTATTTTTTTTATGGAAAAATGCAAAAGCCTCTCCATTTTTTCGCTAAGTCCTTCCTTCGAAGTTTTCGCGAGCTTTTCGGATAATTTTTCCACCCTGGCTAAAAATCTTGTCGTACCCGAAATCCCCGCATCCCTGAAATCTCCTCCTTCGCCGAGCGGCGCCATAAAAGCCAAATACATTCTGACGGCATCCACCCCGAATTTTTCAATGTAATCGTCGGGATTTACTATATTTCCTCTGGATTTCGACATTTTAGCGCCATCTTTTGTAATGAGGCCGTTTATTCTGAACTTAGGGAATGGCTCATCGAAACCTATTAATTTCCAGTCATAAAAAGCTTTCGCGATAAATCGCACATAAAGCAAATGCAAAACAGCATGCTCCGCTCCCCCGATATACATATTCACCGGAAGCCATTTTTTAATTATCTGCCTGTCGAATGGCCTCGTTTTATCTTTCGGATCAAGGTATCTGAAGTAGTACCAGGACGAATCGAGAAAAGTATCAGAAACATCGGTTTCCCTGGAAGCCCAGCTTTTGCATTTAGGGCATCTTGCTCGTACAAATTTTTTCGATTTGGCAAGCGGGGATTCCCCCGTCCCGTCCGGTTTGTAATTTTCCATAAATGGAAGTTTAACCGGAAGCTCTTTTTCGTTAACGGAATACCATCCAGACATATCTTTTCTTTCCCCCCTTCCAGCGTCTCCGCAAGCCTTGCAAAAAATCATGGGTATGGGAGGCCCCCAATAGCGTTGGCGCGATACAAGCCAATCACGGAGCCTGTAATTTATTTTTTTGCCTCCTCCCGCGAATTTTGTGATTTCTTCTTTTGCATTTTCGGAATTCGTGCCATTAAATTTTCCGGAATTTATCAGAACTCCCTCGCCAGCGTAAGCCTGCCTCAAATCATGGTCTCTGCCGTCCCTGGAAATAACCTCGCGGATAGAAAGGTCGAACTTCGTCGCAAATTCGAAATCTCTTTCATCGTGCGCCGGTACGCCCATGACCGCTCCTGTTCCGTAGCTGGATAAAACATAATTTGAAATCCAAATCGGTACTTTTTCCTGATTCCCAGGATTTATCCCGTAAATGCCGGAAAAAACTCCAGTTTTTTCCTCCGAGCTTTTTTCTTTTCTCGATCTAGCCAAAATGGAATTGTCCACATACTTTATTGCTTCTTCTTTTTTTATCCACCCTTTATCTATCCATTCCAACCCAAGCTCCGGGGATATTGCGATATAAGTCACGCCGAAAAGAGTATCCGGGCGCGTTGTAAAAATATCAACGGAATGCTTTCGATTTTCTTCCCCCGGAATGCCCACCAATGGGAAAGTGATTGAATACCCCTCGGATCTCCCAATCCAATTTCTCTGTGCGATTTTTATTTGATCCGGCCAATCGATTCTTTCAAGCCCCTCAAGCAAGCGCTCGGCATAATCAGTTATTTTAAAAAACCACTGTTCAAGGTCTTTTTTTATAACTGCGGAGTTGCAGCGCTCGCACTCGCCCGATAAAACTTGCTCATCCGCCAAAACGGTTTTGCATGAAGGGCACCAGTTCACCGGAGATTTTTTTCTGTAAGCAAGTCCTTTCTTAAACATTTGGACGAAGATCCACTGGGTCCATTTATAATATTCTGCGTCGTAAGTTTCGAGGCATTCGTTCCAAGCAAACCCGTTCCCTATCGCATCAAGCTGGCGATAAAAATTTTTCTCCGTAATCTTAGCGAGCTTGGCTGGATGCTTGCCGATTTTGAGGGCGTAATTTTCTGAATTTATTCCAAATCCGTCGAGCCCGATGGGTTCAAAAACATCGTGCCCCTGCATTCTTTTAAAACGGCCATAAATGTCTACACCGGTGAAAGTGCGCACGCTCCCTATATGAAGCCCCTCGGCAGACGGATAAGGGAACATCATTAAATTATAGAAAGGATTTTTTACCTTCTTTAAATCCGGCTCATATACCTTGTTCTTTCTCCAAAGCTTAATCCATTTATTCTGAAGAGTTTTTGACTGCGCCATTTAAAGATATTATATTAAAAATCCAAATTTTAAAAGCGGTCGCCTTAGGTGACCGCCTTGTTTGAGTTTATTCGACCGTAACACTTTTCGCGAGATTTCGCGGCTGATCCGGATTGTATTGGAGTGCCACAGCGAAGTAATACGCAAAGAGCTGAAGAGCCACAATTTCCAGGAATGGGTAAAGCTCCTCGATTGTCTCCGGAAGATAAACAACATCGTCCGAAATTTTGCCGATATCTCCATCACCTTCCGTGGCAAGAGAAATCACTCTACCCTTTCGCGCCCGCACTTCGTTAATATTGGAAATCATATTTCTGTAGACAGAATCTTCGGGCGCAATAGCGAGAGTAACAAAGCTCGGATCAATTAACGCGATCGGACCATGCTTCATCTCCCCCGCTCCGTACCCTTCGGCGTGCACATATGAAACTTCTTTTAGCTTAAGCGCTCCTTCGTTCGCGATCGCAAATCCATTTTTCCTTCCTATAAAAAAGAAATTCTTGTGTTTGTAATATTTCTCGGCAAGTTTTTGTAATTGCTCGGAACACCTAAGGACCTCCCCGATTTTCACCGGAATTTTTAGAAGCTCGTCCACCGCTTTCTCCCCGGCATTCTTTTTTCCGCGGGATCTCGCGATATGAAACGCAAGAAGCATTAGAATCACGACCTGCGAGCTAAAAGCCTTGGTTGAAGCAACCCCTATCTCCAGACCGACCCGCTGATAAATTACACGGTCAAGTTCACGGGCAATGCTTGAATTCATAACATTCACAATGCCCACAGTCGCAACGCCGTGATTTTTTACCACTTGAAGCGCTTCGTAAGTGTCTGTGGTTTCGCCGGACTGGGAAATAAAAATCGCGAGGTCGTTTTTACAAAGCACCGGAGATCTGTACCTGAATTCACTCGCGAGTTCTGTTTTGGCAGGGATTTCCGCAATTTCCTCAAACAAATTTTCAACCTGCCTCCCGGCGAAGTATGATGTGCCGCACCCGATGATTAAGATGCGCCCGACCTCTCCGAAATCAACGCCATCCAACTCCTCAAACTTTATTTCGCCTGACGGATTTATCCTTCCCGCCATGGAATTGCTGATCGCGTCGGGCTGGTCAAAAATTTCTTTAAGCATAAAATGCGGGAATCCACCCCTTTGAGCTGTCTCCAGTTCCCAGTCAAGCTTTTTTGCCTCACGCGTGATTTGCCTGCCTTCTTGATCGAATATTGTAACTTGCCCATTCAGCAAAGCCGTATCACCGTCTTCAAGAAGAATAAAATTTTCCGCGCGTCCGACAAAAGGTGCTGCAGACGAAGCCGCGTAATAACCGTCTTCTCCAATCCCCAAAAGCAAGGGCGAGCCAAAACGCGTTGCAATGAGAGTTTCAGGATCGTCAGACGTATAAATCAAAAAGGCCCATTTTCCACGGAGCCGCGCGATCGCATTCTTCACCGCAAATTCCAGAGAAGTTTTTCCTTTCACATACCATTCTTCGACCAGGTGCACCGCAACTTCCGTGTCGGTCTGGGAGCGGAATACGTGGCCTTTGGCGATCAACTCGTCGCGAAGTTCGCGATAATTTTCAATAATGCCGTTATGGACGAGGAAGATGGTTCCCGTGCAATCGCTATGTGGATGCGCATTTTCTTCGGAAGGCACGCCATGAGTAGCCCAGCGGTTATGCGCAATTGCGATTGATGACTCGAGATTGAAACTCGAAAGTCTTTGCTCCAGATTCACCGGATCCCCGACAACTTTCAAAATTACAGGTTCTCCCCCGTTCTGGAAAACAATTCCCGCTGAATCATATCCGCGGTATTTAAGCTTTAAAATGCCATCCAAAGCCCGCAGGGCCGCATCGCGACCCTTTCCAACGTATCCATTAATTCCACACATAGCTCTGTCCTCCTTATAACTTTTTAATGACGCCAAACGTAACTAAACTAATCGATATTTAAAACGTTGGCGGGAGAGAATTATTACAAGGAAAACGTCCTAAAGGCGTTGCCCGTGGTTACTTCTGCTACTTCCTCAAGAGAAACGCCCTTAATTTCTGCAATTTTCTTTGCGACTTCAGCAACATAAGCTGGTTCGTTGCGTTTTCCACGATACGGAACGGGAGCGACATACGGCGCGTCTGTTTCGAGCAGAATCCGATCGAGTGGAGTATACCGCACGAGCTCTTCATAATTTTTCGCGAATGTAACTACGCCGCCGAAAGAAAATGAAAAACCTAAATCCATTAAAATTTTTGCGTCATCTTTGCTTCCGCTGAAAAAGTGGATAATTCCGGGGGAAGAAAATTTAAGATTTACGATTTCCGATTTAATAATGTCGATCAGATCCCCAAAAGCTTCGCGGCAGTGAATCATAAGCGGCTTTTTTATTTCACCCGCAAGCTCAATTTGTTTTATGAAAACTTCTTTTTGTTTTTTCTTTGAATCGTCCAGCAATCTATAGTAATCAAGCCCGCATTCTCCAATCGCGACTACTTTCGGATCCGATGCGAGTTTTTTATATATATCGAAATCAAAATCTTCCCCGCGGGAAGTAAACGATTTTGCCGCTTCCCCTCCGCCAAGCTCCTGCTCGTCATGATGGGACACTTCGGTATGTATTGGGTGCAATCCGACAGTGGCCCAAACTCCTTCGGCATATTCGTGGGCTAAACGAATTGCATCTTCCGATGTTTCTTTTTGCGTCCCCACATTTACCATCCAGACATTATTTTCAAGCGCGCGCGAAATAACATCTTGAAAATCTTCGCGAAATGCCGCGAATTGAACATGGGTATGAACGTCAAAGAATCGCATTTCTAGGAAACAGCGCTTCGTGTTTCTTTATTTGGAATACAGCCAAATCTTGCGAACTTTTATCAGCTCCGAAAATTTCAAATATTTTATCCGCAGTTTCCGGCAGGAAAGAAGATAAATATTTTGCCAAATAAAAAGCCCCCAGAGAAAGATTCCAAAGGACAGCTTTTGTTTTTTCCTTATCTGTTTTGATGAGTTTAAATGGCTCGTAAGTTTGGACATAAATATCGAGCTCGCGGAGCAGCATAAAAGCTTTATCGATTGCCTTGGTCAGCTCAAAATTTTCCATTGCCTCGCTGTATTCATTCCCAATAATTTCCTTCGCAAAATATTCAACGGAAACGAATTCCGCCTCCCCCTTTTTCATTGGAACTTTCATAATCTCCGAATCCTCCGGCTTTTCAATTTTAGAATCAAAGTAATTTACACCCATAGTGGAAACTCTTTGTATGTAGTTTCCGAGACCGTTTACAAGATTCCCCTCATACGCAGCCTTGAACTTATCTTCTGTAAAATCTCCGTCTTCAAAAATAGGAACTTCCCGCGAGAAATAATATCTTACCGCGTCCGTGCCATAGTGCTCGACTAAATCAAACGGGTCAACTACGTTTCCTAAAGTTTTCGACATCTTTCTTCCTCCTGCCTGAATAAAGCCATTAACTAAAACGGTTTTCGGTAAATCCAACCCCGCCGACAACAACATGCCCGGCCAAATTGCAGCGTGAAAACGAAGATTATCTTTCCCTAAAATATGGACATCCGCCGGCCACCATTTTTTCCAATCTTCATTTCTTCCAAAGCCAATGGCAGAGATGTAGTTAGTGAGGGCATCGCACCATACATACATGGTATGGCTATCATCCCCCGGAACAGGAATCCCCCACGGGACGTCTTTTGCAGGTCGCGAAAAACTTATATCCTCCAAACCTTCTTCCAAAAGGGATAAAATTTCATTTTTTCTTGTCTCTGGAATTATTCTTAATTCATTATTCTTAATTCTTGATTCTATATCTTGGGAATATTTCGAAAGACGGAAAAAATAATTTTCTTCATCTATTTCTTCCGGCGGCTTTCCGTGCAGAACGCATTTTCCGCCTGACATGTCTTTTTCCGTAATAAAAGCTTCGTGCCCCGCACAGTAAAGTCCCTTGTAAGTTGACTTGTAAATGTCCCCTTTTTCGGCAAGTTTATTCCAAATCAATATCGCCCCGGGCCAATGCTTCTCTTTATCAGAAGTTCTGATAAAATCGTCCCAGGACAAATTCAGCGCTTCTTTCATTTTGCGAAATTTTCCTGAATTTTCATCGGCCAACTCTTGCGGAGTCACGCCAAGCTCCGATGCCTTTCTTAAAATATTTATTCCGTGTTCATCGGTTCCGGTTAAAAAAAACGTTTCGTCTCCGGAAAGGCGGTGATGGCGTGCAATTATGTCCGCCCAAACTTTTTGAATGGCGTGTCCAATATGAGGATCGCCATTCACATAATCAATAGCGGTAGTAATGTAGAATTTGCCCATTTTTGGAGCCTTAAAACTTAATCTGTTTTCTCCTCGCGAAGTCGTTAATAAATTCCATAAGCACCGTAGCCACAGGAACAGCGAGCAAAAGCCCGAAAAAACCAGCAAGCTTCCCGCCGATAAATAGCGACAAGATTACTAATAGAGGCGGGATTCCCGTTGTTTTTCTCATGACCAAGGGAAAAATGAGGTGATTTTCGAATTGCTGGACAATAAAATACAGTAGTAATGCGTAAAGACCCATTACCGGCTCCTGAAGAAACGCAACCCCAATTGCCGGAATAGCGGCAATTATCGGACCGAAAATAGGGATTATCTCTAAAATTCCGCTCAAGATGGCAAGCAATAGGGCGTATTGTATGCCCAATGCTGTTAGCCCAATGTATACTAGTGCACCAACAACTAATGCGAGGAGGAGTTGGCCCTGCAGCCACCATCCTATTTTTCTTCGCGAACGATTCCAAAGGTCTAGCGCGTACTCCTCGTATTGCTTGGGGGTTACGACTCTCAAAAAATTCTCAATTCCCCGCTCCTCTACCGCCAAATAAAAAGAGATGACAATGATTAGTATAAGGGAAACCGCACCTCCGAAAATTTTTAACGCGAAATTAAGGGCGCCCGTTCCGTTTCCAAGGCTAGACTGCAAATTAAGAATCGCTTCCCTCAATATATTATTAAATCCAGCCGGGAGCTGCGGAATAAAAGACAAAAAGTTGCTTGGCTCGAATATTTCAATATTGTGGGGAAGATCAGAAAGAAAACCCATTAATTCCGAAATAAGCGGCGGAATAATTAGATAGAAAATAAATCCGATGACGGAAATAGCAGCTAAATAAATGAAAAGGACAGTAAGCACCCTCGGAATCCTATAGCTTGTTATGCGTCTCGTCGCGGGTTCAATCGCAGAAGCAATTACCACGGATGTTATTAATACCGCCAAAACATCCCTTAAAAAATACAGAACGAGTACAAGTAAAATCAAAAGCAGGAATTTTATAATTGTTCCCGTGGATATTTCTATTGATATTTTTTCATTATTCATATTTTTGCCAATACCCTCTCGTAAAACTTAATATTTTCTTCAGGACTTATCGCCGCCAAATTTATCTTTTCCGGCATAAAAATTTCACGCGCCACTTTCATTATTTCACTTCTTTTTACCTTCTCGATTTTCGCGAGTACTTCTTCCGGTGTCATAATTTTGTTGTAAAAAAGCTCCTGAGACGAAAGGAAGGTCGCAATTTCGTCCGTAGATTCAAATGCCAAGGCCATCGATCCGCGAAGATATTCTTTCGCAAATTTTATTTCCGCCTCTGAAACCCCTTTTGTCCGCACATCCCTGAAAACATCAATAATTTTCTGGGAAGCCTCGGCAACTTTATCATGTGGAACTCCGGCCGCGGCCATCATATAACCGGAATCCGTATAATTTTCCTGAAAAGCGCGTACGTAGTAAGTAAGCCCTCTCTTTTCGCGGAGCTCCGTCCAAAGTCTGGAGGACCAATTTCCTCCAAGAATTGTCTGCAATACTGTAAGCGCGTATCTTTTCTCATCAAACATATCATACCCGCGAACGCCAATGCGAAGGTGCGTCTGGTCAACGTTTTTTTTCTTGAATTTAACCTGCGGGCGGCTTTGATTTTCCCGAATTTCCGGCTTCGCGATTTTAGTTCCCTGGGGCATTTTGCTAAATGCCTTTTCGATTTTTCTAAAAGCCTGGGCTTCGTCTACATTCCCTGCAACAACCACCACTGCATTTGAGGTAAGATAATGGCTTTCCTTATATTTAATAATATCTTCCCGCGCAATTCCTTTTACTGTCTCCGGGGTTCCCGCGGTATCCCATCCGGCGGGCTGATCTCCATAAAGAAGCTCCTCAAAAAGATCGAAGGACTGGCGGCGCGGGTCATCTTCGTACATGGAAATTTCCTGCAAAATGACACCGCGCTCACGTTCGACTTCCTCCTTCTTAAATAACGGTTCAATTAAAATATCTGAAACTATATCAAGCGCCACGTCGAAATGCTTCGAAGCCGCTTTAACATAGTAGCCCGTAAATTCTTTTGAGGTAAACGCGTTTGACTGCGCACCCAACCGGTCAAGCTCCCTGTTAACCTGCCCCGCCTTCGGGCGCGACTTTGTCCCTTTAAAAAACAAATGCTCCAAAAAATGGGAAATGCCGTTTATTTTTTTGTTCTCGTATTTGGATCCTGTCCCGAATAAAACCCAAAGCGTCATTGCCTGGGTATCTTTCATCGGAGCAACTATTGATCTAAGCCCGTTTTTAAATGTCTTTTTCTCGAAACGCATGCTGTGATTCTAGCAAAACATTCCTTAATTTTCCAGTATTTTAATTGGAAGATATTTTCCGGCCGAAAATAAAGACAGATAAAGCGGATAAAACTCCCCCCATTGCCAAAGCAGGTCCGGCTCCGATTCCTCCCGCAAGTATTCCGAAGAGAAGTTCCCCAAATGGCATAACTCCCTGATGCGAAAAAGTATACAAGCTCATAACGCGCCCCCTCTTATCTTCGCTGATTAAATTTTGTATTAGGGAATTCGCGGAAACATTATTAGCCATCATCCCGGCCCCCACGAAGCTTATCAGAAACAGGGAAAGGCCGAGAATTTTCGAAAACGCAAATGCAATTAATGAAAAACTAAAAATAAGTCCGAAGATGACGAGTCTTTTATCTGTACCTTCGTTGGTTTTTATAGACGCTATATAAAAAGCGGAAAACAAGGCCCCGATCGAAGCAAAGGAAGTAAGCAACCCCAACGTAACTGGCCCGCCGCCGAGAATATCTTTTGCGAAAATCGGCAGTAATACCACATATGGAGCTCCAAACAAACTTACCAAAGCTACTATTAATAGAATTTTCTTGATCGGAGCGCTTTTAAAAACATAGGAAAAACCTTCTTTGAATTCTTCCGAAATTTTTTTGCCGGATATTGAGTTATTAATCTTTTCTATTTTCATCATAATAAGAGCGACGAGCATAGCGACAAAACTGACGCCATTCAATAAAAAGCAAATCCCCTCTCCAAAGAAAGCGATAACAAATCCAGCCAAGGTAGGGCCGATAAAGCGCGCGAGATGAAAAAGGGTGGAATTGAGGGCGATCGCGTTTTGGATATCTTCTTTTTTCGAAACAAGCTGCGAATAAAAAGACTGCCTTCCAGGAATATCAAAGGCGCTCGAGATTCCTAAAACAATTCCAAGAGCTATCACATGCCAAACTTGCACGCTTCCAGATAAAACGAGAAAGGCGAGCACAAATGCTTGAAGCATGGCGAGAGTTTGCGATAAAAAAAGTATGCGCCTGCGGCTGAAGCGGTCAATCAAAACCCCCGCGAAAGGCGAGATTAGAAAAATCGGAATGTGGCTCGAAAACCCCGCGACCCCCAAAAGAAAAGCCGAACCTGTTAGGCGGTATATGAGCCAGCTCATGGCAATCCTCTGCATCCATGTTCCGATAAGCGAAATCCCCTGCCCGAAAAAAAACAGGCGGAAGTTACGCGACCGCAAGGCGCGGAATGTTGTGTTAATTCTTTCTCTCACAATTTTTCTATAAAATACTGTTTAAGTTTACTTTCTTCTATTCTTTTCTGTTCTCCTGTGTCGCGGTCACGAACCGTTACAGTCCCATCTTCAAGCGTTTGGTAATCCACTGTCACACACCACGGCGTGCCGATTTCGTCTTGCCTGCGGTAACGTTTGCCAATGTTGCCGTTGTCGTCCCAGAAAACCTGCCCGATATTTTTTTTGAGACCTGCATATATTTCTCTTGCCCTTGAAACCAGCTCCGGCTTATTTCTAACGAGAGGAAACACCGCAATTTTCACCGGAGCTATGGAAGGCTTTAATTTTAAAACGATTCTTTTCTCACCCCCGAGCTCGTCTTCCATATATGCACTGCATAAAATAGCAAGAACAGTTCTATCTACTCCAAGCGACGGTTCAATCACATGAGGAATAAATTTTTCTTTTGTCTCCTCATCCAAATAAGAAGGATCCGCACCGGAAGATTCTGAGTGAGCTGATAAATCAAAATCAGTGCGATACGCAAGTCCGTAAAGTTCTTTGCGGCCAAACGGAAAATCAAATTCAAAATCAATCGTACGCTTCGAATAGTGCGCCCTCTCTTCTTCTGGAACTTCTAATTCATTAACTTTTGCCGGATCAATCCCTGCTGCCTCGATATATCGAAGCATATTTTCTCTCCATTCCTCGAAACTTTTTTCCCAGTCATCAGGCCTCACAAAATATTCTATTTCCATCTGCTCAAATTCCCGTGCGCGGAAAATAAAATCACGGGGAGCAATCTCGTTACGAAAAGCCTTTCCGATCTGCGCAATGCCAAACGGAATTTTCGGATGCATGGAATCAATAATATTTTTAAAATTCACGAAAATTCCGCCCGCTGTTTCCGGACGTAGATAAATTTTTTGCGCATTTTCGGCCGCTCCGATTTTAGTTTCGAACATTAAATTGAAACGCGTCTCACCAAGAGGATCTGAAAATCCAGAAACGTGGCCTGACGCTTCCCAAACTTTGGGGTTCATTAATATAGCGGCATCCACTCCGAACATGTCCTCGCGATTTTCAACAAACATCCGCCACCAAAGATTTTTTAAATTATTTTTTAGCGCGACTCCCAAGGGGCCGTAGTCCCACGTACCGGCTAGCCCGCCGTAAATTTCCGATCCTGGAAAAATAAAACCTCTTCTTTTCGCAAGCGACACAATTGATTCGAAATCCGGCATAGAAATCACTTTACCACCGTGGTTTGGGAAATATCAATGCGTCCATCATCTTCTAGCGCCAACGTCAATTCCGGCGCCAGCACTTCCAAATCCGCTCCGGTAAATTTGTCTTTCCCTTGGACCAAGATTCCCGACACAAGTTCAGGCGCTTGCCCGATTTGCCCGGGAGAGGGAATGAATCCAATCTGAAAAATTAACTGCTTCGCGGGCGAAGTATACCCAACCCCCGCTTTAATCTGCCCGACATTCCACGTAATCGCGCCCGTATTCTGGTCGAAAGTTACAGGCGAACCAACGGGCAATATTTTACTCTTCCAATTAACGTAAGCGGGAAGGGTTGCCTTAACTATTACATTTTCCAAATCATTGGATGAATTAGTAAGCGATAAAGTTACCGTGAAAGTCGTCTCTTTCCCCACCCTCGGGGGCATCGGGCCGGAATTGGAAATGACCGCGGAATAGTAAAATCCCTTTCTGACAAGCTGCATTCGAGATATCAATCTCACATCCATACTGTCCTGCCCGTTTAATTCCGCGCCGGGCACGCCCGGAGGAATGACCCCCGGCCTTATAGTAAAGTTAATCGTGGTTTTAAATTCTTTATCTGAAGATGTTTTAATAGACGGAGATTCGGAAATCCCAAACTGGAATTTAATCTTGCCCCCCTGCCCGGGGTTAATTTGCGAAAGCGCCGGTAGGGATGAGCCGTTCCAGATTATTTTTTTATCTATTGCCCTGTAAGATCCTTCTTCCACGCGTATTTGTTTTTCATCAAACCCTTTGCCGGAAAGCACCCCTTCAATCACCGCATTCTGAACAGGAACGCTCAAATTATTTTTATAAGAAACTTCAACCTGCAAAATTTCCCCCGGGCGGGCATCGTAGGCATCCTGTCCGTTGACCTTCGCGTCTACTTCCAAGAACGGCTTGCTTAAATTAATGGACGCGACACCCCTGCCGTATAAGCTGACCTCGCCAAATTCGTTTTTCGTTCCAACCGTAGCTTTAAAACTTTTTTCCTCGAGATCCCCTCCGCTTAAAATTCCTTTTATCGCAATACTCCCGCTATCTCCCGGGTTCAGATCTTTGAGCGCCCAGCTCTTTCCTCCGGCTTCGGGCGAGGGATTCGCGCTTTTTAATGAAAATCCCGCGGGCGGCTCGAACTGCAAAACTAAATTATTCAACACGCTTTCGGAATTCGAAACATAATTTATTTTTATTTCTGTTTCCTGGCCTGCGAGTATTTCCTGCGGCATATCAAACGAAACTCCAACTGGCGAACGGGTGATTTTCACCGTGGACGAAAATTCCTTGGTTAAAATAGTACGCGAGTCTTCTGGCCTGTATTCAAGAATTGCATTGGAAATTTTTTCTTCGTTTTCAAATCCGTAAACAAAGGCACTATAAACAAATCTTTCGGTTTTGCCGGGGCCTATTTCGCCGACTATCTTTGAAGCATGCAAGCCCTTAACGCCCTCATCAAGAACTTTTGACCCTTCCGGATACTCAAAAGATAGCTGTGCCCCCTCGAGCGCTTTTTTATTGTTGTTGCTGACTACAACCTCCCAGGTAACCCGCTCCCCTCCCACAATGCTTTCAGGACCATTTATCTTTGTGTCTATCCTTTTAGCCGATACTGAATTTATTAATATAAAATAGTAAAAGCCCCCACCGAGAATTGCCGCCAACACTACGCCGAGAATCCAAAATTTCTTATTACCCGGGGTTTTCTTTTCCTGTTTTATTTCATTTTTCCAATCCGAAGGAAGCTTCTCGGGATGAGGAGTCAATTCAGGACGGCGAAGACGGCCCTCGAAAGACTCTCCAGATTTATAAAGGCGTTTTTTTAATTCTTCAAGGTGTTCGGACATGTGCCAATTTTACCACTTAAAGCTGGCTTGACGCGATACCCTCTTTTATTATTTCGGCTAAATTTTCCCTTGAGCTACTTTCAATTTCTTTTTCATCAAGATATCCCAATGAGGCCAGAGCCCTTGCGTAAAATACAAGTTCGTCCCCTGATTTAATAAAAAACAAAAGTGCAGCCCATAGTTTTTCATTTTTTTCTTCTCCGTGGCAAAATCTTTGCACAAAATTCGATACTCTTCCAAAAGTATGGATTTTTTCTTCTTCATTCAAAATTTCATCAAAATGTCCAATATCTTGGGCATCCACCAGGTGCCACGTCCCCCTTCCGGACACAAAGCCGAATCGTCCGTATGAAAAAATATTCAAAAATTTATTCAGTTTTGAGGTGTGCTTCCTGGTCCCCCGCGCAAGAAATTTCAGCATTCCAAATTCCTGGGTAAAAACGGTCAAAACTTTGTCCACCTCCCCCGAATCGTAAGAGTTCAAAATAATCCCTTCTGCCTGGTAAAGTCCATTTGCCATAATTAAACTATTTCCTGGTTATAACATTGTTCGCAATAAATAATTTCTGGCCTCTCGGGCGCGTATGAGGTTTCGAATTCATTGGTGCATTTGTTATTTTGGTGCCAGTTGTGTCCCGCGACTTGGCACATGCACGCGCGGTGCCATAGCTTCCATGGATTTTTCTGTTTTGTTCGTGCGCAATGTCGACATATCGGACAAAGTCTCGGCAAAGGCAAATTAAATTTAAGATAAAATTCGAGTTCTTTCGGAATAATCCTGAAAGCATCCGTACACCCCTCGCCACACTTTCCCTCGTGTAAACACTCGATGACTTGTTCCAAAATGTCATTTTTAACATCTTTTATATTATCAGGAAGATCGCTGGATTTAGCGGTAATTTGATAATTGCGTTTTTCTAAATCTCTCCACGAAAAACCGCGCTCTCCCGCCTCTTTTTTTGTAAGAGGAAAATATTCTTGAGCCCAAGAATCATTATATGGAAACGGCGAAAATTCCGGAGGAAAAAATTCTCCATATTTATAAATTCGGCCCGCCCTGTCTGTAAACGGCATCTCGTCCATATGCTTTTTTATTTTCGGGACGAGTTCTTCGTATTCTTCTTTTGTATATTGTTTATTTAAAATGCAATATTGTTTGTTGCGAATACCCACACATCCAAAAATATATGAGGCATTAAATGCAAACATAGTGTATTCCAAGTGCATTAAAGCCACATTCAAACTTTTTAAATCTTTGGGCACGCAAATATAAGAAAACTTTACATTATATCCCCCTGCCTCCTGCAGCTCATAACACAACTCTCCCCCAGCAACGGATATATCCATGCAATCCGAACTTTTAAGAAAAAGAATAAGCTGGCAATATCCGCAGTTTTCAAGATCAACACAAGCATATGATTCACGGACATTTTTTGAATGATCCAAATAATCTCCCCGGACATTAACATTATGCAAGCCATTCATATATTTTAGGGGGAATGCCGTTTTATGCTTATCAAATTTTTCTTTCAGCCCATCCATTACGGAGCGCGATCCCAAGGAATATTCTCTTATATTTTTCAAGTATTCCTCGCGCGTGTACGGCTCATTGAAAATATAATATTTTTTGTGGCGTAAATTAACGCACCCGAAACAATCACTGCATCCGATTAAATTTTTCGAAAACCAAACATCAACACATTCATTACATTCCGAAGAGAAAAAAGTTTTGAAACATTTTTTGCAGTCAAAAAGCTCGTAGCACTCTTCGCAATCTTCTACCTTCAAAAGATCCATGGAATCGCGCGAGCGATTGATTGTTTCTGAATACATCGAATTTTCCACCCATCCGGCATTGAAGCAAAGATAACAATCCTTAATATCTATTGCGTTTGAAGAATATTCGCTCCTAATAGCATTGGTGGCTCTCTTGTGCGAAATCGGGACCACGGAGAGAAGCTCTTTGAATTGCTCAAAAAATGGCCGAGAGAAATCGTAATCGCGACCATAATCCATGGGATCCCATGTATCGCGCCACCAGTAATTTTCATCGAAAACGCGAAACGGCGCCTCGGGAGGGATCGGCGAAAAAACTTCATCATCTCTTCCCTCCACTTTCCTTTTATAAAGTTTCCAACCAGAACGAAAAGCAAGACGCCTCTGCGCGCGGCACCTCCAGCAAAAAGTCGGCGCAGGCACATCTATCTTTTCATAAAATTTAAAATCCTCCGGTTCGATTGTAAAATTTTGTTTGCAATTTTGGCAGGTTCGCGACTCGCTCATACATTAACTCTCGATTTCAACGTGGTGCACATGATATATGCCAATCTCCGTTTTTTTGCCGTCCAAAGAAAACTCCTTAGTCTTGCCTTCCAATTTTCCCAGCTTAAATTCCGAAAGATTTATTTCCCTTAAAATCATATCGGAATATTTTTTTAAAACGATTTCTAAATCATGGTCCGTTTCAGTGAAAAGCGAAACCTTTTCTTTCGGAGTCAACTTCAATTCCTTCCTGAAATCCTGGACTTGCCGGATGAATTCGCGCACAAGCCCTTCTTCTTTAAGTTCTTGAGTAATATTTGTGTCAAGCTTGAGCTCTTTTCCAAAAGAAATTTCCTTGACGTTAATTTCGCCCTTGATCAAATTAAAGAGTTCCTTTTGTAATTTGGTTGTAATTATTAGTTCCGCAAGCGGCTGTCTTATTTTAATTCCGGCCTTCTGCCGCAATTCAAGCGCCTTCGTGACAATTTCCCTTACTTTTTCCATTTCATCTATAAGTTTTCTATCTTTCGTGTTTTCTTTTTTAAATTTAGGCCAATCTTCCAAATGCACGCTTTCTTTTTCTCCACTAATTCCGTGATAAATTCCTTCCGAAACGAAAGGGGCGAAGGGCGCCAAAACTTTCGAAAGCTCCCCCAAAATAAATCCGAGCACGAGAGAACTTTCCCTTGCCACTTCAGATTTTTCACTTTTCATATGTCCGCGTATGCGACGGATATACCAATGGGACAAATCTTCGATGACAAAATTTTCAAGAGCGCGCGCCGCGCCAACGATATCATACGCATCCAATTTTCCGGTCGCTTCCCCTAAAATTGAATTCCATTTCACTAAAAGCCATTTATTAATAACTAACTTGGGCCACTTGGAAACCGAGTTTCCAAGTGGGGGTTGTGCTCCTCTATATGTACGCCAATACACAAACGAGTTCCACAAGATCATCAAAAATCTTCTGTGCGAATCTTGAATATCTTTTTCGCGGAAAAGTTTATCGTCCCATGGCTGGTTAACCGTGTAGAAATACCATCTAACTGCATCCGCTCCATACTTTTCCATGAGCATTTGCGGATCGACAACATTCCCCTTCGACTTCGACATTTTTTCTCCCTTCTCATCTAAAACTAATCCCAGCGATATTACCATTTTATAAGAAGATTTAAATCCGAGCAGCGACGAAACAGCAAGAAGAGTATAAAACCATCCGCGGGTTTGGTCGATTGCCTCACAAATATAATCCGCTGGATAAAGGAAACTCGGTTTCCGCTTGATCCACTTGGAAACCGAGTTTCCAAGTTTCCACCCCTGGCTCGCGAACGGCATAGCACCCGAATCAAACCAAACATCAATAACTTCCTTTTGCCTCAACATCTCACCCCCGCACGCCTTGCATTTTATTTTTATCTCATCAATATACGGTTTATGTATATCAAGCGTGCCTTCACTGCTGTACGGCCAGTTATGAAATCTTATTTTTCGGAATTCGGCTGGCCTAAGCTCCTGGATATTTTTAAAATCTTTTTCCTCAAGCCCCTTAATTGCCCATTCCATCACGCGCGCGGGATCCCCATGGCTTATTACTAGAATATTTTTTCCAGCGTATTTTTCTCTGATTCTTTTCGCCGCCCTCATAACCCGCGCGCGCAATTCCCTAAGGTTTTCAGCACCTAACGGCCTTTTAGTGAATCTCTCTTCATCACTTTCAAACGCCCCCCTGTATTCAGAAAGTGGCTTTCCCGCAAAACCCATTACCAATATTTCATAAAGGTCTTTATCAGTTTCAAAATCCGAAAACCCGATTACCCTTCTCACTATTTCTGCAGTTTCTTTCGTCCTATATGAAGGCGAGGAAACAATTACATCTATTTTTTCTTTTTTTAATTTTTTAGCTGCCTCTCCCGCCGCTTTTATTCCCGCTTCCGTGAGTTTGTCATCCGAATCATTTTCCGGATCAATCGTCGTTAATTTTTCCACATTATGCATTGCTTCTCCGTGCCGCATCAGAATTAAATTAGTCGGATTTAATTCAAGTTCATCCAACTCGGCAAGCGAACCTATTACTTTAATCGAGCCGCACTCGCTCCCAGAACACTTCCAAACCGGCAAAGGAGCCCCCCAATATCTTTCGCGAGAAATTCCCCAATCCACATTTTCCTTCAGCCACTCCCCGAAGCGTCCATCCTTAAGATGTGAAGGATGCCAATCTATCTTGGAATTTTCTTCGAGCATTTTTTCCTTGACCGCCGTTGTTTTGAAAAACCAGGAATTCTTCGCGTAGTACATTAAAGGAGTTCCGCATCTCCAGCAAAAAGGATAATCGTGCAGATAAGATTCGGTTTTGTATAAGAGCGAGCGATCTTTTAAGTCTTCTATTATTAACGGGTCCGCTTTTTTTATAAACTCGCCGTGCCAGCTCTTCCCGGGCGCAATAATCCTTCCCTCTTCGTTTACCGTGACCAATATGGGAAGTTTTTCTTTTTTTCCGATTTCCATATCGTCTTTTCCGAAAGCGGGGGCTATATGAACAATGCCGGAGCCGTCTTCGGTGGAAACAAAATCAGCCGCAACTGCCCGATAAATATTTTTTTCTTTTTTTTCTGCGGGGTATAAAGGATCGTATTCCATTCCAGCGAGACTTTTTCCATTCACCCTGTTTATGATTTTATAAGCGCCCCTAATCACGCTCAAACGTTTTTCCGCCAATATAAGCCACTCGCCCGGAGAATCTTCCGGTTCAATTGTAACGTAATCGGCCTTAGGGTTTATGGCCAGGGCGACATTTCCCGGAAGAGTCCAGGGCGTGGTTGTCCAAACCAAGAAGCTCGTAGTATTGCCCCTCCCCCTTAACGGAACTTTCACATATATCGAATCCTCTTTTACTTTCTTGTACCCGAGAGCTAATTCATGCGAAGAAAGAGAAGTTCCGCATCGCGTGCACCATGGAAGCACTTTGTAGTCCTCGTATAAAAATCCCTTCTTCGAAATTTCAGAAACAATCGCCCACAAAGATTCAATGTAATTATTTGTCATCGTCACGTACGCGTTTTCTAAATCGAGCCAGTACGCCATGCGGTCGGTCAATTTTTCCCAAGCGCCGATATATGTAAAAACATTTTTCTTCGCGGTCTCAACGAATTTCTCGACGCCGATTTTTTCCTCAATTTCCCGCTTCGAATTAATTTTAAGTTCTTTTTCAACCGCCATTTCCGTCGGTAGTCCATGAGTATCCCATCCTGCGCGCCTGGGAACATAAAAACCGCGCATGGTTTTATAGCGTAAAATAATATCCTTGAATGAGCGGGACTCTACGTGGTGGATTCCAGGGAGTCCGTTTGCATACGGCGGCCCTTCGTAAAAAACGAAACACTCCCCCTTTTTTCTGGATTCCAGCGATTTCTCAAAAATTTTATTTTCTTTCCAAAAAGACAAAATCTCCTCTTCGGAGCGAGGAGAAACACCTTCATACTTTGGACCTTTCTCATCGGTCATTTATATATCTTACCCAAAAGAAGGATATAATCAACCTATGATCGGGGTTTTTGATTCGGGGTACGGCGGATTAACTGTATTCAAACCGCTTACGAAAAAATTTCCACGGTATAATTTTATTTATTTCGGCGACAATGCCCGCGCGCCCTACGGCTCGCGCTCGCAAGAAGAAATTTATAAATATACCCGCGAAGCAGTTGATTGGCTTTTCCGCGAGGGGTGCGAACTTATAATTCTCGCCTGCAATACCGCTTCAGCACAAGCGCTTCAAAAAATCCAACAGGAATATCTTATAAAAAATTACTCCGAACGTCGCGTGCTAGGAGTATTGATTCCGGTCGCCGAAGAAATCGCAAAAACCGCTGATGGCAAAATAGGAATTTTAGCTACTGAAGCGACCGTTTCATCAGGAGCTTACCTGCGTGAAATAAAAAAATTCAAGTCTGATGCTGAAATAATCCAAATCGCCGCTCCCACCCTCGTACCGCTCATTGAAACTGATATGATATATCATAACAGCATGAAATTGGCTTTAAGAAAATATCTCGAATCTTTTAAAAAAACAGGAATAAAAAATATTATCCTTGGATGCACGCATTATCCATTGATAAAAGATTTAATCCAAGCCGAAATGCCAGGCGCGAAAATCTTTGATTCCCCTTCCGTAATTCCTGCGTCGCTTGAAAATTATCTCACAAGGCATCCTGAAATCGAAAAGCGCCTTGGCAAAAATGGCCAAAGGCGCTTTGTTACGACGGGCGACCAGGAAAAATTCTCCAAGTTTGCCGCAAAAATTATGAATGTTCCCGTGGGAGTAGAGAAGGCTCTTCCTTTTTTGTTTTTAAAAAAATTTGAGTCCGCTCGGATGAACGGACTCGATTAAAATATGGAGACGAAACCTCCCTTCTTTTACGAACATTTTTGCAGGGCAAAAGGGCACGTGGCGCAAGCCAATGAACTTTGCATAGCAACATATGTCGAAGGAGCCTCGCCACACTTAGCTTCATCAACGAACACAAATTCATGTGCGCCCAGTAATGCTGTTTCTCCCTGCCTCTCTTTTAAAACAGCATAGTACGGAAACCCACCGGAGACCTCGTATTTTATCACCACCGTAGAATCCTTTTTCCAACTACCATGATTATGCCTAACCTGCATCAGAAGCTTAGCTTCCCTTGGATATGACATAAAAACCTCCTTCTGCAAATAAAAAACAGCCTTTTTTCCAAGGTAACATAATTAATTTATTTGTTAAGCAAATAAATTACATCTTCTCCGGAAGAGAAATGCCGAGAATTGTCAGCGCATCGGCTAGCGTTTCTTTTGTTTTTGAAACTAAATATAAAAGCTCCGCTTCTCGCTCGGAACCGATCACTTTCACATCGCGGTAAAAAGCTGAAAATATTTGGGCAAGTTCATAGGCATACGTAGTCAGGCGCTGTACTTGAAAATCCCGCGACACATCCGCAAGTAGCTCCGGAAGCCTTAAAATCTTCATCGCAAGCGCCCTCTCTGATGCATGCTTAAACGCACTTGGAAACCGAGTGTCCAAGTTGGATTTGGAGAGGATGCTTGCCATTCTTGTGTGAGCATATTGTACGTAAAAAACTGGATTTTTCTCGGAACGCTCTTTGGCAAGGTCCAGATCAAAATCCATGTGGGTATTCGGTGAGCGCTCGAGGAAAAACCAGCGTGCCACGTCAACGCCCACGTCTTCAATAAGATCATCCATGGTCACAAATTCTCCGGCGCGTTTTGACATCCGAACTTCTTTGCCTCCGGATATCAAACGGACAAGCTGCATGATAATAATCGTAAGCTGATTTTGGTCTACTCCGATTGATTCAATTCCCTTCTTCATGCGTTCAACATACCCATGATGGTCCGCTCCCCAGATATCTATCGCCAAATCAAACTTCCGGTCATGAAATTTATTCCAATGGTATGCAAGGTCAACAAGAAAATAAGTATATTCGCCGTCTGATTTTACGAGCACAGCGTCGCCCAACCAAGTTGCCCCATCCCTTTTCTCAAGCAGTTTTTTTTCTTCAAGAAATTTTAATAATTGTTCCGGTTCTTTTTTTTCACGAAGCTCCCTCTCCGAAAACCAAACGTCAAATTTAATTCCAACTTTTTCTAAAGATTTCTTTATCTCACCTAAAAGATAACTAACCGCTTCAGGCGCGGATTTTCCTACAAGACCTTTTATATACTCTCCCTTATAATATTCTTCTTTTACTTCGCGTTTTCCTTCTGCCGCTTCGATAGATTCACCCAAAAGCCGCACTTGATTTCCTGCGTCATTAATATAATACTCGCGCGTTACATCATATCCCGCCTTGCTCAAAACATTCGCGAGTGCGTCGCCGTAAAAACCTCCCCTGCCATTGGCCATTGTAAGCGGCCCGGTAGGATTTGCGGAAATAAATTCGAGATTTATTTTCTCTCTTTTTTTGGGGAATTCGGCTTTTTTTTGGAGCTCGTCCAAAAACACTTCATCTTTAACGAAAATATTTATAAATTTATTTTTTACAAAAACCTCGCGAATAATTTCGCACTTCCGCAATTCTTCGGCAATTTTTTCCGGATCGCCGGTTTTAAAGGCTATATTTGTCGTATAGTCGCCATTTTCCGGACGCTCCGGTACTGTAATCTTTACATCGACTTCCCCTCCGGCAAGTTCTAAAACTATCCGTGAAATTTCTTCTTTCAATACATCTCTTATCATTCTTTTACTCTAAAACACTTCTATATAAATACAAAAGGGCCAATGTCTCCACCGACCCATTTATCACCTCCTCATTTTGTATAAAAAACCTGGTTAATTTTCTCTCTAAGAGAAGCCATAGAATAAGGCTTCTCCAGCCATGCGTCCGCATGACATTCAAGTGCTATACGTCCTATATCGCAATTCGCGGAGACAAGAATGGTTTTTATCGTTCTACCATTCTCTTCTTTAAGTGTCTTTATTACGTCGGATCCCGTCCTGAATGGCATCTTGTCATCGCTTACAACGACATCGATATCGCAATCCAAATGAAGTATTTTCCACTCCTTGTCCCCGTCTTCTGCTTCAACCACTTCATATCCCTCTGCTCTCAACATATCTGACAAACATGCGCGAATGCACTCATCATCGTCGGCCACAAGAATCTTCATTCTGCCTCCTTTCTGTTTTGTTCAGAAAGTTTATAAAACACATCTATTACATTTCGAACAAGATCTTTTGAGACAAAACCAATCTTTGCATAATCCTCTTTTTCGAGAGGATAAATTGCTAAAAAATTAGTTTTCCCATGACTAACTCCGAATACCAAAACAGGTTCTCCCAGATTCTCTAGCCGGTCCGCCATAATCGCGATTGCCCATTTTCCTGGGGAAATTTTCTTTTTTGCTCCGGGCAACGATTCGTCAAAAACCCCTCGAAGCTCTCCCACTAATTTTATATAATAGGGAGTTTCCGGGATTTTGAAAACCATCGATATTTCGGCTTTTTCTTGAGCGAAAGCAGGTTTTAAAAGAAGTCCCCATACAGCCAATAGGATAACAATAAGAATTTTTTTCACGGATCACCTCCAAGCAGTTTTTCTTAATTAATAACACTAAAACGATACGTTAACAAGTTATGCTAAACTTGAAATATGCAAGCGCTTTTGGAGAATAAAAAGGCATATTTTAATTACGAAATCATTGAAAAATACGAGGCCGGTTTGGAATTGCTCGGGCTTGAAGTTAAGTCCCTGAAGCAAAAACATGGAAACATTTCCGGCGCGCGCGTCATCATAAGGGGGGATGAGGCATATATTGTTGGAATGGATATACCTCCCTACCAGCCAAATAACACTCCGAAAAATTATGAGCGGGAGCGCACAAAAAAAATTTTGCTTCATAAAGAAGAAATTTCAAGACTCGCCGGAAAGGCGGAAGAGCGAGGATTGACAATCATCCCGACAAAGATATATACTGTTCGCGGCCGAATCAAAGCGGAAATCGCGGTTGTACGCGGAAAGAAAAAATTCGAGAAAAGAGAGAAAATAAAAAAACGCGACATCGAACGCGAAATCGGCAGATCGATAAAATAAATGGGGGCGTCTAGCCTCGATGGATTAGGACATTGAAAAACGCAGCGTGAGGATGCGAAGTTCCCTCATAAATATTCCTTCGCAAACTTTCAAGTGCAAACAAAACTGCACCTGCCCTCGCTTACGCTTAATCGCTAAGCTAGGTGTCTCTCCTTTTGATCGCCTCGTAGAAAGGAAGGGGCATAATATTTGAGGCTTACCGCGAGAACTCTCCCGATTTCGCGGAAAATCCAAGGGAGAAACTTCTGAATTATTTTGCTCCTTTTTTAATTCAGAAGCGAACAAAGGAGCTAACGCTGTAGAAATTTTTTAATTAACTTTTTCAGACGGGAGTGCAAATCTCCCCGCCTCCACAGACATAAACAATATGGAAGAATAAAAATGCCATGGAAATGGGGTGTTTTTATTTGTAAAAAGCGCTCAAAAATGCTAGAAATGAGCTGGATTCTGAACACAAAAACTGAAAGGAGATACCTTTAATGCAAACCGAAGCGTCTCGCCTCTGGCAAGTTGTGCGGTTCTGCATTGCAGGAGCCGCTGGCGTTATTGCCTACTATGTCGCGCTGTACGGCCTCACCGAATACCTGGGCGTCTGGTATGTCATTTCTGCTGTGATTGGGTTCGCCC
>JACOXM010000005.1 GCA_016176285.1 Candidatus Giovannonibacteria bacterium | reverse complement strand
TCTCACGATAGTCATCTCTGTCTTGAGTTTCATCATCTCCGGCAGAATCTTCAAAAACGAAGCTACCGCAGTAAACTGAAGCCGCACCGACAACTAACTAGTGCGGCTTTTTTTTCCAAAAACCAACAGGTTCTAACTTATTCCATGTATCTCACCTAGACAACCCTTGATTCAAATGTTTTTACACATTCTTGAATACCGAGTATATACATCATATTTTCGTTTTGGTTCAGAGAGGTTCTAACGTCATTCATTAGCCTCCACCATTTTTCCAAATTAAAAAGCCCGCACGTTTTCACTCCGGGCCATAATTCCTCCTCTATGTACTTTTTATTGAGTATTTTTTCATGACCAAAATAGCATTTTTTATGCGCTAGTCAATAACTGATATCGGGTTTTAAAATCTAATCGTATTCCGGTGGGATTTCGGCCACACCTTTTTGCACGTTTACATAACGCGCGAGAATGAAGCACGCGCTTGAGAGGCGGTTAATGAATGCCAAACTCACCGGGCCGAGTGTTCGCTCTCCTGATTCTTTTAGTTCAATTATTTTTCTCTCCGCTCGTCTTGCCATCGTGCGCGCCACATCGAAATGCGCGGAAAGTTCCGTTCCGCCCGCAACAGAGAAAGATTTTATTTCCGGAATTTTTTCCGAAAGCTCTTTCAGCGTTACTTCCATTTTTTCCAGAGCTTCTTTATTTACGGAGCGCTCTGCCCCTGCAAGTTCCGCCTGGACCGTGAAAAGATGGTCCTGCAAAGAATGGATAAACGATTCCAAATCCAGTTTTTCTTTTTTCGCGAGCGCCTTACACAAGCCGAGATAAGAATTTACCTCGTCGAGCGATCCGAGCGCATCAATCACTTTCGAACCTTTAGAGATCCGGCAGCCAGACGGAGAATTATAGAGCTTAGTCGTTCCGTCATCTCCCTTGCCGGTCCAATACATCTATATTTCGCAAACGCCCCCCGCGCAGGCCAGTTCGCGCTTTAATTCCGTCTCGTCTTCGACCTCATAAGTATAAATTTTCGAGAAATCAACATGGCCAAGCTTAGCCGCACGGGTATCATATTCTTCTTTATTAATCGCTTCGTATGGGGCAAGCCTGTAAACATGGTTCGAGCGCGGAAGAAATGAAAGCCCCCCGACTATATCCCAATTTTCATAAATCCAGTTCGCAACCGAAATCCATTCATCGTCTCCCACGGTAACCGTAACGGACGGGTTATGCTCCGTGTAATTTTCTTTTACTTTTTTCCAGTGTTTTAATTGATCCATCGCGGAAAGGTCATCGCGGAATATGGCGCCCTCCGGAGCTTTGACTGGAAATTCCAGAACAAAAGTCGTAGCGCTATCCATAGTTTGCCCGACTTCGGGGTAATACGGCACGCCTTGGTCCTTAAGCATTTTGAAAAGCGCATCCGTTGCTGAAATTCGAATTCTTCTGATGTAATATTGCGAGTGCCTAGCATGCATGCCCGAAGCACAGTCCACAAGCTGGGAAACCGTCCCGGAAGGCTTCACGCAAGTCGTGCACGTAGACTGATTAATATTGAATCTTTCTGCATACTCTTTGTTTATCTCAACTATTCTTTCTTTGATTTTTGCGAGGGTGGCCTCATTCCTTACGGCCGGTGAATCCCACTGCCCCGTGATTGAGACTCCCAATAATCTTTCCTGCTCGCAATTCTCCCTCCACTCCCTCGAAAGATATGGGAAGTAAGTGAGCATGGATTGGTATGTCCCCAATATGGTCGCAATTCTGGCTTTTTTGAGAAGCGTCTCTTCCGTATCCTCCGCCCTCGCGACAACTTCCGTTAAATTGCAGAACTGTTTTGACTGTAAAACTATTTCCCCGCAAGGATTGGTTCCCCATGAGGGATAAATCCCGCCATGAAACTGTTCGAGTCTTCTTTGCGGCAATGTTTTAGCAAGCCCGCCTCTGTTAAAAATTCCTCTCTCCCCGCTTCCGCTTTTGACTAATGCCGTCCATTCATCGAAAAATTCGCCGGAAGTCGGCCTTTGCCAGTAAACGGTTGAGTTGTTCGCGAGACTTCTTTGAGGATCAGTCACATAGAATTGTCCCTTCTTTGCGTCGCGTATTGATTCGTCATCCAAGTCCGAGAGTGAAATCATGGCGCTTCTGCGTACTCCTCCCGAAACCACGCAATCCCCTATTTTGCAAATTATGTCATGCGCATCTATATTTGAAATTCTTCTTCCCTGCTTTTTTAAAATCCTTTCGCGCGTAAACTCCAAAAGATTTCTCAAGGGTTCCGGCCCGGAGCTTTTTCCTCCCATTGTTTTCAATCGCGTGCCTGCGGGGCGCAGGCGGGAAAAATCAAAATCAATATCCTCCCCCTCGAACCAAATTTTCATCCCTAAAGATAAAGCATCCGCCCAGCCCTCTTTATTATCCGGAATAACATAAGTTGGGTGTTTCTTGCCTGTTTGCCTCTTTACCTGCGGCAGAGATTGGATGTTTTCACTCTCAACGGACCACCCCACGCCTGTTCCGCACATAGATATGTATATTATTTCCGCGAAATCCTGAAAACATTTAGGGGCAATATAAGAGCAGTTGTACGCGCAGACATTGGTGGATCTCGCCGCCGTGCCCGAAAACTGCATAAGGCGCATTGAAGGCATGGCATCGTGGTTTAAAATTCCTTCCCGGACTTCGGAATACTCGCCTTCCATCAAACGATCCCCCAATTTCTCTTTCATAAAAGACATATATCGGTCCACGGTTTCGATCCAAGTCTCGCGCCTGTTTTCCTCTTCGATCCACCTTGCATAAGATCTGTAGTATATAAATTCAGCTAAAGGATTTTTAAAATATTTCTTGCTACCGTCTACTAAGCCCCTCAATCTTTCAGGTATCGCGCCGACCTCCTTCCTCTTCATCGCATGCTTCTCTCTGTATAAAATGTAGGATTTAGCAGTTTCGGGGAATTGATTAATTATGAGTTCTTTTTCCACCATATCCTGTATTTGCTCGACTGCCGGCAAAAAGTTAAGGTCCCTCTGTTTTAATTGGCTCAAAACATCATGAACCCTTCTCGCAATCAAACCTGCTTCACTCTGGCCGCCCTCGTTAGTGACTTGAAAAGCCCTGGAAACAGCATTTTCAATTCTGGAAAGGTCAAAGGGAACAATTTTCCCGTCGCGCTTCCTAATTTCCGTTATTTCTACTGACGACTTTTGGGAGTTGATGGCTGTTTCCATATTTTTACTTGCTCATAATTAATTAATAATATGGGGCTTTGCCCCGTAACAAGCCGGTAAACCAAAGGGCTTACCAAGAGAGCCAATGCCCCATTTCCAAGCAAATGAAAAATGGTAAAGGGTATTTGGCCGATAAGCGCTTCAGTGAAAGTTTGGTTAAAAAATAAAGGACCTATGGAAAGTCCCGTTAGGGCATCATAAGCGAGCGTTGCCATTATGGAAAACTTGAGGTAGTTGCCGGCGGTACTTTCTCTCTTTTTAAAAAACATATAGCCCCAAATTCCGAGGAGCCCGTAAATGAGAGCTGTAATCCAAGTCCATACTCCTACCCTCATCGTAACTGCGTCGTATAGCGCTATATTAAAAAAAGCAAAGAAAAAAGCCGGGAGATACCCATATGCCTTGGAGAAAGGCATCTGTATGCTCAAAACCGGCTCGAAATTTGGGGGTCTCGACGGAATCAAACGCACCAGGAAGGAAATAATCCAACCAAGTACAAATTTTGGCCAGTTCTTTGACACAACTTTCTCTAACTAAATTATTATAGTCTCGTCTCCGAACAACTGGCAAAAGTGGATAACTTTAATTTAAAATGCTAGGATATTAAGGCATTTATCAGTTAAATTAACTATTTGGCAAGCAAACAAAAAGTAAGAATAAACAACCAAATAACCGCAAGCCCAGTACGGGCAATCGGGGACGACGGAACAAATTACGGAGTAATTGATGTAGCGGAAGCTTTGAGGGTCGCAAGAGAAAAGGGAATAGACCTGATTGAAATCTCTCCCACCGCGAATCCGCCGGTTGTCAAAATAATGGACTACGGGAAATGGTCCTATCAGGAAGAAAGAAAAAGGCGCGAGGCCGGCAAGAAGGCGCACACAACGGAGGTCAGGGAAATGAGGATCGGAATCAATACATCCGAACACGATCTTGAGATGAAGGCGAAAAAAGTCGGGGAATTCCTGGAAGAAGGCGATAAAGTAAAAATCCAGCTGGTTTTACGGGGAAGGGCCAAATATCTTGACAAAAAGTTTATAAACGGGAGAATAGAGCGAATACTGCATTTTATACCGAGGGACTATAAAATCGCGGAAGGCCCAAAACAGGGGCCAAGAGGAATCTACGTGCTAATAGAAAAGAAATAACTTAAAACTAAATTGCCGAAAACAAACAAATCATTTGCAAAACGCTTGAGAGTCACGCGTAGCGGTAAGGTTCTTGTTAGGATTCCCGGAAAGAACCACTTCAATGCTAAAACAAGACGAGTAAAACAGCTCCACCAGAAGGGGCTCGCTGATTTTGTGATTCCAAGAAAAACCCTTAAACGTTTTTTACCATTTGAAAAGAATTAATATAAAAATATGCCAAGAGTAAAAAGAGGAACGATAGGCCTCAAAAAAAGAAAAAAAATATTAAAGAGAGCGAAAGGTTTTCGCTGGGGAGGAAAATCCAAGGAACGCCTTGCGCGTGAGCGCCTTTTGCACGCCGCAAAAAATTCTTTTCAAGACAGGAGAAAAAAGAAAAGAAATTTTAGAAAACTTTGGCAGGTTAAAATAAATGCGGGAGCGAGGGAAAACGGCCTTTCTTACAGCGTATTAATAAACAAACTTAAAAAAGCCAATATCGATCTCGACAGAAAAATTTTAGCCGAGCTTTCGCAAAATTATCCCGCGGCTTTTAAAAAACTTGTAGACTCCGTAAAATAAGCTATTTCTCCCTTTCCAGCTAATTAGTGCCCGAGGAAAAATCCAGGAGCGATTACAAAAAACGCTCCGGCTAAGATAAATATGATTTGAATCAAGGAATGCGAAAGTCTCGTTGATTCGTGAAGTTCCGGCATCAAATCAACGGCCGCCAAATAAATAAACGCCCCCGCAACCATTGCAAGGGAGGCAGGTAAAAATGGCTCAAGGGAACTTCCCAGAAAATAGGTTAATATTCCTCCAGCTACCACGGACAAGGCCGATAAGAAGTTATATAAAAGCGCTTTCGAGCGCGAAAGGCCTCCATGCATCAAAATGCCAAAATCTCCTATTTCCTGGGGAATCTCATGTAGAATGATGGCTATCGTAGTAATAAAACCAAGCCGCATATCAACAAGAAAAGTCAGCCCTAAAATTATCCCATCTACAAAATTATGTAAAAAATCGCCCCACAATACCAAATAGGAATAAGCATGAACTTGGCATTCGCCGTCATGGCAGTGGTACCAGAAAATAAATTTTTCCAAAAGGAAAAAAAATAAAACGCCAACAAGGACAAATGGCATAGCATATTCAACCGAACTCATCTCGATCGCTTCAGGGAGAAGATCTAAAAAAGAAACGCTGAAAAGAGCGCCAATCGCAAAACTTACGACGTAGTGGGTTGCACCCTTCACTTTATCGCCGTTGTAAATAGGCAAAAGCCCGCCGATAAGCGAAACGAAAGCCGCCGCAAAAGATGAGAGAATTATAGCGCCTAAAAGGCTCATATGTATTTAAAGAATAGCTCCTTCATTTTTTAAAATCAATTTCTTGTTCAGGAAACCACGATTGTACCCTCCTGTCTTGCCGTCCGAGCGGATAACCCTATGGCATGGAATTTTAGGGTCATAATTTTTATTTAAAATATTCCCGACCGCTCGAAAAGCCTTGGGTGAGCCGGCCCGAATAGCCACATCTTTGTAAATTAGCGTTTCTCCCCTCGGAATTTTTCGAACTATATTAAAAACTTTTTTCTTGAATAAATTCATCCGCTTTTTGTATTAATTTTTTAGTATCGGGATAAGTCGCTAGCTTAAATGCTTCTTCATATGGCGCCCATTTATGATCCTGATGTTCCCAGGAAATTTTGACGCGCTTGGTTACCGCCTCAGCAAGAAAAAATGCTACGAATTTCAAATGCCTCTCTCCCTTCTTCCCCACAAAATATTTTACAGTTTCCTTAAAGCCCGGAATTATTTCTATTTTAGAAAGGCCCGTTTCTTCTTTCACTTCCCTTCTCACCGTTTCCTCTGTCGTTTCCCCTTTTTCGATATGACCCTTTGCCAAATCCCAGTGATTATAAGGCGGGCGGTGCTGAATCAATAAATACTCGCGTCCTTTCGGCGTTTTTCGGAAAATTATCGCTCCGGCTGACCTTTCAACTGGCATAAATCATTTTATTACGCGACCCAAAATTTTAATAGCGCCGGGCTGAAGCCAGACGCTATGTTTATTACTTACAATCCAGGTATCTTTTTATCCGAAGGTATCCCTGGGTTTTCTTGGATACGGCTTGGGTACCGAAAACTCTCAGAAAACGTCCAAGAGAACCATTCAGCCTAGGCCGAAGTTCACTCGGCCTTTTAACCTCCACCCGGATGAATTTTTCCCGACCCAACGGGATACCAACGTCAGGATTTTCAAAAAAAAGATAAATAGTTCCTTCATCAGTCACTAGACGTTCCGGTTTATTGCCGTTAGAATAACTCCTTCGTAAAGACATTGTGACCAGCCGTGGCGACAATGTTTTTACCCCGGAACGTTTTCTTGCCAAGCTGATCGCATCGCCATAGGTCATGAAATCGGAAACTTCTGCCTGGCAAGTATCCAAATTCGTTCCGTCTCGGACCTCAAAGCAATACGTCAATGAGTCCCAATGAATCCACTTTGGGATACTTCTCAGAAACGAACGAAGCCGAAACGACAACCCATATTTCATGAGTTCCGGCCCGTTGAGATAGGCAGTCAAAACAATTGGCAAGTTTGTTTCCTCCTCTTCCCATCCTCCCGAAATGCATGCCCGTAAAGCTCGCTTATTTTCTTCGGGCACACTAAACCTTCTACCGTCCCTAAGAAACTCCAACGCATATAGACCGTTGTTCATCTCTAACACCTCCTGTAAAGTTACTTCGATGGATATAATATCATTTTTTATCCGAAAAAGGAAGCCCCTATTTCAATGCCTTCAAAAATTCTTTGAGCGGCAAAGTATTTATTATGTCCTTTGTCTCACACCATCCTCGTCTCGCCTGCGCGATACCGTATTCAAGATAATGCATCTCCGAAACGGAATGCGCATCCGTATCAATAACCATTTTTACACCGGCTTCGCGCGCCATTCGGATATGCTCGTCTTTTAAATCAAGCCTCCACGGATGCGCGTCAATTTCCAGAATCGTTTTAGTTTTTTTTGCTTGTTTAATTATTGCTTCAATATCAACTTCATAAGGCTTCCTTCGATTTATAATTCGTCCTGTCGGATGAAAAATAATATCCACGTTCGGATTTTCCATCGCGCGTAAAATTCTTTTGGTCTGCTCTTCGCGCGTCAAATTAAAATACGAATGCACCGCCGCGCCTACGACATCTAATTTTTTTAAAACTTCATTCGATATATCGAGCGAACCATCTTTCATAATATTTACTTCAGCACCTTTTAGAACAGTTAATTTTAAATTTTGCTTTTTGAGTTTTGAATTTATTCTATCTATTTCCGCCATCTGTCTCATTAATTTTTTTTCGTCCGCTCCTCCCGTCATCGCAAGTGATTTAGTATGATCTGTGATTGCAATATATTCATGCCCCAGCTTCATAGCCTCGCGCGCCATTTCCTCTATAGAATTACTCCCGTCAGTCCACGAAGTTTGTGTTTGCAAATCTCCCCTCAAGTCGTCGTAACCAATTAACTTCGGGATTTTCTTTGCGAAAGCCGCTTCGATTTCCCCCCTGTTCAGGCGAATCTCCGGCGGCGGCACCTGCGGCATTCCCAGTTTTCCATAAATTTCTTCTTCGGTTTTTGAGGCAATTATTTTTTTTCCGCGAGTTAGTCCGTATTCGTTTAAGCTATACCCATTCTTGATCGCAATTTTTCTAACCTCCACATTATGATCTTTATTGCCAGTGAAATACTGAAGAGCGGCGCCGAAAGATTCTCCGGGCACTACGCGCAAATCAGCATCAATTCCGGAACGAAGCCGAACTAAAACTTTTGTATTTCCGTGCGCGTAAACATGCGCCACTTCAGGCATAGATGCAAAAAAATCAGCAGCCTCATTAGGATTCTCTGAAATCACCAGAAAATCCAAATCTCCAATCGTTTCCTGCATTCTGCGAATCGAACCCGCAATCTCAACCTTGTGAACTCCTTTAATTTCTAAAAGACGTTCACAAATCTTGCGCGCCACCGGTAGAATTTCCCCTAGCAAAAAGCGATTGCCATTTTCCTTTTTGAATTCGAGTCCCTTTAATATTTTCACCTCTAGTTTGGCGCCCATACGCGGAAGCTTCCGGAGTTTCCCGTCCTTTGCGGCTTTTTCGAGGTCGGCGACATTTTTTATCCTTAGTCTGGTATACAAAAGCTTGATAATTTTCGGCCCGACGCCCTCAACGGCAGAAAGGCCCGAAATATCAACCGGAAATTTTTTCTTTAATTTGTCATATTCCTTCATTTTACCTGTTTTCAAGTATTCTTCGATTCTCTCTGCAATCCCCCTGCCCACGCCAGGAATCTTTTCTAACCCTTTTATACCTTCTTTCTTATATATCGCAGAAACATCCTCATCTAGGGAGTTGATGGACTGTGAAGCGCGTTCAAAAGCGCGCGGCTTAAAGGGCACCTCATCCATCCCATATATTTCAGCGAGTTCAAAAAAGATTTTGGCTATTTCCTGGTTCACCACTATATTATTATCCACAACGCCCTTCTTCTCAATCTGTTACTCTATATATAGGTAACTTTGAGAAAGTCTCGACCTAAAAAACGCCTGTGCAAAATGCGTCCAAATTATTGGGCGAAAATTTAAAAAACATTCGCAAGCATTTTGGGTAAAAAGGTTTTCGTAAAGTTATCTTTATAGCTCCTTACAAAAAAATATGTTTCTCTAATTCACTCCTCTGTCGATTCTTTGGCACCAATCACTTGGCTCCAAAAAACTGGCAGAGGAGTATTTTTTTAAAACAAACTTGACTGCTTATTTTCTTCCGCTGATTTCGGAGGATGGTCGTTTTTTCTAGGCGGGGGATTTAATAGGATATCTGGAAGTTTTTTGAAATCCAACTCGAGCTCTTTTAAAACAGCGGTCGAGCGGAGCGCTGCGGCGGGATGATAGAACGGCATAATGAGATGCTCCCCGGCGTATTGGGCAACGCCATGATCGCGCGAAATTTTCGCATCAGGCAAAAAATAATTCATGGAAAAACGTCCAAGAGTCGCAATCAATTTCGGAGAAAGAATTTTTATTTGTTTTTCGAGATATGGTTTGTAAGCTTCTATTTCATCGGGCAGCGGATCCCTGTTCCCCGGAGGACGCCTTTTAACAATGTTCGTAATATAAACGCTTTCACGCGGCCAATTTATCGATGATAAAAGCTTATCTAAAAGCTTTCCCGCCTGCCCCACAAACGGCCGCGAGAGCTTATCCTCATGAAAACCCGGGGCCTCGCCTATAAACAAAACGCTCGCATCCACACTCCCCTCCCCAAAAACAAGGTTCGCGGATCCAAATAAAGGAAGCTCCTGATTCGCAGCGAGTTCTTTATTAAGTTCTAAAAGTTTTTCACCCTTTTCCATTAAGGCAACAAAGATATTTTTATAATGTCGTAGAGGGCACCGGAGACAAAAAGTGCTCCGAGTAAAAAGAGAAGCCATCCTCGCGGCCTAAAGCCGACAAACGATGAAATTTCTTTACGCTTTTTATATACCATGAGAAAAGTAAAAACTGCGAATACTCCCAGTCCCACGGAACCGACAATGCTCAACGTATCCGCGAGGCTTACTAATCCCAAAAGAAAAAATGTAACAGGCGGGAGGAAAGACAACAGCCACGAAGACTTTTTTGATAATTTATAATCATAGGTAAACATCAGTTTGAGATCTGCTCCGAAAACCGTGTAGGACCTGAATACGGCTATAATGCCGATAATTGAACCCATTAATTTGGCAGCAGGGCCGATTATGCCCCCTAAACCAGAAATAGCATCTTCGCTCACAACACCGCCTGACGCGCCCAGAACAGAAATAATAAATATGAGGTAAAAAACTGCGGCAACAAAGAGGCTCCAGAAAATAATTTTTTTAGAGATGGCGCCTCCATTGCCTCCAAAAATATCTCGCAGATCAGGAAGAGCAGAA
This sequence comes from Candidatus Giovannonibacteria bacterium, assembly GCA_016176285.1. Classification (GTDB taxonomy): domain Bacteria; phylum Patescibacteriota; class Minisyncoccia; order JACPKW01; family UBA11713; genus JACOXM01. The sequence goes on along the minus strand of JACOXM010000005.1, from coordinate 35,747 downwards.
TATCCCCCGAATGCGAAAATCAATATTCCATATGAGAAAAACCAGGTTGGATTTTCGGGTGGATGAAAATTATTTATATTAACCGCAGGGAAAAGTTTAGAGGATATCAATACTATAAAAAATAAGAGCAGAACTGTCAGATAAAAATCAACTTTCCCAATCGTATCTAGGGAAAAGAGAAATAAAAGCCCTCCCAGCGCAAAAAATATAATTCCCGCTAAAATAAAATCTATTTGGAAAATATTTCCCAAAAAAATTGAACCCAGGATCCCGTAAACAAGCATCACGCCGTAAGCACTCAGAATCGTAAATATGGCGGCGATCGTTTCTGCCCTATGTCCTAAATATTTTTTTACGTAGCCGGGAAATCTGTGCCTCCCGGGCGTAATATAGATTATTCCCGCAAAAAGCAGGTGCAAAAACCAAGAAAGAAGAAACACCGCGACAAGAAGTAAAATATTCCAATGAAGCGGGGCCTTCGAAAATCCATAAGGAAGAGCAAAAAGGCCGGCGCCAATTATCATCCCCGTCATAAGGCCGAAACCCTCAATTATCTTTTTCATATTTCTACAACTTTTTCTTTGCGGATAAGTTCAATGATTTTTTCAACTAAAAGCTTCGGATCGGACCCGTAAACAATTTTTCCCGGGCCGCGGTGCGCTTGCTCCACTATTTCCGCCAGCAGTTCGTCCGTCTGCCAAGGACCGTTTAAAATTCCGATGGGCTTGTCGTCTTCGAAAGATATAGTAAATTCATTTATCGTGCCCATCCTGCCGCAGCCGAATATTACCGCGTCCGCCGATCTAGTCAGTAATAAATTTCTTCCGGAAAAACCGAAGCCCGTATAAACAATCATATCCATGTAGTCTACGGGTAATTTATATTCCTCGACGTGCTCTTTTTCGTTTTTCGCGGGCGAAAGGCCTATTGAAATTCCTCTTTCCTCCTTCGCTCCAATACATGCCCAATAAGGAACGCCGGTCGTGGCTCCCGTAACTAGAACGGATTTATGCCTGGCGATTTCTCTGCCAAGTTCTTTCGCTTTTTCAAGCGCCTCCTCCCCGCAGTGCCCCGTTTCAGCGGCGCCGGAAACGCAAATTTTAAATTTTAGATGAGAATGAGGAGATGGCTTCACGTTATAAATTTTATCATATTTCGTACGTTTCTCCGTAACGCGGGGCAAAAGCTTCAATACCTAAATAATCGCGGACCCTTTGAATAAAAAAGAGGCTTGAGGAAGGTTCACCGTGAGTCGCAAAAACTTTTTCCAGAGTGTCTTTGCTCGAGGCTACGAATTCTACAAGCTTATCCCGGTCCGGATGCGAGGAATAACCCCCAAGCGTTCTAATTTTTGCCCGAACCGGAACAATTTCGCCATGAATCCTAACCTCCTTAGCTCCGTCCTGGAGCATTCTCCCCATAGACCCCGCGCCCTGATAGCCAACCATAAGCAAAGTCGAATGCGGATCAGGAAGATAGCGTTTTTCATGGTGCAATATCCTCCCTCCGGTAGACATTCCCGACCCCGCGATAATAATTTTCGGCGGCCCTACTTCATTAATACTTTTAGATTCTTCTGTCGTTAGAGTCATCTTTAGGCCCTTGAAATGAAAAATATCGTCGCCTGATTTTATTTTTTTGTGCGCCTCTTTGTTAAAAAAACTTTCATATTTTTTGTATATGGCAGTTGTCTTTATTGCCAGCGGGGAATCAAGAAAAATAGGCACACTTGGAATTTTCCCGGTATCCAATAAATCATCAACCTCGGCCAAAAGCTCCTGCGTCCTTTCGAGCGAAAAAGCTGGGATCATTAAAACGCCTTTTTCATGAACCGTTTCCTCAATCGCTCTTTCGAGCATAATTTTTCTTTCTCCCCTTTCCTCGTGAACCCTATCCCCATAGGTTGACTCCACTACAAGCACCGAGGCGTCTTTAACTTTTTCAGGATCATTAAGAAGCGGCGTGGGCGGATTCCCAAGGTCCCCGGTAAAAATAATTTTCTTCCCGCCAGCTAAAATTTCCACCATGGAAGATCCCAGCACATGTCCCGAATCTCGTAATTTTATTTTCAAATCTCCTGCGGATATCTCCTCTCCATATGGCACTCCCTTCCATAAACTCATTGATGAATTTATGTCTTTTTCTTCATAAATCAAAGGCACTCCGTGTTTTAGCGCTTCCTTTTCCAGAAGCCCTAAACTGTCCGACAGCATAATTTCTGCAAGATCTTTTGTGGGCAATGTAGAAAAAATTTTTCCCTTAAATCCCATTTTTGCCAGCTTGGGAATGCGCCCAGTGTGATCTATGTGAGCATGGGTTACGAAAACAGCGGATATTTCTTTCGGATCAAACGGAAATGGGGCATCGGAACGGGCATCGCAAAATTTCGGGCATTGGAAAAGCCCGCAATCAATTAAAACTTTTGTACTTCCGGAATCAAAAAGAAAACAAGACCCCGTGACTTCCTGCGCTCCGCCGAAAAAAGAAATTTTCATTCTTTAATTATAGAGTTCTTTTTGGAAATTATGAAAAGATAGGCAGTTGCGCCGCCCAAAAGGTCAAAAAACAAGTCAGATAAAGTGTCCATCAAGTCGCCCTGGAAAACAGCGCTATTGAAAATTACATCCAGCCCAAACTCCATAAATTCCCAAAGAATTCCCAAAACACCCGCCGCACCCAATAAAAGCGCAAGTAAGACATAATCTGCCGGAGAATATTTTTTTAACGCAAAAAATGCGCATAACGCGACCCATAGGCCGCCCATAAAATGCATTGCCATATCAAGCCACCAATAAAAAAAATAGGCCGAAGTTAAAAGCGCCCAGCTGTGAATTAAGGCTATAAAAAGTAAAAATATCAGAACAAATCTCGGCTCTACCTTAAAAAACTCCTGCATTTCAATTAGAACATTATATCCTCCTCGGCCCGCTTATAGTCGTGGATTTCCTCTGAAGTGAACCAGTAGTCAAGTTCATGGCTGGATTCTTCCGGAGTTTCTGACGCGTGAATAAGATTATGAACGGCGCGTTTTCCGGAATTTGCCAAAGCCGGAGAATCCACCGAATAATCACCTCGAATCGTGCCCATTTCAGCTAAATTCGGCAAAGTATTTCCGCATAATTTTCTTACCATATCTATAGCGTGCACTCCTTCGACAACAATTTTTACAATGGGCCCCGAAGTCATATATTCGATTATCCAGCTTCTTACCATTTTTCCTATTTCATCCGGATTGTCCGTACCCAACTCTTTTATGGGGTCTATGCCGTATTTTTCATAAGTTTTGAGTGATTTTTCCCCCAAGCGACGTATCCAGGCTTGATCTTTCGGGTAATGCCCCGTAACTTGTTCCTCCGTCGCCTTAATCATTTTAAGCGCGATGATTTTCAGTCCGCGCTGTTCTATCCTATGTATAATTTCCCCCACTAGGCCGCGCTTAACGCCGTCAGGCTTTATTAGCGCCAATGTCCTTTCTTCAGTTAGTTTTTTCATATTGTTAATAAAATACTATTTTTTTATGTTCGAAGTCAAACTTTTGCCGTCAGTTTCCACTAGTATGGTCAAATCAACGTCCGTTCGAAAAACGCTTGCTCCGGAAAAAGCAAGGTTCTGGAGAATATCTTTTGAGGGGTGTCCGTAAGAATTTTTGCCGACGGAAATCAGTGCTAATTCGGGTTTAACCTTTTCTAAAAATAAAGGATTAGAAGAAGTTTTCGATCCATGATGTCCAACCTTGAGAACTTCGCTCTCTATGTTATCCCCGATTAAAACCAGGGAAAGTTCTTCATTTTTTTCCGCATCCCCCATTAAAAGAAAATCTATGTCACCGTAGGTAAGCTTCGCGACTATACTATTATCATTCGGATTCTTGCTTTCAATTAATTTTTCGGGCATTAAAATTAAAAGGCCGACTTCCTTATCCGCGATTATTTTCATTCCTCTTCTTCCCTTTATATAATTGATACGTCTCTCCTTTATTATGTTTTTCAGCTCAACATATTCCGAAAGTGCGTAATCATCCCCCGCGTCGATATATGTTTTAACTTCGTATTTTTTTAATACTTCAACCAGTCCGGCCAAATGATCGAGATTTGGATGGGTAAGAATTACAACATCTATCGATCTGTCATAAAAAGGCATAACCTTTCCAAGCTCCTTAAGGACAGATTTATCCGGACCGCCGTCAACCAATATCTGGTTTTTTGAGGGCGTCTCTATAAAAATCGCATCCCCCTGCCCGACATCAAGAATATAAAATTTCAGCTTATTATTACTTAGATATGAAAGCGAATAGAACAGCAAAACCGCGATAAAAGCAAGCGCGAGCGGGAAAGAATATCTGAAATGTTTTTTCATGAAAAAATTTTTACTATCCATAACTCATACGCAAGTAAAATATACGCAGGGAAAGAAAATACCCAGGAAATATAATAAGAGATAAATCCAAAAAGGCCGGCCATAAATCCAAAAAACATCGTAAGTGGGATCGCGCTTAAAATTAACAGGTTTGCCGGAATAGTTGCCCAGGTGAATTTTCCGCCTATCGATATCAAAAGAGGCATCACAAAAATTTGCGCGGACAAGGTAGAGACTAGATTTTCGCGAAGTTTCCAGAAATTAGGAATGAAGCGTAAAATTTTATCCAAGCGAGCAGATAAAATAATTAATCCGGCAGTTGCCAGGAAAGAAAGCTGAAAAGAAGTATCGAACCGCAAAATTTTCGGATTTACAAAAACCATAAGAAAGGCCGCGAAGAGCAGGGCGACCATGGCTTCATAAATCTTGCCTGACTCCCTTGCCCAAAGAAGAAGGATGCCCATAATCGCCGCGCGTACAACCGTGGCGGATCCTCCCGTCAAAGTGGCAAAAAGAATGATTCCTCCCGTAGCAATAAAAGCTTGCAATATTTTTGATATAGGCAGGTATCCTAAAAATTTCATAATGTAATCGGAGACAATGGAAATATTATAACCGGACAAAACCACCAAATGCATAATTCCAACCTTCTTAAAACCTTCCTTTAAATCTTGGGGAAGCGACGCCCTCTCGCCTATCGTTATTCCGGCAAGAAATGAGTTATGTGGTTCCGGTATAACGCGGGATAAATTTTGCAGAAACTTATGTTTAATCGTGAATAATGATTGTTTTATTTTCTCCCCGATTGAAAGATTTTCGCGATTTTTTGACAATACAGCCGGCAAAGACATTTCATAATATATATTATCTTTAGCAAGATGTTCCTTCCATTTGATATATACGCCGTCGGCTTCAAAATTTTCCGGCTCTTTTAGTGTCCCTGAAATTTTGAGCCTGTCGCCATAATTCACTTCGGGATAATGAGGAAGAGAGAGTAAAATTTTTCCATTAAAGGGGGCGTCTGTTTTAAAAATAGCTCTTGTGTATTTATCAAGAAATTCCGGATCCTCTACAACTACGCCCGACACCTCAAATTTTTCTCCAATCTGCCCATGGAGCTCTGATATGTTTTCCCTGGAATCGGAAACTTCATAGCGAATGCCGCCCAAACTGAAGGCGATGAGGAAAAAAGACGCCCATATTATAAAAACGCTGAAATTTTTATTTAAAAAAACGATCAGCGCGAAAACTATCGCAATTGAAAAAGAAAGCAGGAACAACTCCCCGCTAACCGGAAAAAATGAGCGGAATGCGACGCCCAGAAAAAAACCTAAAAGGGCGGATACTCCGAATTTTCTCATTCGAATAGCTTTGGGTCTTCTTTTTTATCCAAGGCCTCGTTCACCATGCTGTCCGCATCCTTATTTTCCTCGCGCCCGATATGCGTAAAAGTAATTTTTCCAAAATCCATAATTAAATTATGAACTTTTATAAACAGCGGGAAAAGTTTCTCTTCTTCTATTTTATATTTCCCGCTCAACTGCCTCTGGGCGAGCTGGGAATCCATTCGCATTTCTATCTCCATATCTTTCGTCTTTTCCTTTCCGTAAAGGGCTTTGATTTTTTTTAAGGCGGAAACAATTGCGGCGTATTCCGCTTCGTTATTTGTTTTTATCCCGAGAGCTTCCCCGTATTTTTTTATCAGGTTCCCTTTCTCGTCTTTAATTGCGACACCTAAGGCCGCCGGCCCTGGATTTCCCCTTGCCCCGCCGTCTGTATAGACTATTAATTTTTCTGATTTGGTTTTCATTATATTATATAGAATTTTCCTTTTTACAAACTGTGAACCCTCGGCTTCGGCTTCTATGTTTGTCAAAAAGAAAAATTCTCATATGAGGATAAGCAAGCGTATTCTTTTCGAAGACCTAGAAGAATCGAAGATTCTTCACAAGTCGAGAAAAGAATTGCTTGCGTCATAAATACCCGGCTTGCTTAAGCCAATAATCATTTTCCCACTCCCATAATTTTTTTGCGGCGAGAAATGCCTCGAAATCATCGCGCCAGTATGGAAATTCTTTGAGTTCGATTATTCCCTTCACCTCGCTCCACTCGTGATCATCTCCGCATTTTTTGGAACCGTTTATTTTGATCTTTTCACGGCCTCCCTTTGTCCTCAAGGTTGCCCCGCACTTGAGACAAGCCTGCGCTTGATCAATGCGTAAAATCCAGCGCGTGGAAAGGTTTGGAAATTCCCCCCCAAGCGCGGCGACATACGCTGCGGTCTGCATATTATAATCCCTATAAATTGCCTGCGAGGTTTTAATATCCAATACTCCAAATTTCCCGTCTATAGTCGCAAGCGTATCGATCGTCCCCGCATAGCGCTCGTCCGGATGAAATATTCTTTTTTCTATATGCTCCGAAAGGACGTTTATTTTCTGAAAATCAAGAAAATTCCTGAAAGCGGTTACGGAAGGAATTATAAGCCGATCAACTTCCGGATTCTCGCCCCTCATAATTGCCTCCACCGCTTCGTGTATTTTCGTCCCCTCCTCGGCCGATCTCTGTGTCTGCGCCTGCGCTTCAGCGTAGCTTTTTGCTTGCCCATAATAATAATTCAGCGCCGGTTTGGATTTTATTTCAACTATTTTCGTCACGCGCGGGTACCATTTCCCGTCAATTACGTACCCAGACTGCTCCTTAAATTGTTCAACATCTTTAATCCAATTCATACCACCTCCTTTAAATAGCACTGTTCACAATAAACAATCTCCGGCCTTTCCGGCGCGTAGGAAGTTTCAAATTCATTTAGACACTCCGACTCGCCATGTTCATGCACCGCGGTATTTTGGTATACAATTTTTGCTTTTTTAGAATTGCACTCGCATTTCCTTTTCCATAGCTTCAAAGGATTACGCAATTTAATTCTTTCCAAGTGCCTTGAATCCGGGCATAACTGCGGCAGCGGCAAATCCATTTCTTTGTAAAATTTCAATTCGGGCTCAATTATTCTGTATGGGCGCTTGCAAACCCTACATTCAATAACTTCGTTCAAAATATCATCACCCACATCTGAAATACTTTGCGGCAATTCCGTGCCTTTCTTTGAAGCCACATACGACCCTCTTTCTCCTTCATTCCACAAATACCCCTTGGCCAATGCTTCTTCTTGAGTTAAGGGAAAATGCTCCTCGGCCACGGTTTCATTGTAGAACATTATTGAAAGCTCAATGGGAAAAAACTCGCCGTATTTGTATTGGATGCCGTCTTTCGCGACATAAGATTTTTCCGTCATCTGCTTAATAATTTTCTCGCGCAATTTATAATACTCGTCTTCAGAATATTGTTTATTTAATATACTGAATTTTTTGTGTCTCAAGCCCACGCATCCAAATAAATCATTGCACGAAATACAGTATGTAGAATATTCAATATTTCTAGAGCCGCCCCAACAGCCATACGTAAATTTTATATTGAAGGAGTTATCTCCCGATGAGACAACTTCATACGATTTATGAAGATCCCCCCATGCAAAATAGTCATAGACATCATCGCCACCTAGGCACCAAAAAGAATATTTTACATTTCGAGTATTTTTTGTGTAAAAACCTTCGAAAGTATTTTCAGTATTAGAAATATAATCACCGCTAAAGTTAGAATTCATTTGCCCATGATAGTATTTTCGAGGTGTATTATAGTAAATTTCATCAAAGAATTTTTTTCTAAATTCGGCGACTCCAGCAGAAGTATTTAATTTCAATTCTTTCTTTTTCTTCTCATACTCTTCTTTTGAAAATGGCTTGTTCAATATATGATACTTTTTATTACGCAGCCCCGAGCACCCTAAGCAGTCGTTACAATTCTTGCAATCAAATAAAAACATCGAGTCGACACAGTTGGACGAAGATACGGAAAACGATACGTTATAGCAATTTTCAATATCCTGGCTGTCATAACAACGCTCCGCTTTGTCGCTATAGAGCATATCAAAAGAATCTTTGCCATTATTTAAATAATGAGTATAAGCGCAATTCCTACTATACTGCGTTGCAAAAACCAGATAACAATCCTCCAAGTCCCCGGAGCAATTTGCATAAGGACTTCTGACTAATCGCGCGGATTCATAATTAAAATATTGAGGGCGAGGAATTAATTTTTGAAGCTCTGCAAATTGCTCCAAAAAAGATTTACTCTCATCAAACTCACGTCCAAAGCCAATCCCATCCCATTTGTCAGACCACCAGCACTCTTGGCAATAAACCGGAAAGGGAACATTTTTCTGCCACATGGAAACAATATCCCTGCCGCACAGATTGCAGTTTCTTCGATATAAATTTCTTTCATTCCTAAAGGCTAGCCTTCTTTGCAATCTACACTCCGGACAAAAAGTCGGCGGGGGGACGGAAATTTTCTCATAAAATTTAAAATCATCGGGTTCTATGACGAAATCAGATTTACAATTCTGACATTTTCTGGTTTCAGAATTCATACTTTTTTGTCCCGACTTTCATCTATAAATTTAGAATAGGAAGTCGAGGATCCTCGATTTTGATAAAATTTTAATCGTTCAATAGCTTTACGACTTTTCCATGATTTTATTTGCCGCTCCCTTTGAACCGCGCCGACTTCTGTTTCAAACTTTTCGTGATAGAAAATTTTCCACGGTCCTCTATTTTTTGTTGCTCTAACCATGCCGTTATTATGCGCGAGAAGCCGATGATTCAAATTGGCAGTATAGCCAACATAATATGCGTTGAACTTTTCTGAAACCAAGATGTAAGTATAGTACATGGATTAAAATTTTTCAAAATCGGGACAGTTTTGACAGGTTTTAATTTCGGAATTCATATTTAAATTTTATCCCAATCTTCAAGCGAAATTCCCGCTTGTTTAAGAATTCTTTTAAGTAGGCTGATGGAAATATCCCTAGAATGCGGATTGGGTATAATTATTTTAAGATTTCCCTTCACCATAAACAAATGGCGGCCTCCAGAATACGGGCCACCGAACCAAACCTCCTAAACTTTTGCACCAACTTTCTCCAAGAAATATTTCTAGGCATGTTTTATTAGATGCCTCTTGCGTACACTATCCACGCGCAGACCGGGTATTTTATCACCATCCCTCAATTTAAACACAATCCAATCTTCAAGAGCAGACTGCAATTCACTGCGACAATCCTCAAGAGTTTTTGCGTTTGCCCAGACACCCCTAAACCCGGGAACTTCGCCATAATAAGTTCTGTCTTCCAAAATTTCGTACCTTGCCTGCTTTAGTTTTTTTGCTATAAATTCGCTTATCATAAAATTTATGGTAATTCACTTAAAGACGAAAATCAAGGCGATCTTGTTATCCTAATGCTTCGATCCCCGGCAAAGTTCCCTTTACCAGATAGTCCAGCATAGCACCTCCTCCGGTGGATATAAAAATGTTTTTTGGAAATTTTCTTTTTGAGGCAGGGAGGCAGTCAAGGGTATCACCGCCGCCCAATATTACACGATTCTTTGATCGTGAAAGAATGGAAATTAACTCCCTCGTTCCCCCTATATGCCCCTTCTCTAAATACCCCAAGGGCCCGTTCCAAACAACCAGTTTTGATTTATTGATTATTTTTTTCCATTCAGGAAAAGACTCCGGTCCGACATCCAAAACTTTTTTTCCTGAAGAAATAATCTGTTTGGGCAAAATTAATTTCGGAGAAAATAGACTTTTTTTCTCCATGATAAAAAGATTCAAAAGAACACCGCCAAGAAGCACATAATCCGCTTTCGGCAAAAGCTTTTCTAAAAGAGGCAGTTTCGTTTCTACTTTCCCACCCCCCAAAATCAAAGTGAACGGATGGGACGGCTTAAACACTTTGGATAAATTTTTGATTTCATTTTCAAATAAAAATCCAGGATATGAAGGTAGAAGTTTAGGTAAAAAAAATATCGAAGTATGCTTTCTGTGCGAAGCCGCAAACGCCTCGTTTACATAAATATCCCCAAGCGTTGCAAGCTCTCCCGCAAAACCTTCATCACATTCTTTTTCCCTTGAATCCTTCCTCAAATTTTCGAGTATGGAAATTTCTCCAGGCGCAAGATTGGTCTCACTAAATTTTAGTTTCGGAAAATAATTTTTTCTTAGAATATCGGCTAATCCCCTTACACTAGGAATCTCACCTTGGTTAGTTTCGTAATGCGTCAACATAATTACCTTCGCTTTTTTTGAAAGCAAATATTTTAGCGTGGGGAGGGTTTTTACGATTCTTAACTCGTCGTGCTTGGGTGGAAAAACATTAAAATCTACCCTTACTAAAACTCTTTTCCCGCCGACTTTCGCGCTCTTTAAACTTTTCATTTTTTGTCTGCTATCTCCAAAATTTTTATGAATTCGGCAGGGTTAAGACTTGCTTTGCCGACAAGCACCCCCGAAGCACCCTTCACATCTAGAAATCCTTTTACATTTTTGGAATTTACAGATCCTCCGTAAATGATTGGAATTCTCAATGCCGCGTTCTTTCCCCAAATATCGAGCAGTATTCTTCTTATATATATAGACATCTCAAAAAAATTCTGTGGGGTATCCGATTTTCCCCCAGAATGGGACGAGATCGCCCAAACGGGTTCATAGGCAATTATGGTTTTCGAAGCAAGGCGCCGCGGAACTCCTTTCAACGCGGAAATAATTTCTTCTTTTACCATCACCGGAAAAGCCTCTTGGTTTTTCTCTTTTTCTCCAACGCATAAAACCGCCCGAAATCCTTTTGATGCCGCTTGATAAATTTTTTTTCGAACGGTCTCCAGGGTTTCTCCTAATTCTCTCCTTTCGGAATGGCCTATTAAAACATAAGAAACGCCCGAGTCCTTGAGCATCCCTGCGGAAATCTCGCCGGTAAATGGTCCTTCGTCTTTGAAAAAAATATCCTGAGCTCCAAGTTTAATTCTACTTCCAGCCTTAATTAGGGGCAGATAAATATGCGGCGGGGTTACGACAACTTCCACTCTTTGATATTTTTTCGAAGCATTTTTTATACGCTCAAAAATATTTTTTGTTTCTTTTGCGGTTCGCGGATTCATCTTCCAATTAGCGATTATTATTTGCTTTCTCATTTTTTATTATTGAAAAACGTTTCCCTATTTCTAATAACGTGAATAAGGCTCGGGAGAGCAGATAGGGCTATTATTGCCGCCACAATATAAAGAAGATACTTTTCTGCTTGGGGAAAAATACTCCCTAAATAATATCCAAAAATAGTAATACCAATGCCCCAAACCAGCGCTCCAATAAAATTATAAATCATAAAAGTTCGGTATCGCATTTCCCCCACCCCCGCCAGTATCGGCGCGAATGTCCTGACCACGGGAAGAAATCTGGCTAAAAAAATTGTTTTGGCCCCATAGCGTTCGTAAAACATCCGCGCGCGCTCTAAATTTTCCTTATGAAAAAAGAACGAGCGTTCCTTATTAAAAAGCGCTGGCCCTATTTTTTTTCCAAAAAAGTAGCCGAAACTATCACCTAGAATAGCCGCAATAAAACAGAGGGGAACTAAGATAAAAATATTCAAAATCCCCTGCGATGCCAAAAATCCCGCGGTAAATAGGAGGCTGTCGCCCGGCAGAAAAAAGCCAATGAAAAGGCCTGACTCTGCAAAAATAATAATAAAAAGCCCGACATAGCCGACAGATCTGATTAACGCCGGCAGGTCGATTCCAAAAAATTCCGTCATACTTTTGCCTGCCTCACTGGCAAGCTGGTTTTTCTTAAAATCTCCGCGGCCTCTTCGGGTGGAATTTTAACCACCTCCGTTCCCGAACCAAGCTCCACACCCCCCCAAATATTTGTCCTTGGTAAAATTTCTATATGCCAGTGATAATGTTTAAAGTTTTTAGATCTCACTGGTGCCGTGTGTATAAAAAAATTGTAATCCGAATCATTCATGCTATTTCGAATTTTCGCTAATGTTTCTCTCATTATTTTTGCTAGATTCTTTTTTTCGTTACTGCTTACTTCTTCAAAGTTAGAACCGTGCCGCAAGGGATAAATCCTTGTTTCAAAAGAAACGTGGGAAGCAAAAGGAGCTATTACCACAAAATCTTCGTTTTTTATAATAACTCTTTTTTTATCCTTCAATTCTTTTTTCAGAACTTCGCAATGGGCGCACTTTCCATATTTTTTAAAATAATTTTCAGACCCCTTCAAGCTTCTAGAAACATCTAAAGGAACTATGGGCAGAGCAAGAATCTGCGAGTGCGGATGCCCAACGGTCGCACCAGCAGTTGGGCCATGATTATGAAAAATCAAAATATATTCCACACATGCTTCCTTCATTAATGACCTGTATCGTGAAATATATGCGTCAAGGACAAGAAAAACCTCCTCATTACTTAAAAGAGCTAGAGAACGGTCGTGGTAGCGCGTAATTACAACCTCCTGGAATCCAACGCCAATCATGCTCTGATAAGGCCCATTCGATTCAGGCAAAGGGCAAGCATTATGCGGAGTTAAAATTGGAAATTTATTTGGGACAACTTGCAAGAACCAAGAAGAAATATCTTCACTATTTTTTACTCCTAATTTCGGGGTCCATAAAATCGGGTTTTCATCATTAATTCTATTTTCTTCAAAAGGACAATTTCTTTTTGATGCTTTTGGTTTTTTTATAGCTAAAAAATTGGGCTTCTTTTTTATCCCTCCCGCGACTAGAACCCATTCACCGGAAACAATATCTTTTCTAAACTCTGATTCTGTCATTTTTATATATTATATTTTCCCCTCATAATATTCCACCTGATTTTTATTACCTCAAGCAAAGACAACAGATACGCGGAAAATTTTACAGAACTTCTTGGATCGTTAACCCAATGAGCCGGTATTATTCCGATCTTATAATTAAACTTTCTCGCCAGGGCTAAAATTTCCACGTCAAACGTCCACTTGTTTATTCGCGCCTTCCGGAATATTTTTTCCGCCGCATAATCCCTGAAAGCTTTAAAGCCATTTTGAGTATCCCAAATTCCCGGAACAGCCACTATTTGTATAAAAAGATTTCCAGCATTTCCGGCAAGCCTTTTCAAAAAAGACTGCGCCACTTCCTGCCTTGCCCCCGGAGCATCCTTGGAATCGCGCGAAGAAATAACCACATCGCAACCTTTATCAAAAAGCGGGCGCATCATGTCAAAATGAGAAATATCGGTGCCATTGTCCGCATCCATAAAAAGCCTTATTTTTCCTTTGGCGGCAAGCATTCCCTCTTTCACGGTAAACCCCTTCCCCTTGTTCTTCCGCCTGTCCAAAATTCTTAAATTCTTTATCTCGCCCGATAATTTTTTTGCGATTTCTATCGTGTTGTCCCGCGGGCCGTCAGCCGCTACAATAATCTCGTACGTATACGGCCTTTCGGAAAAATATTCCTGAATCCTCCTTAAAGTTTTCGTAATTTTCTCCGCCTCATTGTATGCGGGAATAATCACCGAAAGGTATATATCTGGTTGCTGCATTTTTTAATTTTAGCACAAAATTTAAAAGGCCGAGTAATAAAACCCAGCCCGTGCTGAAAACTCCTCCGCCCTAAATTCGCTCGTGGAGTGGCCGCCTCCGCCTGCTTCGCCGCAACTTAACCATCGGCGATCCAAACCCCAAAAACGTGCACCCCAAAGCTATATCGAGGTCAATACCTCGGCCCCGTCTTTTTTTACCGCCATCGTATGCTCGAAATGAGCCGCGCGCGACCCGTCCTTAGTCTTCCACGTCCAGCCATCATCGGCGATACATAAATTATAATCTCCCTCCGTAACCATAGGCTCAATTGCTATGACCATATTTTCTTTAAGTGGCACTCCCTCGCCGGCCGTTCCCCAATTCGGGATTTGCGGTTCTTCATGTACTGCATGCCCTACTCCATGCCCAACTAATTGCCGCACAACTCCAAAGCCATGCGCTTCGATAAAGCTCTGGATAATATTGCCGAGATCACCCGTTTTAAGGCCCGGCCTAATAACGGAGATTGCAAGTTCAAGAGATTCCTTTGTTACCTTCACCAACTTATCTCCCGCGGGATCCTTTTCTTTTGAATTTCCAACAATCACTGTTTCCGCCATATCCGTAAAAAGCCCCTTGTACTTCATTCCTATGTCCAGCCCCACAATATCGCCTTCTTTTAATATTTTTTTTCCGGGCATGCCGTGGACAACTTCGTCATTTACCGAAATGCACATAGTCGCAGGAAATGGAACAGCATCCTTCCCTCCTTTATACCCCTTAAAAGAAGGAACTCCGCCTTCTTTCAAGATTAATTGCTCCGCCATCTTATCCAGCTCCATCGTAGAGACTCCGGGCTTCGTTTCTTTTTTTATTATTTCTAAAATGGCGGCCAATTTGCCGCCGCCTTCTTTTAATTTCATTATTTCTTCCAAAGTTTTTACAGTCATACCTTTTTTGAAAAATGTTCTTCTATTTTTAATAAAAGCCTCGCGAAAACTTCTTCCCTCGTCCCCTCGCCATCAACGCTTATAACCCTGCCTTCCTTCGAATAATAATCAACAATCGGAAGAACTTCTGTTTCAAACCAAGCCATTCGGTTTTTTATACTTGCTTCACTGTCATCATTTCTCTTTCTCAATAATAATCTCTTTTGGGCTTCTTCCGGGCTTATATTTATATGCACTATTACCGGTTTCGGCCTTCCTAAAAATTCTGAAGCCTCATCCTCCAAAAGGGCTTCCTCCATCCTTCTGGGACTGCCCGAAGAAATCAAAATTTCATCCGATCGAACCTTATTCCTTAAATAAGAAAACCAACCCGAGAAAGAAAGCCACCCCGGCATAAGTCCCCCTGATTCTAAAACCTGCCCTACTTTTTTGCCGAGAACTGTTTCCTCCTTTGCAAGCTCGCGCATAAATCCCCCTGTGTTTGTTTCAACCGCTCCTACAAAATCTGGATGTTTCAATAAGAATTCCACCTGCGTGTCCTTTCCCGATCCGGACCTCCCAAGAAAAAATAATGTTGTCGCCCTAGGAACCATTATTCGTATTCGCGCATCACTAACTGCGCTTCAACTTGTTTTACGGTTTCAAGCACCACCGAAACAACTATCAAAAGCCCCGTGCCTCCGATTGTCAGCGCGGCAAACCCAGTAGCCGCCTGCATGGCAATCGGCAAAACCGCGATCACTCCAAGAAATAGCGCGCCGACAAGAGTAATTCTGGTCAAAATTTTTGAAAGATAGTCCGCGGTTGGCCGTCCCGGTCTTATCCCCGGAACAAAAGCTCCCTGCTTCTGAAGATTCGATGAAATTTGTTCGGGATCAAAAGTAACCGCGGTATAAAAATACGTAAACAGGAAAACTAAAATGAAATACGCCGCACCGTAAAACCAGGAGCTTGAGATAAATACCAAAATGGTGTTCGAAATAGAACGGACTAACTCATTCCCGCTCTGCGCGGTAAAATTTATGATCATCTGCGGGAAAAGAAGAATCGAAAGCGCAAAAATAATCGGTATCACGCCGGCTTGGTTAACCCGAAGAGGAAGATGTGTAGAAACGCCCCCGTAAACCCTAGTACCCCTAACGCGTTTGGCGTATGAAACAGGGATAGGTCTTTCGCCCTCTGTAATAATAACAACCGCGGCAACTACCAAAATACCCGCAATCAAAAAACCTAAAATCGAAAAGATAAGAGATTTGTCGCTCGAGAATGAAAGCAAAACCTGCTGAATGGACCCCGGGATACTTGCCACGATTCCGGCAAAAATAATTAATGACATTCCGTTTCCAATACCGTATTCGGAAATAAGTTCCCCTAACCACATAAGAAAAACGGAGCCCGCCGCGATTATTGTTAGGCTTATTATTCTCTCCATCAATCCAAGGTGTTCCAATATTTCCCTATTCTCAAGTAAAATCAAAAGGCTAAACCCCTGAATAATCGCCAGGGGCACCGTTAAAAGACGAGAATATTGATTAAACTTTTTTCTCCCAGCTTCCCCTTCTTCCTGATACATTTCCTTGAGGCCGGGAAAAATCATAGTCAAAAGCTGCATTATAATAGAAGCTGTAATATAGGGCCCTACCCCCAACATTATTATAGAAAGATTATCCAGGGCTCCCCCTGAAAAGAGATTTAACAGACCCAAAAACTGGTTTCCTTCGAAAAGTTGTTTAAGCTTGAACGGATCAACCCCCGGAACAGGCAAAGCTGCGGCAATTCTGAACACGACCAATATGCCCAAAACAAAAAGGATTTTTTTTCTCAACTCCTTATCGCTGAATATCAGGAGAAATTTGTCCATAAACTATATTTTATCACTTTTTCGGAAAAATCCTGCTGCCCGATTTAATAAGAGCTTCTTCGGCCTTCTTAGAAAAAACACAGTCTCTAACTATAAAACTCTTTGCGAGCTCTCCCTCGCCCAATATTTTGACCTCGGGAATTCTGCCCGCAATCTTTGATATAAGCCCCTTTTCACGAAGCGCCTTAGGAGAAATTTCTGAATTATTTTCGAATTTTTTCTCGAGATCCTTTAAATTCACCACAGCGATTCTCCTAGCAAGAACTTTAACGCTATATCCTCTTTTTTTAGGAATTTTTTTCAAGGTGTCCCTGAATTGGGGGCGGATTCTGCGTCCAGAGCGGGCTTTTTGCCCCTTAATGCCTCTTCCTGAATAAGTCCCGCGCTTCCCTCCGCGGCCGACTCTTTTTTTTGTCTTCGTTTTGGATACGATCCCGAGATTATGAGCCTGCATGATTTATTACTGGCTTTAATTTTTTAAGGGCTTCAACCGCAGACCTGGCGTTCGAAATTTTATTTTTTGTGTGTGAAATTATTTTTGCGGAAGTATCCGTAACTCCCGCTATTTCCAAAACGCTCCGCACTGCTCCGCCCGCCACAAGTCCGCGCCCGGAAGCAATGGGCTTCATACGGACTACCGCCGCGCCATATTTTGCTTGAACTTCAAACGGAATCGATCCGGCTTGGGTAAGCGGAACACTAACCATATTTTTCTTTGCAGACCTTGCGGCTTTTTCCATCGCGAGCGCGGTATGTGTCGCTTTCCCGATACCTACTCCAACGCGACCTCTTCGGTCCCCAATCACAATAGTAGCCCTGAAAGTAAAACGCCTACCTCCAGCGACAACTCTCGCCACTCTGCGCAAATCAATCATCTTCTCCGCAAATTCACTTTTTTCTCTTCTTGCCATAAAATATATTTAAAATTCTAATCCCTCTTTTCTTAATGCTTCGGCAAATGATTTAATTCTGCCGTGGTATTTATACCCCCCGCGATCAAAAATAATTTTTTTATATCCTTTTGCTAAAATTTCTTTAGCAAACGATTCTCCGAAACTTAAAGCCCGCTCTGTCTTGTTACCCTTACCAACTTTCAAATCCTTCTTTCCGAATAATGTTCTTTTAGCTTCATCGTCAATCAACTGCGCTTCTATATGCTTAAGAGAGCGAAACACCGAAAGGCGCGGCCTTTCTTTAGTGCCAGAGATTTTAGCCCTTAATCGCCTATGTCTTATTTTTCTGGAATCTTTATTTTTCATATTTAAGCGCTACTGGTAGCTTTTTTCCCAGCCTTCCTTTTAATAATTTCACCCTCGTACCTGAAGCCCTTTCCCTTATATGGGTCCGGCTTTTTGAGCGATCTTAATTTCGCTGCGGTCTGTCCTACTTTTTCCTTATCTATTCCGGAAATAGTTATCAGGTTTTTCTCAACCTTGAAAGAAATTCCATCTGGTGCGGGAAACTTCACCGGATGCGAAAAGCCCAAATTCAAAACAAGGTCTTTCCCTTCCGCCTGCGCCCTATATCCAATTCCCTCAAGGATAAGCTTTTTTGCATAACCTTCGCTCGCACCTATTAACATATTTTTTACCAGAGAAACATAAGTTCCCCAAAGTTTTCTTGCGAGCTTGCTTTGGGAGCGAAGGGAAAGTTGGAATAAATTATCCCTTAATTCCATCGAAATTTCCCTCCTAAATTCTTTGGAAAGTTCTCCCTTCGGGCCTTTTACGAATACGCTGCCGTCTTGAATCTTCACTTCAACTCCCGGAGGGACTACTATTGGTTTTTTCCCGAGTCGCGACATATAATTACCAAACTTCGCACAAAATTTCTCCGCCAACCTTTTCCTTTCTAGCAGCTTCATCGGTTTTAAGTCCCTTGGACGTAGAAATGATTGAGAGGCCGTATCCCTGCTTTACTGGTTTTATTTCGGAAACTTTTTTATAAATTTTTCGGGATGGCTTGGATATTTTTTTAACGTCGTGTAAAATCGGCTCCCCGTCCGCGCCGTACGCGACTTCTATATCAATCAGTTTTCGATTTTTTCTTCCCTTTGTATCCACGGAGGACAAATACCCCTTCTCCTTCAAAATATTAGCGATCTCCAACTTCAATTTTGAGTGTAAAACCGAAACAGACCCCTTTTTAACAAGGGCCGCATTCTTTATCCTAATTAACATGTCTGAAACTGGATCCATATAATAATTACCAACTGCTTTTTCTAATTCCGGGGATAGCACCCTCGTTTGCAAGTTCACGAAAGCAAATTCTGCAGAGGCCGAAATCCCTCATATAGCCTCTCTTCCTGCCGCACCTAAAACACCTGCGCACAATGCGGGAAGAAAATTTCGGCTGCTTTCTTGATCTTGCTACTACGGATGTTTTTGCCATACTTATTTTTTAAAAGGTATTCCTAATGCCCTATAAAGCTCAAGAGCTTCCTCTTTATTCTTTGCGCTGGTTACAAGGGTCGCCTCAAGGCCGAAAATAGTCTTAACATCTTCCCCTATTATCTCGGGAAAAGCAATATGCTCCCTTATTCCAATAGTTAAGTTCCCAAACTGATCTACGCTTGTTTCGGAAATTCCCCTGAAGTCCCTTGAGCGCGGGAGCGCCACATCAATTAAGCGGGTAAGGAAATCATACATTCGCTGCCCTCTCAAAGTAACGGAGTAACCAATAGTCATACCCTCTCTCGATTTAAAAGAAGCAATAGATTTTTTTGCGGGCCTCGCGTGCACCTCCTGTCCGGAAATCATAGTAAGATATTTTTTTACAATTTCTTTTTCCTTGTCGTCCTTTAATTTTCCGACTCCGGTATTAATAACTATCTTGGTCAAGCGCGTCACAGCAAGCGGCGAGGTAAGGCCCCTCTCCTTCATAATTTTTCCGACTATTTGCTTTTCGAATTTTGTTTTGTAATCTGCCATAAATTTAGAATTCCTTTTCGCACTTTTTGCAAACCCTCTTCCTCTCTCCGCTTTCGTGCCCTGCCGATCCGACCCTCACGCCTTTTTGGCAATTCGGGCATTTAGGCATAACTTTTGACATAGCCATTGGCGCTGGAGATTGAACAATACTTCCCTTCTCCCCTGTTTTGCGGGGCCTTCTGTGTCTCTTCCTTAAATTCAATCCTTCCACCAGCACCAAATCATCGCCCGGGTAAACTTTCAAAACCTTACCGCCGTGTCCTTTATCTTTGCCGGATATTACGATTACGCTATCGCCTTTTTTTATTCTTGCAGACATATTTACTTACTTAATTTAAACAACTTCTGGCGCTAAAGAAATAATCTTCAAAAAACCCTTTTCTCTAAGTTCGCGCGGAACAGGACCGAAAATTCTTCCTCCTTTTGGCTCGTCTCCATCCAATATAACAACTGCATTGTCGTCAAAACGAAGATAAGAACCGTCCGGCCTGCGAAAGGGATTCCTCTGCCTGACAACAACTGCCTTTAAGACGTCCTTCTTCTTCACAATTTTTCGCGGCTCCGCTTTTTTAACCGTCACAACAATCACATCCCCTAACTTGGCGTACCTTTTCCTTGTTCCTCCCAAAACTTTAATGCATTGGACCAATAGAGCTCCCGTATTATCCGCTACTTTTAACATTGTTCTGTGCTGTATCATATTTTTGAAATTATTTTCCAGCGCTTATCGCGTGAAATAGGCTTTGTCTCCTGAATAATTACGAGGTCCCCGACTTTATATTCATTACTTTCGTCGTGCGCCTTAAATCGCTTGGACATTTTCACATATTTTCCATATTTGGGAATTTTCTGATAGCGCTCAATTTTAACAACCCTCGTTTTCGGCATTTTATCCGAGACTACTTTTCCCTTAAATGTTTTCGGTCTTTTAATTTTTTCCATTTTTTTCCTTAATTAAAGTTAAAATTTTCGCGATATCTTTTTTTATCGAGGACCCCAGTTTGCTGTTTTTATTCTTTCCTAAATTTATTCCAAAATTAAACTTGTCGAGATCCGATCTCTTTTCGCCGAGCAATTTCGAAAGTTCGTCAGCTGGTTTTCCTCGAAGTTCTTTAGTTTTCATCTCTTTTAACTATTTTCGTTTTAACTGGTAGTTTTGACTGCGCCTTCCTCAGGGCTTCCAGGGCGCTCTCTCTCGGCAATCCATCCAGTTCAAAAAGTATTCTTCCCGGCTTCACCACCGCAACATAACCAACTGGATCTCCCTTTCCCGCACCCATGGTAACTTCCGGCGGCTTTTGGGTATAAGGCTGGTCTGGAAAAATTCTTATCCAGATTTTTCCTCCCTTTGCGACATACCGCGTTAAAACTTTTCGGCAAGCTTCAATTTGCTGTGAAGTGATTTGCCCCGGAGACAGGGCTTTCATCCCAAACCCTCCGAACGCCAGACTTGTTCCCCGCGTTTCGTTACCCTTAAACTGCCCTCTGAGCCTCTGCCACTTTCTGTATTTAACTTTCTTTGGAAACAGCATGTTATTTGGCTTGCTTCTCAAACACTTCGCCTTTGTAAATCCAAACCTTTATTCCTAAATCGCCGTAGGGAAGGTGCGCCCGCTCTTTAGCAAAATCAATGTCGGCACGCAAAGTCGTTAATGGAACTTGCCCGCGCTTAAGCCACTCATATCTCGCCATCTCTGCGCCGTCCAATCTTCCAGAGAGCGCCAACTTAACTCCCTTCACATCCTTATTTGCCATAACTTTTTCTATTGTCTGGTTTAATATTCTTCTGAAACTCATGCGCTTTTGCAGATCTTCTGCAATCATTTGGGCAACTATGCGCGCCTGGGCTTCCGGGAATCTTATTTCCTGCACGGAAATTTTAAAATTTTTAGGAAGGTTTAGTTTCTCTTTTTGTGAAACCGCCGTTATTTCCTTTCTAAGCTTTTCGATGCCCTCTCCTCCCCGTCCGATCAATAGACCGGGCCTTGATGTTTTTAATATCAAGTTCATTTCATTCTCTCCCCTTTCGATTTCAATGTCTGCAATATACATTCCGCGAAGGCGTTTCGAAAGCCATTCCCTTAAAGTCACATCGGATTTCAAATATTCACGATAAAACTTATTTTTAAACCAGCGGGATTTCCAATCCCTTAATACGCCTACGCGAAAAGAATAAGGATGAACTGTGTGACCCATATTATTTTTCTCCCAAGACTAAAGTTACGTGGCTTGACCTTTTCTTTATCTGGTACGCGCGCCCAAACGCCCTAGGCATGACCCTCTTAAGCGTCGGGCCAGCATCCACGCGAACCTCCTTTACAAAAAGCTTATCAGCGCTTACTCCGAAATTATGCTTCGCGTTTGCGATCGCCGATTTCAATAATTTCTCCAACGGCGAACGTGGCGTGCGCGGCGCAACCTTTAAATATTCCCCTGCCCAAACTACGGATTTTCCCTTGATCGCATCAGCAACAGCCCTCACCTTTCTCGGAGATATTCTTAAATAATTCAATTTTGCTGGTATTTCTTTCATATATTATTTTTTTGGAGCTGCCGGAGCCGCGGCCGGAGTTTCTTTTGCCTGCGCCTCTAATTCTCTTTGCATTTTTCCTCCGTGTCTGACAAATTTTCTCGACGGCGCAAATTCTCCAAGCCTGTGTCCGACCATTTCTTCATTAACTATAACGGGAATAAAATCCCGACCATTATGAACGCCCAAGGTGAAACCGATCATATCCGGAGAAATCTGCGAAGAACGCGACCAGGTTTTAATGACAGTTCTGTCTCCCTGCCTTAGCTTTGAAATCTTCTTTAATAATTTTTCGTCCACCCAGGGACCTTTTCTAGTTGAGCGAGACATATTATTTTGTTCTTCTGGAAATAATTGCGCCTTGCGACCATTTTTTTCTTCTTCTGGTTTTAACGCCTCTCGTACCCTTCCCCCATTTATTTTTGGGACGCCTTGTACCGCGAAGCGCTCTTCCCTCTCCACCGCCATAAGGGTGGTCCACCGGATTCATCGCGGAACCTCTTACGGTCGGCCTGATTCCAAGCCACCTCGATCTTCCAGCCTTTCCAAGAACCACAAGATTTTCTTCTTCATTGGAAGCCTGGCCAATTGAAGCCCAGGCGTTTTCCGAAAGCTTCCTTACTTCTCCTGAAGGAAGTTTAATAAGGCACGTGGGAGAATCCTGCGCCAGTACTTGGGCAAAAGACCCCGCACTCCTTACTAATTTTGCGCCAGATTTTGGATAAACCTCTAAATTAAATACTTGCGTGCCGACAGGGATATTTTTTAGCGGCAAACGATTGCCTTTTTTTAGGGGTGCGTTTTCAGAAATAATAAATTCTTCATTAACGCTTACTCCAGCGGGCAAAACCATGTAACGCTTCTCTCCATCTTTATACGAAACAAGTCCAATAAATGCGGTTCTATTTGGATCGTATTCCACCGAAACGACTCTTCCCGGAATATTTTTTTTATCCATCAAAAAATCTACCTCTCTGTAAAGCCTTTTTGCGCCACCGCCCTTATGGCGGGTTGTAATTCTTCCCCGGTTATTCCTGCCTACATGACGCTTGCGGCCAAACGTCAAACTTTTCTCAGGTTTACTGCGAGTCAAAACTTTTTTATATTCCACCGCCGTCATCTGCCTGCGGCCAGGTGTTCTTGTCCCAAACGTTTTCATACTAAATCAATCTTCTGCCCTTTTTTTAAAAATACAAGGGCTTTCTTATATCCTGGCTTGTGTCCGACTTTTCCCCTATAAAGCCTTTTCTTGGGCAATACGGATATGATATTAACCATGCGCACATTAACTTTATAAAGTTTCTCAATTTCCTTCTTAATCTCAAATTTATCTGCCCCCCGTCCTATTTTAAATGCATAAGCGCCGCTTTCCGCCAGCATATTGGCTTTCTCCGTAATTATTGGATGAATAATTTTAGACATATCAGTTCTTTGAAAAAGTTTCCTCTAAAACCTTGTCAGCGCCCTGCGGCATCACAAGAAATTTATTCGAAAGAATATCGGATAAGTTCAAATTTCTCGCCTCCGAAAGAGAAACATTTTTTATATTTCTGAAGGCTCTCCAAAGAGCCTCGTCCTTTCCAGACAAAACAACAAGGGTCGAGGATTTGTGGTCAATCGGAAGCTTTTGTAAAATTTCCCGCGCCTTTTTTGTTTTTGATTCGCTTAATTTTAAATCATCCAGAAAAAATATTTCATTCGCGCGGAATTTTTCCGAAAGAGCCGTCAATAAAGCCCTTCTGCGGGCTTTTCTGTTTATTTTTTCGCTGTAATCACGGGTTTTGCGCGGCCCGTGCGTTATTCCTCCCCCAATCCAAATGGGGGAACGGATGGATCCGTGCCGCGCCCTTCCGGTACCCTTCTGCTGCCAGGGTTTTTTTCCTCCTCCCGAAACTTCACTTCTATCTTTAGTGTGTGCGGTATTTTTTCTTTTATTTGCCATTTCCGACAGGAAAACCTGCCTTACTAATTCCGGCTTCCAGGAGAAGCCGAAAACTTTCTTTGATATTTCAAAAGTTCCCGATTCTTTTCCTTCTTTGTTGTAAACTTTTGCTTCCATACTATCCCATTACTTCAACGAAACTTCCATTTCCTCCCGGAAGCGCTCCGCTTACATATAAAAGATTATTTTCTGAATCTATTTTTACAATTTTTAAATTCTTCACAGTCACCCTTTTTCCGCCCATTCGTCCTGGCATCCTTTTTCCCTTAATGACTCTCTGCGGCCACGTGGCGCCAATCGATCCGACTTCGCGTTCTGAATGTTTCTGCCCATGAGTTCTGGATCCCCCCCTAAAGCCGTGCCTTTTAACGGCTCCTTGAAATCCTTTTCCCTTTGAAAGGGAGCGTACGTTCACATTTTCGCCTTCTTTAAATATCGTTACGTCAATTTTATCTCCGCGCTTATATCCCCCGTCTGCATTTTTTACTTCCTTAAGCCACGCAAAAGAACCCAAATCCTTTAGGTGTCCCCTAACTGGCTTTGATATATTTTTTTCTTTTTTACTGCCAAACCCAAGCTGTACGGCCTCGTATTTATCTTTTTCCTTTGTCTTTACCTGCGTAACCGTCAACGGACCTGCGCGCAAAATAGTCACCGGTAAAACGTTTCCGGCTTCATCGAAAATCTGTGACATCTGTATTTTTTTAGCTAGCATTAATTTTGCCATTTCATAAAAATTAACCCCGCCGTGGCGGGGCGTGTATTTCTTTTTTTACCTTCATAGCATCTTTACTTCTATATCCACTCCCGCTGGAAGATTTAAGTTAGTAAGGGCGTCAATAATTTTGGGAGTGACATTTATTATGTCCAAAAGCCTTTTATGTACGCGCATTTCAAACTGCTCCCGGGCGTTTTTATAAACGAACGTTGAGCGGTTCACCGTGTACTTGCGAATTTCCGTTGGAAGCGGAACGGGGCCCACCACCTCCCCGCCATAGCGGAGCGCGGTATCCACGATTTGTTTTACCGAAGAATCTAAAATCTTGTGGTCGTAACCCCTAACCCGTATTCGGAGCTTCTGTATCTCTTCAGTTTCGCTTTTGGATGCTTTTTGCACTATTTAATTTTCAATATTACTTAATAATTTTTGTTACAACCCCGGCGCCAACCGTCTTTCCGCCTTCGCGTATCGCAAATCTCTGTTTTTCCTCAAGCGCCACTGGGCCAATCAGCTTTACGGTAAACTGAATCGTGTCCCCTGGCATGACCATTTCTATTCCCTGCGGCAGGGCAACGTCTCCCGTTACATCGGTTGTCCTGATATAAAACTGGGGTTTGTAACCAGTGAAAAATGGGGTGTGTCTTCCGCCTTCTTCCTTTGTTAGAATGTAAACCTCTGCTTCGAAATCCGTATGCGGGGTAATGGATCCCGGCTTCGCGAGCACCTGCCCCCTCTCTACATCTTCTTTTTTAACTCCCCGCAAAAGAACTCCCGCATTGTCGCCAGCAATTCCTTCATCGAGCTGCTTATTAAACATTTCGATTCCTGTTATGATAGTTTTTTGGGTGTCCTTCAATCCAACAATTTCGATTTCTTCGTTAACCTTTACCTTTCCTCTCTCAACTCTTCCGGTTACAACGGTTCCCCTGCCTTCAATTGAAAAGACATCTTCGATCGGCATCAAGAATGGCTTATCTACCTCGCGGACAGGCTCCGGGATATAAGTATCAAGGGTGTTAATCAATTCCAAAACTGGTTTTGCCCATTCATCGTCAACTGATTTCGCCTGGAGCGCCTTTACTGCCGAGCCGCGAATAATCGGAGTCTTGTCTCCGGGATATTCATATTTAGTCAAAAGCTCCCTTATTTCCGTTTCCACGAGATCAACCAATTCTTTATCCTCAACCATGTCTATCTTATTGAGAAACACTATTATAGAAGGTACACCTACCTGGTGCGCTAAAAGTATGTGTTCCCTTGTCTGTGGCATTGGTCCATCAGCGGCGGAAACCACCAAAATAGAACCATCCATTTGAGCGGCCCCTGTAATCATATTTTTAATGTAGTCGGCGTGTCCCGGGGCATCAATATGCGCATAGTGCCTCTTGTCGGACTCATACTCGGAATGGTGGAGAGCAATAGTAATCCCCCTCTGCCTTTCCTCCGGCGCGTTGTCAATTTGGTCAATGGATTCAAGCTTAACGCTTTTTCCCGCCAAATTCATAACATGTAAAATGGCCGCGGTCAAAGATGTTTTGCCGTGGTCTACGTGCCCAATCGTACCTACATTCAGGTGGGGCTTCGTTCTTTCAAATTTTGCCATAAAATAAAAAAATTAAATGAATAACCACTAATTGTAAGCGTACATACAATACTAATCTAACCCTAAAAATGCGTCAATAGCCAACGATAATTCAATAATAAATTTGACAAAAATTTAAAAAAGCGACCCGGTATATCCAAATCGCCCTTCTTTCTTACACCTTAAATCTAATGAACTGCCTTCACTCCACTTGAGTCCTGCACGCGTCAAAGTACCACCCCGAAATCATGGCAAGTGCAGCCAATGTAACCACAAGTAATGGTAACGGCTTATCTATGAGCACATAGGACGCCCATAAGATCAGGGTGGCGCTCATCAACAGGATGATTATGCGGCAAAAAATATACCTTCCATTAAATTCTGGGTCAATCGTCCCTTTTTCAAGCATCCATGAATGAATAATATTTATGGTCGCGCTGATAGTCATCAGTATGAAGACGAATACCAGCTTTCCATCCAAAGGTATGCTGGTCAGCCAGAAAAAAATCGCGGCGAAAACCAAAAACAAACAATAGCTTGCGACGGAAGCCGCGGCGCCCTTTCTTAGACTCCGCGGTAATAACTGATGCCTGATCGTCCGAAACCACGTAACCACTAAGCAATCGATATAAACCAGCTCAAGGAGCATAGAAATTCTCCCTTCTTGTTATTTTGAAAAAAGCATAGCAAATCCACTCAAACTTTAAAAGACCCCGATAGAAACCTAGTTATTATATTAGAACACTGTTTGTGCGATAGCATATAGAGTGTTCTCAATTAAAGTGCCTAAATTTGCAACTTGAAATGTTTCCTTAATGTTTGGTCAGGGGCAATCGGAGCTTCTATATAATAAACATTCTCCGGAATGTCCCAAAAATTTATTACAAAATTTATTTCGTCTCTACAGGCGTAAGGATAAATAAAAACGCTCTTTTGAAATTCAAGAAAGCCCAATCCCTTCAGCTTCCTGCGTAGCGAGTCTCGAATTTTCTTTTTTGATTCCGGTATATCGAACAGGACCATCCTCCATTTTTTATCCCACTTTTTAGCTTTCTTCAAAGAAATATTTTTGAACTGATAAACTAAAAAGCGTGCCTTGCCTTTATTAGTTAGATGTATTTTTTCTATTCCTTGTTTATTTTTAACAAATTCGACATATTTTTTTAACCTCAATCTTTCGAGAAATCGAAATAACTGTTTGTGATCCATCTCGTACCAAATTCGATCACATTCATCTAATAACTCGCGCCTTAGGCCCTTATCTTTTGTAAAACCCAAAAGAGTGCCAGCGGCTAAAAGTTCTAAAATTTTCCACGTAAATTTCCCATACTCAGCCATATGTATATGGTACACTATTCGCGCTATAGCGTATACAATGTTCCTCTTTCTCCCCTTCCCTCTTGAGAATTAGATTTGTTAATTGAGCTTACTTTTTTCCCTCCTTAATCAACTCGGCCACATTCACTGGCACTTCGTCGTAGTGATCAAACTCCATCGAGAAACTCGCCCTGCCTTCCGTAAAGGAGCGCAAGTTAGTAACATATCCGAACATTTCCGAAAGCGGAACTTTGGCACGGATGACTTTAAGGGTTCCTCGGTCGGAAATTTCTTCAATTCTCGCCCGCTTGGAATTAAGATCCCCGTTTACATCCCCCATGAATTTATCCGGCGTTACAACTTCGATTTTCATTATGGGTTCAAGTAAAACAGGCTTTGCTCTCCTGCAAGCTTCTTGTGTTGCCATCGACGCCGCGATTTTAAAAGCGATTTCCGAAGAATCCACTTCGTGGTAGGAACCGTCGTATAAAGTAATTTTTACATCCACAACCGGAAACCCCGCGA
This sequence comes from Candidatus Giovannonibacteria bacterium, assembly GCA_016176285.1. Classification (GTDB taxonomy): domain Bacteria; phylum Patescibacteriota; class Minisyncoccia; order JACPKW01; family UBA11713; genus JACOXM01. The sequence goes on along the minus strand of JACOXM010000005.1, from coordinate 7,574 downwards.
TGATGCCGCGATCAAGCCCCTCTTTAACCCCTTTTTCAACTGCGGGAATAAATTCCTGCGGAACGATTCCTCCGCGGATCGCGTTATCAAATTCAAAACCCTCTCCGCGGCCCCTCGCTTCCGCGCGCAGCCAAACGTGTCCATATTGCCCACGCCCTCCCGACTGCCTGATATATTTTCCTTCCGCTTCTGCATTAGCACGGATAGTTTCTTTATATGCAACCTGCGGGCGACCGACGTTCGCCTCAACCTTAAATTCTCTTTTCATCCTGTCGACGATAATATCCAAATGCAATTCCCCCATTCCAGAGATAATAGTTTCCAAAGTTTCTTCGTCGGATTTTATTCTAAATGTCGGATCTTCATCAGAAAGCCGCTTCAAAGCAATGCCCATTCTCTCCTGATCCTGTTTGGTTTTTGGTTCGATTCTCATGGAAACCACCGGCTCCGGGAAAACTATTGTCTCAAGCCTTATCGGGTGATCCGGGTCGCAAAGAGTGTTGCCGGTTTTCGTGCTCTTGAGACCCACAATTGCCCCGATTTCCCCGGAAAAAATTTCCTTTATCTCTTCTCTATGGTTCGCGTGCATCCGCAAAATCCTCCCGATTCTTTCTTTATCGCCGGAGTTTGCATTTAAAACGTATGATCCGGCCTTAAGCGTTCCCGCATAAACGCGGAAATAAGTAAGTTGGCCCACGTAGGGATCGGTCTGTAATTTGAAAGCAAGCGCAGTAAAGGGCGCGTCGTCATCAGTTTCGCGGGTTACTTCTTCGCCGGTTTCTAAATCCACACCCTTAACCGGGGGCAAGTCTTTCGGGCTCGGCAAATAATCCACGACTCCATCGAGCATTAATTGGACTCCTTTATTTTTTAACGCGGAGCCGCAGAAAACAGGTACCAAGTTATAGGCAAGTGTCGCCCTTCTTAAGACGCTTTTGAGCTCTTCTTCGGAAATTTCCTTCCCCTCGAGATATTTTTCCGTAAGAACGTCGTCCTGCTCCGCTATTTTTTCAATCATTTTATGGCGCCACTTCTCGGCTTCTTCTTTATGTGAAGCTGGGATTTCTTCGGTGATAATATTTTCTCCATGCTCGCCATCGAAACGCACAAATTTCATCCGCATAAGATCAATTACCCCCCGGAATTCCGACTCAAGCCCGACTGGGATATTCATGGCAAGCGCATTCGGAGTTAATCTTTCATAAATAGAATTTAGACTTCCGACAAAGCTCGCTCCCATTCGGTCAAGTTTATTTATGAAGCAAATCCTAGGCACTTTATATTTATCCGCCTGCCTCCATACTGTTTCCGACTGCGGCTCCACTCCGGAAACTCCGTCGAAAACTACAACCCCGCCGTCGAGGACCCGCAATGATCTTTCAACCTCAACCGTAAAATCCACATGGCCGGGCGTGTCTATAATATTTATGCGATATTCGTTTTCTTTGTCCTTCTTTTCATGGGGAAGATAAGTCGGCGTCCAAAAACAAGTTGTTGCGGCAGATGTGATTGTGATTCCTCTCTCCTGCTCCTGCTCCATCCAGTCCATAACCGCTTTCCCTTCGTGGACCTCTCCGATTTTATGCGAAACTCCAGTATAAAATAAAATGCGCTCGGATACGGTAGTTTTTCCGGCGTCTATGTGAGCGATAATTCCAATGTCGCGTACTCTTTCTAAGGGGTATTCTCTCGGCATATTCCTTACCAGGCAAAGTGGGCGAAAGCCCTGTTGGCTTCAGCCATTTTACGCGTGTCTTCTTTTTTCTTGATTGCTCCGCCTTCGTTTTTTGAAGCAAGTAGAAGCTCTTCTGATAATTTTTCCGCCATTGGCTTTCCTTTTTTGGCGCGGGCGGCACCAATCAGCCACCGAAATGCCAAAGTTAATTTTCTCTCCGTACTTACTTCCCTCGGGACCTGATATGTAGCGCCCCCAACCCTTCTCGAGCGCACTTCTAAAAGAGGGGAGACATTCGCCACGGCTTCTTCCAGAATCTTCAAAGGATTATCGCTTTTGTTTTTTTCATTCAAAATTTTAATAGCATCATAAACAACCCTTCTTGCAGTGGCTTTCTTTCCATCCTGCATTATGTAATTTGTAAGCTGTTCCACAAGCTCCGATCCATAAACCGGATCAGGACTCCTGAAAATTTTTCTCTTAAATTGCCTTCTCATAATTTATGCTTGTGATTTCGGTTTTTTAGTTCCGTATTTAGACCTCTGTTGTTTCCTGTTTTCCACTCCGGAAGTATCAAGAACTCCCCGGACAATATGATAACGCACGCCCGGAAGGTCTTTTACCCTCCCGCCGCGAATTACTACTACGGAATGCTCCTGTAAATTGTGCCCTTCTCCAGGAATATACGCGGTTACTTCCATTCCGTTTGTTAGCCGCACTCTCGCTACTTTTCGCAAAGCAGAGTTAGGTTTTTTCGGGGTTGTAGTAAAAACTTTCAAGCAAACCCCCCTCTTAAAGGGCGAGGGGTAGTGCACCGGCCGGTTTTTTAACAAATTAAAACCTCGTGCCAGCGCCACGGCTTTTGACTTCTTTATAATAGGTTTTCTTCCCTTGCGTATTAACTGGTTTACAGTAGGCATAATATGAAAACTAGCTTAACAGAAAGAAAAAAACGCGTCAATTATACTGCCCCCACAAACAGCCTAAAAATAAACTCCACAACGGGAATAATAACGGGCCAGACAAAAAAAATGAATATTATAATCAGGAAAAGGCCATATTCCTCCATCATGGCTTGGAGTCTATAAGGGTTCGGAAGAAGTGCAAAAAGAACTTTAGAGCCGTCCAGGGGAGGGATTGGAACCAAGTTAAAAATTGCTAGAAGAATATTTACGAAAATTATTGAAGCAAGAATCCCAACAAGCGCTTGCGATATTCCCAAGGCAAAAAATCTTATAACGATAGAGAACAGTAACGCTACTATTATATTCGCCGCAGGACCAGCCGCGCCAACCAAAGCGGGACCCCATCGCTGATTTGAAAGATTATACGGATTATAAGGGACCGGTTTCGCCCACCCTATAATGAAGCCCTGCCCGCCCAAAAGCGTTGGTATGATAAAAGTCATTAAAGGCAAAAGTATAGAGCCGAAGGGATCGAGATGATTTATCGGATTCAATGTCAGACGGCCAGCATATTTTGCGGTCGGGTCGCCCATGGCATACGCAACCGCCCCATGTGAAACTTCGTGAATCACAACGGACATTATCAATATCGCTATTGAAAAAATTATGTCTAAAACTTGCATATAGAACCACTTTATCATATTATCTAGCCTATGCGAGCGTGCTCTTTTTGAAGGCCTAGAAGAATTTTTAATTCTTCACCAGCCGAAAAAAGAGTCGCGAGCAATAATATTCATGGCTAGAATTTGTCCAATTTGCAAAAAAGGGTCACAGATGGGTACGAAAAGAGTACTCCTTCGCGGAAAATACAACCCGACTAAAAAAACAAGAAAATATCCCAACCTCCAGTGGGCTACTTTGCCTGCAGGCGGCAGAATAAAAATTTGTTCAGATTGCTTGAAAAAAGAAAAACATCTGACATACCGCCCATAGCTCAGTTGGTAGAGCAACTCCCTCTTAAGGAGATGGTCGTAGGTTCGAATCCTACTGGGCGGACCAAAGAATTCTGTCGGGCTGCGGGGAATCGAACCCCGGCTACAAGACCCCCAGCCTTGCGTACTACCTCTATACTACAGCCCGTATTTCTCTTTTAATAAAATATCTGTAACAAATATACTTGCTAAAACCAAAAAGCCGGAAAATTGAATAAGGAAAAAAATTATAGTCCAAAACTGATCGCCAGAAAATAAAACGAGAAGAATTGCTCCCATACCTCCCAAAAGATGCGTTAAACCGAACAATATTTTTTTAAAAATTGCTTTCGTTGTTGTCGCAGGGACAAGAAAAAAATAAATTGCCGGTACCAGGGTTGATAAGGCCAACAACGCACTCCACCAGACAGCATAAAATCTATCAATATTCCAATAAATGACCCCTAATTCGTCGAAGCTCGGTTTTGGAATTGCCCAAAAATGAAAAATAAAAAGCAGAACTGTTGCCAAGCTCAATAATGAAATCCAAATATATTCAATTTTTTTATTAGCCAGAGATTGAAGCGGTATTTTTAGGGAAAACAGAAGTCCGCCAAACAGAGGTAAAATTGCGAGGATATAAAAAATGCCTACTATTTGGGGGTCATCGAAAAAAATAAAATAAGGAACTCCGTAAAAAAATTCAGCTATTCCGACGCCCATGCCTACAAAAAAAACATATCTTGAAAATTCATTGCCTGTTTCAATGTAAACCTTGCGGCTTCTAAGGCCGTACCATAAACTTACAATTCCATTAAATACGTACAACCATGAAGAAAAGGCGATCATAAATTAATATTAGCACAAAGTTTTGTGCCCTCGCCGAGAATTGAACTCAGATCTCGAGCTTCGGAGGCCCGCATTCTATCCGTTGAACTACGAGGGCTATGTGTGCCTGTCCGCCAACACAAACGCGCCGAAGGAATAAGGCTTTATCACTGCTTCTAATCCGTATCCCTTAACCATTCCAACTACAGCATCAACGAGCTCTTTCGTCGGCCCCTTGGTACCTACATCCAAGTGCACGGAAATTTTTCTGTCCCAAAAAACTTCTTCCCCAAGCTTGTCTTTTAATCTTGAGCGGAGTTCCTGTGTGAAAGCGATCGAGTACATAGCTTCCTTATATATGCGCTCACGCATTGTCGGTGCGACAATTTCTTCGGAGCGCGTCCAAAAATACCTTCCTCCGTTTCCAATTCTCAAAACAGAAACCGCCGTAATTAAGCGCACCTGCTTATCCGCCCGCGAATCCGTTCCTACGACCACTTTGTATTCCCGTTCTGGTTTTTCTTTTATAAAACTACAAAGCCTCCCGACTAATTCATCGAATGAAATATTTTCTCCCTGCGAATTGAATCTTGCGTTCTCTGTCATGATTTAAAACGGGAGATCAATTGAAAAAAATCCAGGTTTTAAGAATACGAGCGCAATTGTCATAGCGAGGAGGGCCAAATCGAACTCATATCCGTTAACAAATCCTTGTCTGAATTTAACTTTAATAATTGCAACCACCATATTTATTGCCAAAAGGATTGCGGCAATTTGTGTAAATAATCCGATGATTAATAAAATTCCGCCCACAAATTCAACGACTCCAACAACTATAACCCAGAACGTGGCGGGTTTTATTCCGTACGATTCGAAAAATTGCGCCGTCCCCGCAAAATCCTTAAAAAGCTTGGGATAGCCGTGCGCGATAAAAATCACGCCAAGCACAAGACGCAAAACTAATTCCGACAATTGCTCCAGGAAAAAAAGATCCGGAAAGATACTCAACATAGAGACATATTATATCAATTAAATGAAATTTTAAAGAGGAGTCATATGACCCCTCTTTTTGGTGCGGCAGTGATCTTCATCCACGTCTTGATCCACGCCGTGCTTAAGCGCTTTTTTTCAAACTTCTCCTTTAATTTCGCCAGAAAAATTTCGGTTTCCGTTCTGGAAACCAGCTCCAATTGTTCTTCTTTTTCCAAGTTTTTCATTGGGTACCTCCGTTTTCAAGAATACTATATTTAACTAGATTTGTCAAATTCATATAAACTCAATATACTTAATCTATGGCGGAAGGCGAAGGCAATGGAGGAACAGACCCTTGGATTTGGCTTTTTGTAGTCGTATTGATTGCGGCTTTTTTTAGCGCGAGGGGAGGTGCTGGCGTCGGTGGCGGGGTTAAATTCGGCTCCCCTTCCCAAAGCGGAACCGTTGAAGAAGAAATTAGAAATGCTGGGTCAGCGCCAGCGCCGACGCCAACATTCCCGGAATCACGTCCAACCCCCGCGGCCCCCGGCGCTAGCCCGACACCGACCACTTCGAACGTCATAGTAACTCCATCAAAAGATGAATTAACCCTTCAAGCTTTCGGGTCCGCGCGCCTCGAGTACGCGGACGAATTCGTTCAATTTTCCGCACCCGTTCAAAACAGGGGCCGCGTTGTAATCACGGGGATAACCCTTCAAAACAGCAGAAATGAATCCGTGAAAATCGGCACGGACGAATCCGGCAATCCAATTTCCCTCCTCCCGGGCGAACGCGCAATAATATCTACGGGACAAAGCCCGCGGGGATTCAATTTCAAATTAAATAAGTGCTCGGGTTATCTTGCGCAGGTAAAAACATATTCGCCTTCAATCTCGAACTTCTGTCCGCATGTTGCTTCGCTTCAGCAAGCCCGTCAACAATCGGAAAAATGCCAATTGTTTTTAGAAAGGCAGAATACCTGCAGGACGCCACTAATTAATGCCGAGAGTGATATTGATTTTTCATGCTCTGCTTTTGTTACGGAACACGCCCACTACGCGGGGTGTGTAAAAGATTTTAAAAATGATCTTGATTTCGACGCAAAAGAATGGAGAATTTTTCTCGGGAGAACGAGTGAATTCTGGTCAAACCGCCATGAGGACATCAAGGTTATTGACCGCTTCGGAAAATTAGTCACCGAAACTTCTTATTAATTCAAACAGGGAAATTCCGGCGGCAACGGAAACGTTCAGCGATTCTTTCCTGCCCTTCATGGGAATTTGAATAACGGCATCGCACTTTTTTAAAATCGCGGATGAGAGCCCACGGACTTCGTTTCCCAAAATCAGCGCCAAGGGAAATTTCGGTTTGAATTTTCTGTAATCGATAGATTTTTTCGATTGCTCAAGGGCGATTATTTTTATTTTTAATTTTTTAAGTTCTTTTATCAATTTCGATATGTCCCTTTTTCTTTCACATGGCACGAATTTTTCGGCGCCAAGAGCGGTTTTTTGCGAAGGATCGGGCGTATACCCGGTTAAATAAATTTTTGAAACTCCCGCCGCGTCGGCCGTGCGGAAAATCGAGCCGACGTTATGAAGGCTCCTTATGTTATGGAGAATCAAAAATATTTTATCTGGTTTTTTCAAAAAATGGATAGCGTTCCGGATCTACTGTGCGCGAAAAACATTGCTCTCCTTCGTTGTGCTCCCAAGTAAACTCTTGCCCCGGGACAGAAATCTTTGGTTCAGAAGCCCTGCTCCTATTTGGCCTCACAAAAGTTGCGCAAAGGTCAAAGTTTTCGTCTCCCGTCTTTTTATAAACATAATCCGCCCCCGTTTCGGGATCTTTCGGGGCTCGAAAACCTTTAATTTCATCCGTAAGCTCAGCTAAATCATTAGGCAATCTCTTTTTTGTCTGCCAGAAATTAATTATTTCGTTTTGTATCATTTGGAGATTGCTTACTCGTTCGTCGTCAAACCGGTACGCCCGCTCTTCAGAAGGAGAACCAACCAAGAAAAAGCCGTAAATAATTGCCGTGGCTACTATTACTATGGAGGCCCACGACACCAATGCTATGTACCACGGCTTAACAGAACCTTGGGAGCGACGCGCTTCCCAGAGGTAATATACAAATACTCCGAGCGCCACCAAGAGAATTGTTAAAACTTTCAGAATAAATCTGGTGGTAAGCTCCCCGCGAAGAAGGAAATAAATCAAGCT
>JACOXM010000011.1 GCA_016176285.1 Candidatus Giovannonibacteria bacterium | reverse complement strand
AAATGAAGCAAAAGAAAGCTACCCGCAGCATTGGATGAAAGTCCAGCTTTTAAAAACTATTTTTATGAAAAAAGTTAGAGAAGGGCTCGCGGATCTTATCGCGCGCTGGCATAAGGCGGCTGATCAGGGAGGAATCCTTATTGAGAAAAGCCCCATTCATAAGTTAATGGAAGTTTTTCAGTTAGCGGAGAAGGCCGGAATAAGAATGCCGGAGAGCGGAGTTTTGTTCGCGAGGACTTTTGCTACGATTGATATAGTGGCGCTTGAGCTTATACCAAATTTAAATATTCCGAAAATAATCAATGAATTCTTCATTAGATATAAGAGCGAGTTTTTAAAATTATTGGAACTGCCCGATGAAATGCCTTTTTATATGGAGCCGGACTTGGATAGCGAGTGGGCCGACCATGTAAAATCTTTCGACGCAGAAATTAAGGCGAGCGAGAGGCAATTGTTATCGGAGAGGGCATCGGCTATAATGGAGGCATTCGATATATCATAAATACGATATGAAATATCCTTGGGTATCTTTTTCGATAATTGGAGTTTGGCTGGGGTCGGCTATTTCCATTTGGGCAAGAAGCGACGCTTCAGTTGAAAGGATTCTTTTAATTGCGATGGGCACAACATTGGCTATTGCTTTTATTGGGTTTAAAACTCCTAAGACGAATCTCCCGACTTAATTGCTATCTGGATTAATTCTCATCAACAAACCATCCGGGCCGACTTCGCATGACGTCGTTGACGAAGTTCGTTTGTCCGCAAAGATGCAGCAGGTTGGGCACGCTGGAACGCTTGATCCTTTGGCGGAGGGGCTTTTGATTGTACTCGTCGGAGAGTGGACGAAGAAATCCATGCAATTTATGAAGCTTCCGAAAGAATATACAGCAACGTTGAGGCTCGGTTTGGAATCTGACACGTGCGACATAGACGGCTCCATCCAGGAGAAAAAAGAATTCGCGATTCCTCCAAGGGAAGATGTAGAGTCCGTTTTAGAAAAATTCAGGGGAAAAATAAAACAAATTCCTCCAAAATTTTCAGCGATAAAAGTAAAGGGGGTGAGGGCGTACGAAGCTGCCCGAAGAAATGAAGAAATTGAGCTCGAGGCAAGAGAGGTTACAATTAATTCTCTGGATGTCGTTTGGTATAGGTTTCCAATTCTGACGATTTCCGTGTCTTCTTCGTCCGGGACATACATAAGGGCTCTTGCCCGCGACATCGGCTGGGAATTGGGGACAGGGGCGGTTATTTCTCATCTCCGGAGGGAAGCAATAGGAGAGTATAATTTAAGGGATGCTGTTAAAATGCGGGATATCAATTCCAAGAATATAGAAAATTTTATAAAAATATGAGGAAGCTTTACATAGTCGGAACGCCGATAGGAAATTTAAAAGACATTACGCTTCGGGCGCTTGAAATTTTGAAAAGTGTTGACGTTATTTTGGCTGAAGATACGAGAGTTTCAAGAAAATTGCTTTCGCATTACGGAATCAGTAAGCGCGTTTTGAGATATATACACGGAAAGGACTTTTCGAATTATGAAAGTGTTGCTTTTCTTACGGACGCAGGAACGCCAGGCATTTCCGATCCTGGCACAGCCCTAGTTAGAGATTTAATGGAAAAAGATTTTGAAATTATTGCCGTGCCCGGACCATCGGCTTTAGCGGCGGCCGTATCTATTAGCGATATTGAACTTTCTGATTTTATTTTTTTTGGTTTTCCTCCCGCTAAAAAAGGAAGGCAGAAATTTTTTAAAAAAATCTCAATGCAGGAGCTCCCGGTTATATTGTATGAATCCCCGCACAGGATCTCAAAAACAATGAAAGAAATTTTAGAAATATGCGGCGACAGATATGTAAATATTGGCCGCGAATTAACAAAAATACACGAGGAGATGTTTCGCGGAAAAATTTCCGAGGCGTTAAATTATTTTGTGGGAGAAAAAATGAGGGGTGAATTTATTATAATTATATCTCTGTGATTCATAGATTTTTTATTGGAAATGAAATCGGCGAGCAAACGGAGATTTTGCTGCCGAAAGAAATAGATCGGCAGATTTCTGGCGTTCTCAGGATGAAGTCAGGAGAAAGAATTACGGTTTTCGACGGTTCGGGAAATGATTTTATTTCAGAGTATTCGGGCAAGGGTAAGGCAAAAGTTCTTGAAAAAATTCCAAACCGCAGGGATCCCGAGCGGAAAATTTATTTATTCCCTTCGCTTTTAAAAAAAGACAAAATGGAATGGGTTTTTCAAAAGGGGACGGAGCTTGGCGTTTACGAGTTCTGCCCGGTTTTATCCGAACGATCCGTCAAAAAAGATTTCAATTTGGAACGAGCTCAAAAAATTATAAAAGAAGCCGCCGAGCAATGCGGCAGGGCTTTCGTCCCCGCAATTAACAGTTCCATGGATTTTTCCGAAGCCTTGGAATTCGTACAGGAAAAAAGATTTCGCGGGTTGATCGCGGATGTAAATTCAAAAAGGCATATTTTCGAGTCACTCAAAGAGCCGCATATGGCTTTGTTTATTGGCCCAGAGGGGGGGTGGACAGAGAAAGAATTAGCCGAGGCAAAAGAATACGGGTTTCAAAATATTTCGCTTGGAAAATTAAACTTGCGCGCGGAAACCGCATCAATTGTTGGTTCTGCATTCCTTGTCTCATGAACTTATTTTGCGCTATAGCGTACTATAGGAATAAGCGGAAAATTAAAAAGAGGTGAGCGACGCTTGCGAGTGCTCACCTCTGATTGCGCTTGTTTCAATTTTGGCCTTTATTTGTAATGCTTGAAGACCATCACGTGAAAAACGGATTGTTCATGCTCCTCGGTTGCCTCTATTAATCCGAGTTTTTCGAAAATCAGTAAGTATCTTTGCATCCATGCGATTTGCTGTTTTCGCATAAAGATTTTTGTTAGATCTATTACAGATCCTGTTGGATGCGCAGATATTTTTGAAGCGTTTGCGTTTGTTTTTTGCAGTTCTTTTTGTCTTTGTATTGTCCGAGTGCCCGATGAGAGGGTAAAAGGTTTGCCAAACGCGACATAATGAAGAGTGCTTGCGTCTTCCAAGAACCGTTTCGTCCATGGTCGAACCCAACGCGATTTTGGATCGAGCTTAGGATCGATTTTTAGCGCGTCGTTTTCGGTTATCTCGACCAGAAACCTCCTCTTTTTCATCCTTTCCAACATCGCATCATCCACGATGCGCGTCAGTTTTTCCTTATCCGCCATCTCATTTTGTCGCTTCATGGACTCCTTACTCCCAAGGAGACTTGCCTCGAAAGCGCCGGCGTCTATTGAAGTAAACAATACCACTATTAAAAAGAGCGCTGTTTTCATTGATTCCTCCAGATTTTGAATTTGTTTAACCGTAACAAGAAAATTAGCCATTGTCAAGTATTGCGCCATTTTCTACTTTTGTTAATATATTTAAAGCCATAGAAGCGAGGCGCGATAGATAAGTCCTCGAGAGGTGATAAATACGCCTCTTTCGGCGTAAATTTTTTTTTACATGCCAATAACCAAAGAAAAAAAAGCATCCATAGTAGAAGAACTTAAAAAGCTTATTGATAAGTCCTCCGTTTTGGTGTTTGTGAATTTCCATGGGCTTTCAGTTGCGAAGGAAAAGAAATTGAGAAATGAATTTAAGAAATCGGACATAAAATATAAAGTCGCGAAGAAAACTTTATTGAAAAGAGTTCTCGAATCTGCCGGATACGGGGATGTTCCAAAATTGGAAGGGGAGATTGGAATTGCGGCTGGATATGATGAAGTTACTTCTCCGCCGCAGATAATTTCCAAATTTATCAGGGAGCAAAAAGAGGGGCTTAAAATAATCGGGGGAATTTACGAATCGAAATTTGTTGATGATAAAGTCATTAAGCAATTGGCATCCATTCCTTCGAGAGAAATTCTATTAACCCAGCTTGCGTTCATGCTTACCGAGCCTGTCGCGAGTTTTGCCAGAGCATTATCAGAAATTAACAAAAAAGGTCAATAAATAATTCGGATTCATTTTTCTCCGACAGTGAAAAATTTACAAATTTTTCTGAGTCTCGAAAAATAAATCCTCATTACAAGTAATAAAATATAATGGCAAATTTAGATCAAATAGTTGAAGAGGTTTCAAAACTTACGGCGCTCGAGCTTTCGGATCTCGTAAAAAAGATCGAAGAAAAATTCGGGGTTTCCGCGGCGATGCCCGTCATGGCGGCTGGCGCGGGGAACGGAGCTGCTGCGGACGCAGTTGAAGAAAAGACTTCGTTTAATGTGGAGATAAAAGAAGGCGGTGGACAGAAAATACAGGTCATTAAAGTTTTGAGAGAAGTCTTGGGCTTGGGCCTAAAAGAAGCGAAAGACATGGTTGACCAGGCGCCGAAAGTCGTTAAGGAAGGAGCCGATAAGGCAACTGCTGACGAACTTAAGGCAAAACTGGAAGCGGCCGGAGCTACGGTTGAACTTAAATAGGAATCAGAAAACCTTAATTTCTCGACTTGTATTCCATACTCGGAATTAGGTCTTCAAAATTAAGGTTTTTTGTTTTTTATTCGCTTTTATTTTTTAGATATATTAAATTCTAAATATGGCAGATTCGTTGGAAAAGCTTTTCGGTTCCCCCGCGCGGGTTAAAATTCTCCGTTTTTTTCTGATGAATACCGAGGAAGCTTTTACTTTGGCCGAAATTTCAAAGCTAGCCAAAATTCCCAGGCTCAAAACCCGAAAAGAAATTAATTTTTTGCTGGCTTTGGGCTTTATCAAAAAAGCCGTAAAGGAGACGCAGTTTATCGCCAAAAATAAAAAAATAAAGAAGAAACGCGAACCTGGTTTCAAACTTTTTTCTCTTTTTCCGCATGTTCGCGGACTGCAATCTTTGCTACTGGGATCTCTGCCGGTTTCCCGTGAGCTATTAACAAAAAGATTTAAAGTTCTCGGAAGGGGAATAAAATTTGTCGCGTTATCGGGAATATTCACCGGTGATGAGGGCGGCGGGCCCGACATTTTTGTAGTTGGAGACAACGTAAAAAAATCGAAACTTGAAAAAATTTTAGGGAAAGTTGAATCCGAAATAGGAAAGGAATTAAATTACGTTCTCTTCGACACAAATGAATTTAAATACCGTCAAAGCATGTACGATAGATTCGTCCTGGACATTTTGGACAAAGAACACGATGTTTTGATAGATAATTTTAAATCTTAAAAAATACTAAAAGCGTCCTTAGCTCAGTGGCAGAGCGTTCCGTTCACATCGGAAAGGCCGCAGGTTCAATCCCTGCAGGACGCACAAAATCAGATTTTGGGGTTTTTTGCGTCAATTTATCTATGAGAATTGCTCAAATTGCTCCGTTGGCGGAACGAGTTCCGCCGGTGAAATATGGCGGCACTGAACGCGTAATCCACGCGTTGACGGAAGAGCTTGTTGCCAGAGGGCACGAAGTAACTTTATTCGCCTCCGGAGATTCGGTAACTTCTGCAAAACTGGAGTCCGTTTATCCGCGCTCGCTTCGCGAATCAAAGATGCAGGATTTATACGGATCGAATATCTGGATTCTTAGGAATATCGGGAGGGCATTTCAACAGCAGGATGAGTTCGATATTATTCATGATCATAATGCGCACCTAAGTTTAGTCACTGCGAATATTTCAAAAAGGCCGGTAGTAATGACCTTACACGGTCCGCTCACAACCGAAATTAGGCCGATGTTCCGCGAATTCAGAAATCCATTTCTTGTTTCAATTTCGAAAGCGCAAACAGCGCCAGCGCCCGATCTTCATTGGGCGGGAAATGTTTATAATGGTTTGCCTCTCCATACTTTTCCGTTTTCGCAGAATCACGACGGATATCTTTTATTTGTTGGAAGAATTTCTATGGAAAAGGGAGTGCATCATGCCATTGACGTCGCTCATTATTTAGACATTCCTCTTGTGATTGCGGCCAAGCTTGACACGATGGACAGGGCGTATTTTCGTGATTATATCAAAGATCGCCTTTCAAGGAGAGTGAAATGGATAGGTGAAGTGACGGAACAGGAAAGGAATAAACTCATGAGCCGCGCAATGGCTTTTTTGCATCCGGTTACTTGGAGGGAGCCTTTTGGTTTGACGATGGTGGAGGCTATGGCATGCGGCGCGCCGGTGATTGCATTCGACCGCGGGTCCATTTCAGAACTTGTCATTGATGAGAAAACGGGTTTTATTGTTCGCGACACCGAAGAAATGATTGACGCCGTATTAAGAGTGTCTAATATAGACCGTAGGGAATGCAGGAGGCACGCGCTCGAAAATTTTAACGCAAAGCGCATGGCCGACAAATACGAAGAGATATATAGGAAAATATTATCCGGGGAAATAAATGGAAAATCTTTTGAGTAAACCTGAAGTCGCGGTGATTTCGAAGAACCAGCTTTGGGAGTTAGCATTTTCAACGATAAAAGAGCTTGAATTTGAGGAAGGGATAAGAGCTTCTGGGGAAGAAGACCGCTTTGGGTGCGTTTTCGGGAGGGATTCCCTTATCACATCGCTTAAATTATTGAATGCTTACCGTAAAAATCGGGATCCATACTTATTATTTCTCGTAAAAAAAATTTTATCAAAACTTTCTTTACTGCAGGGGCGCGAAGAAAATATTGAGTCCGGGGAAGAGGCGGGCAAATGCATACATGAATGCCGAGCCGGTAAATATAATATGGATAACTTTGGATGGTATGTTTACCCGGATGGAATATTGCGAAATTATGACTCCGTTGATTCCACCCCGCTTTTTTTGATCGCAGCGTACAGATATTGGCAGGTTTCGAATGACAGCGTTTTTTTGCTAACCCATCTCCCGAATATTTTGGCTGGATTGGACTGGATTTTGAAACGAGGAGATTCCAATCAAGACGGTTTTATAGATTATAAAATCCAGACGCGGTTATCGGGCGGGCTTACCGTGCAAAGCTGGATGGATTCCACTGAATCGCTTTTTGATGAAAGCGGAGAGGCGCCATGTTTTCCGATCGCTACGATCGAAGTGCAGGCGTATTCTTATCTTGCGTTAAAACTTTGGGGAAAATATTTATCAGATGAGAAATTAATTTCCCGGGCCGAAAACTTAAAAAATTTATTTAATAAAAAATTTGTGATTGAATCGAGCGGAAAATTAATTTTTCCATATGCGATTGATGGAAACGGTAAACCTCTTTTATCTCTGCGCTCAAGCATCGGGCACTGCCTCTGGGCGTCGCTTAATCCAGAGCTCGATCAGGAAGAAGATTCAATCTTGGAAAAAGAATATGCGCCGGAGATAGCTCGGCAGCTTTTTTTGCCTGAATTATTTGTGGAGGCGGCAGGCATTAGGACTTTGAGCTCTGGATCGTCCCGTTTTGAGGTTGACTCTTATCACAACGGATCAATCTGGCCGCATGATAATAGTATGATTGCCGAAGGGCTTGAAATTTTCGGATACAAGAACGAAGCAATTAAAATAAAAGACGCTATATTTAATTCTATTCATCATTTTGGCTCCGCGATTGAGCTCTATACGTATGACGGGGAATTTGGAGAATATTCCGGCGGCGCTTCGCGCCGCCAAGCATGGTGCGCGGCGTCGCTTCTTTCCGATTTGGCATCTTGCGGGAATTTTTGACAGGCAAACACGTCATTGATATTATGAGGATAATGAAACGTTCGGTTAACTTTTTTAGCTTTTATTTCTTTAGGCCCTAAAACGGTCGGGATTTATTGCTAAAATTTTAAGCGAATTTTACCCCCGACCGACAAGGCCGGGATTTTTTATAGACCTTTAATAATTAAGAAGGAGGAGAGATGATTCAAGATCTTAGGGTTTCGATGCCTGCGAATGAGGAAATTCGAAAAAAAATAGAAGGATGGAAGAAAGAGGTGAGCGAGGGTGCGGACGCTGTCTCGATCGGCAATCCGTTTTATTTCTGTACATTTAGGGACTACCAAGCTGTCTTTCGGCAATTCAGGAAAGAGGGAACTGGCAATGGGCGGAGCTTAACTTTGCTTCGGGTCCGCTTTGAGCCGAAGGATGAGAGTTTTCGTATTCCCAATTTGGTTTCGGCGAGACAATTTCTCTTGACTCTGGCGGAGAATCATATACCGGTCGCTGCGAGTTTCCCTGATTCGGAATTCGAAAACAATCTTAGTGACTTGGTAGTGAAGGTCATCTGATCCAACAACACGAAGGCGGCACTCGTCGCCTTCTTTTTTATTATCCACAATGCCGTCGAACATTGGGGCAATCCATGGTATAATAGATGGATTGAAGACCAAAAGGTCGAAAAAGACTCAAAATTTCCTCGCGAGGGAATTTTAACGGGTAATTAATATACACATAGATGCAAATACAAACTTGGGCTGACGCTTTGTGGTTCGCTCTGGATAGGCTTAGTAGAGGCATCGGGGAATTTGCGCCGCGGTTAGTAGGCGCGATTATTGTTTTTGTAATCGGTTGGGCTGTTTCAGTTGCTTTAGGGCGGCTGGTTGCGCATGTTTTCCGCACGCTAAAAGTGGATAAAGCTCTCGAATCAGTCGGCGCCGATGAGCCGATCAAAAAAGCCGGTCTGCCGCTTGATGTCGGCGCGTTTTTCGGGGCTCTTGTAAAATGGTTTTTCATTCTAGTATTTTTTACAGCCACGATTGAAGTACTCGGATTAGAGGATGTTACTCTTTTCCTTAAGGACAGCGTTCTTCCTTACTTGCCGCATGTATTCATAGCCGCATTAATTCTTGTTGCGGCGGCTTTGATAGGGGAAACTGTCGGCAGACTTGTTACAAGCTCCGCAAAAGCTGGAAACCTTCCTTCCTCCGGATTTCTTGGGGGAGTATCAAAATGGGCGATCTGGATTTTTGCCTTGCTTTCCGCAATGAATCAGTTGGGGATCGCAGGTCCGATGGTTCAATACCTCTTCATAGGAATTGTTAGTGCGATTTCATTGGCGCTCGGGCTTTCATTCGGCCTCGGCGGAAGAGACGTCGCCGCGCAATACCTGGAAAGACTGCGCAAAGACATTTCAAACAAATAACTTCGCTTACGGTTGAAAATCAAAAACCCCGCTCAAGCGGGGTTTTTGATTTGTATTGAATGGTCAAATGATGCATAAAATCTGCGATAGCAGAAAGAATGTATCATTTTTGTTTATGAAAAATTAAAAAGCGGGTCGGAACTCTTTCATGTTAGGCTCCTTTCTTTATTAACTAAATATAGTATTTACCTAATTATGTCAAACCGGTAGTGAAAATTACTTGTAATTTTCACTACCGGTCCAAGTTTTTAAAGAAATTATTCACACCCCTTGACGCCAAAAATTACCTATATATAATAGCTATACAATCTATGTTAAATTTATTAACTAAAACCAAACTTAGAAGCGGATAAACTCTTGCGAAATTGCGCTGTGTTGCCCCGCTTCTGGCGGGGTTTTTAAATAAAATTCTATAGATTGTAAGCGGTAAGGACTTTGAAAATTTAATAAGAAATTATTAAGCACCAAAATTAAATTAGAGAAAATGTTTCGATTTATGTTCTAGTGGTAGAGCATTTAAATCGGAGCGAGTTAATTAAGGGCGTATGGTGGATGCCTAGGGTTTCGAAGGCGATGAAGGACGTGGCGTACGTGCGATAAGCGTCGGGGAGCTCGTGAGCAAGCTTTGATCCGGCGATCTCCGAATGGGGAAACCTAATTCGAGTAATGTCGAATTGCACCCGAGTAACTAACGGGTTGCGTGCACCTGGGGAAGTGAAACATCTCAGTACCCAGAGGAAAAGAAAACAAACTCAATCTTTAATTCCGGCATTTCATGCGTCGGAATTAGGGATTGAAAAATTCCCTAAGTAGCGGCGAGCGAAAGGGGATCAGCCCAAACCCAGCCACCACTTTTTGGAATTTATTCTTAAAGGTGGTGCTGGGGGTTGTAAGAGAAAGACGTTCTGGAGCTGTATAGCTATAGTTCTAGAAGGGAGCCAATAAAATTAAAAGTTGTTTAGTGGAATGGTCCTGGAAAGGCCAGCCAAAGAGGGTAATAGCCCCGTACTTGAAAAACCTTTTATGCTCCTTGTCTTTTTTCTTGAGTACTTCGAGAACAAGATAAGCTCGGAGGAAACAAGGAGAACTACTCTCCTAAGGCTAAATACTTCGAAACACCGATAGTGAACAAGTACCGTGAGGGAAAGGTGAAAAGAAGCCCGATGAGGGCAGTGAAATAGTACCTGAAACCATATGTCTACAAAGAGTCGAAGAGGTCTCGCGCAAGCGATGTACCTTAACGGCGTGCCTATTGAAGAATGAGCCAACGAGTTATGGTATCTTCTTTGTCTAATCCCGTTCGCGGGAGGAGGCTTAGCGAAAGCGAGTGTTAATAGCGCGTATTTAGAAGATGTCATAGACCCGAAGCCGGGTGAGCTACCCCAGATCAGGTTGAATGTGTCCGAAAGGATACAGGAGGACCGAACCGGTTAGTCGTACAACGCTATCGGATGAATTTGGGGTAGGAGTGAAAAGCTAACCGAACCCGGGAATAGCTGGTTCTCTCCGAAATAGCTTTTGGGCTAGCGTCCAGTTTATCTTTGCAGGTAGAGCTACTGGAAGGTGTGTAAAGGGAGAAATCTCGACATACCTACCAAACTCCGAATGGCAAAGGTTTTAGCTGGCCAGTCAGACTACGGGGGCTAAGCTCCGTCGGTCGAGAGGGGAAGAGCCCGGATCTCAATCTAAGGCCCCTAAATTGTGTCTAAGTGTAAGTGAGGCGGTGAGGTTTCTATGACAGCGAGGAGGTTGGCTTAGAAGCAGCCATCCTTGAAAGAGTGCGTAACAGCTCACTCGTCAAGAGACCTTGCGCCGCAGATGATCGGGACTAAGACACATGCCGAAGGTGAGGAATTAGTGCTTGAATTTTGGAAAACAAAAAATAGTTCGTTAGGAGGTAAAAATGACCATTCTTGGTTGCGATTTCGTAGCTATATGTTTACGTATCGCTCAGATTCGAGAGATTAAGCTAAATGAAGAAGACAAGAAAAAGCTCAACGAAGTCGCATCGGAAGCGGCTAAAAAAATGAGCGAAATTCTGGAGCAACGAAAAGCGGAAAATATGATGGATGGCGTTCCGTTCTAGCAAAGAAACAAAAGGAGAACGGTCA
Organism: Candidatus Giovannonibacteria bacterium; assembly: GCA_016176285.1. Lineage (GTDB taxonomy): Bacteria > Patescibacteriota > Minisyncoccia > JACPKW01 > UBA11713 > JACOXM01. The sequence goes on along the minus strand of JACOXM010000011.1, from coordinate 1,021 downwards.
TGACAGTAAAGAAACGAAAAAAGGAAATTGCGCAAATCGTCCCGGCAATGGCGAAAGATCGATTGAAAGACAAGCTGCGACATATGGTTAATCGAGTCGAATCATGGGAGTGCAAAAGTTATGGCCTGAGTCCTGAAGAGATCTTGTTCATAGTTGATTCGGCTTTTGCACATCATGCAATTGAAAAAGGGATTGAACAAATCGCAGAAGACTTTGTTCGCTCGCTAGACATAGTCCTAAAAATGAAGGAAAACCTCGTAAAAAAAGAAAACAAAAAAAAATTTCTTAAGGAACTTATGAGTAGATAACGAGAAGCATTTTGGAGCGAAGCTCCGATCTGCTTCTCTCCAAAATTCAAGCACTAATTGGTAGGAGAGCGTTCCAATTGCTGTGAAGCCAAAGGGGTGACCCATGGTGGAGCGTTTGGAAGTGAGAATGTTGGCACAAGTAACCACAATACAGGTGAAAGACCTGTACACCGTAAGCCTAAGGTTTCCTTGGCAATGATTGTCAGCCAAGGGTTAGTCGGTCCTAAGTCGATGACGAAAGTCGCAGATGAAGGGCACACGGTTAATATTCCGTGACTTCCTTCTTTTTTGACGGAGTGACGGAGGTTAGTATGCTAAGCGTGTTATTGGATTCACGTTTGTTTGGGGAGGAGTGGGCGCAGGTAAATCCGCGCTCGGCCTTTTGGCAGCTCTTATCCAGGTGAAAATTCTCTCCTTCGGGATGGGAAATTTAGCAAAGCAGCCTTCCAAGAAAAACTTCTAAAATTATGAAGAGGGAAACCGTACCGAAAACCGACACAGGTGGGCGAGGCGAGTAGCCTCAGGTGAACGAGTGAGAGATCCTCAAGGAACTCGGCAAAAAAGCGGTCGTAACTTCGGGATAAGACCTACCTATCGCAAGATAGGTCGCAGCGAAAGTACCCCTGGCGACTGTTTATCAAAAACACAGCTCCCTGCGAACACGTAAGTGGATGTATAGGGGGTGACGCCTGACCAATGCGAGAAGGTTAACG
>JACOXM010000010.1 GCA_016176285.1 Candidatus Giovannonibacteria bacterium | reverse complement strand
GTCCCGATATTTACAACTGGGGTTCCGAAATAGCATGCCTCCCTCATTCCCGTTGAAGAATTCCCGACTAGGCACATAGCGTTTCTTAAGGTATTGGTAAATAAATCGTGGGGAATATGTTTTAACGCAAGAGCCGTGAAATGATCAATTTCGTGATCAGTATATCTTCGAAGAATTTTTGAAATATCATCCGAACCGGCGTCTATATTCGGCCATAAAACCACCACCTGCTCTCCGATATTCTTCAGCGCTTCCATAGTTTCCATGATCTGATCGCCGGAGTTTCCGAATTCAGTCGTAACCGGATGCTGAACCATCAAAAAATACGGCTTTGAGGGATCAAATTTTTTATTTCCTTTTACAACGCCTGAATTCAATCTTTCGAGCGTTTCTTTGCGAGTAAGGGGAGGAACTCGCAGGAGTAAGTCTGTTCCCGGACAACCCACATTATAAACATTCGTTTCGGGCTCTCCCATCTTGATGACCCTATCTCTGCTCTGCTCCGTCGCAACAAAATGAAGATGGGACATTTTTGTAAGCGCGTGGCGAATACTTTCATCAATCGTACCCGTCACCTCCCCTCCCTGGATATGCGCTACGTGAATATTCATAAGCGCGGGAGCTATTCCCATCGCCAGAGATTCAAATCGATCCACTGGCGCAATAACTATATTGGGCTTCAAATGATCGAGCGCAGTAGCTAATTCAACCATCGCAAGTCCAACGGATTTCGTCATGGAAACAGGATTTCCTCCTTCCAATTCCATTTGAATCATGTGATCCGGAATAAACCCTCTTTTAATTATTTCCTGCACCGTATAGCCTGTTTTTTCCAAAAGATGGGAACCCAAAACAACGAGCTGTAATTCCAAGTCCGGATGATTCTTTACTGCTTCCAAAATCGTCTCGATTCTGCTGAAGTCAGCGCGGTTTGCGGTTATAGCGCAGATTTTTCTTGCCATGAAGTATTATTAAAATATAACTTCCAAATAATTGCAAGTGTTTCAACTAACCCCGATTACTTTTCGAGATCATCAGCCCGGATTATCTCACCCCTTTTTATATCGCGCAGGGTTTTTTTTCCTAAATATGATTTGTATTCAAACGAACGAATTCCGGTTCCTGGGCGCTTCGATGTGAACATTTTCCGTTCCAAGCCCGCTCCCGCCGGAATATCCGAAACTGCAACCAGGCTTCTTTTCGCCCACAATCTTACAGGTTCTTCTTCCTTTAAAACTTCGTTCCGAACTTTAAGGGCGGCTTCCCAATGCCTAACATTTTTTACAAGATTTTTCAAAGTTACGGGATCGTGCGAGAAAAAACTGTCCGCATCGTCCGTACTTCTATCGAGCGTGAAATGTTTTTCAATAAATGCAGCACCGCTCCCAAGCGCAACCGCAAGAATTTCAGCTTCAGGGATTTGCCTGCCCAATTCTTCGTCATAAATCCCTTCCGGCGCCGAGTGATCGGACCATCCAATCGGCACTTCATATCTTTTTTTGTAATGTGGAATGGTTCCAAATTTTAAAATCGAAAGCGCCTTGATCGGATAAGTCGAGATACAATGCGCCAAGCAAAGATTGGAATTAAGATATTTAACGGACGAAACTGCTTTATCGAGCTCGTCCAAAGTCGTCATGCCGGTGGAAATCATCATCGGCTTTCCCATTTTCGCGACTTCCTCGATCATCGGGAGATCTTCGGTCTCCCCGGATCCGATTTTATAACCAACTGCGCCCATTTCATTCAAAAGCTCGGCCGCTCGTAAAGAAAATGGAGTGCATAAATATTGGATGCCGATTTTTTCGCAATAATTCATTAATTCTTTATGTTCTTCCGGCTTTAACTGGTATTTTTCAACAAATCCGTAAAGTGAACCCCACTTCTTGAAAATTCCGTATGCGGCGACTTTCTCAATTTCGCTTTTGACCATCTCTTCCTCGGGAATGTGCAGCTGAAATTTAATAATGTCAGCGCCGGATTCCTTTGCGGCCTGGGCCATTTCTTTCGCTTTCGAAAGACTTCCGCCGTGATTGTCGCATCCCTCCGCGATTATCGCAGCCGGTTGACCTTCGCCGATAGTTATTTTCCCGAATTTAATTTCGTTTGCCATAATTTTGTTTGTACCAATCATATGTCATGCGGAGCCCATCTTCAAGCGAGTATTCCGGAAGGAATCCCAGAAGCTGTTTCATTTTTGAGACGTGCGGGTGTCTGTAAAGAATAAAATCGTGTTCAGGTCTCGGCACAAATTTAATTTTCACCTTCGGATCTTCGGACACCTTTGCGATTTTTTTTGCAAGATTTAAAATAGTGCTCGGCTTACCGCTTCCTAAATTAATAACCTCGCCATCGGTCTTAGGAGCAAATAAAGTCGCGATTGCCGCGCGGACGTTGTCTTTTATAAAGACAAAATCTCTCGTTTGGGTGCCGTTTCCGTAAACTGTTAGCGGTTTTCCTTCCAATGCCTGGCGAATAAAAATTCCAGTCACGAAACCGTAGGAAGAACTTTCCTGTCTAGGACCGTAGACATTAAAAAATCTTAATGCCGTCGCCGGCAGTCCTAATTTATGAAAATAAAATCTGAAATAATGTTCGCCGACTAATTTCGCCGCGGCATAGGGGATTTTCGGATTCAGGGCTCCATCTTCCTTTGATGGAAGTTCAAGGGGGTTTCCATAAACCTCCGAGGACGAGGAAAAAATAGCTTTCTTAATTTTATTTTTTTTAGAAAGCTCCAATATCGGACGGAATCCTTCGAGATCCCTCAAAACGCCTAAAGGATCTTCATAAGTTCGGACAACGCCGACTTTGGCGGCATAGTGAAAAACGTAATCGATTTTATACGATGCGAAAATATTTTTGAGCGTATTTAGATTATTCGCATCTCCCCTGATGAAAAAGAGTTTCGGATTTTTTAGAAAATCCTTCATGTTTTCTTTCTTGCCGGTGCTTAGATCGTCGAGCACAATTACCCGCGCTCCCATATCAAGGAGTCCTTGCGAAAGATGTGATCCTATAAATCCTGCGCCGCCCGTTACAAGGGCGGTTTTATTTTTTAGTGATTTCATATATGTGATTTGCCAGAGACTCCGAATCGAGCCCGTGGTACTTTAATACTTCATCGTTCCAGCCGCACGCCGGAATTTCATTAAGGCCGAAAGATAGAACTTTCGGCATCTTACTGAATGTTTTAGTAATTTCCGATAATAAATATTCGCCTTGCCCCCCTTTTACGTAATGATCGTCTAAAGTGAAAATATTTTCAAATTTTTCGAAAGGTTTAAGCCATTTTCGGTCAATTATGTTTAACCACGGCAAATTAACCACCGCCAATGAATATCCCTTGGAATTCAAAATATCCGCGGCCTTCATGGCTTCCGAAAGCATCACTTGCCCATACGCAAAAATTGCTCCGTCTTTTCCATCCCTTAAAATAATTCCCCTGCCGGGCTCGAACGAATAATTTTCTGGCAAAGAATAAGAAATATCCATAGGAACACTACAGAATCGCAGATAACTGCTTTGGGAATTTTTTTCAACGGCCCACCTAATCGCCATTCGCGCTTCTTTTTCACATGATGGCTCAATCATAGTTAATCCCGGATTCGCAGATGCAAAAGAAATGTCACGAACGGATTGGTGCGAATGCCCAGGCGTCGCAGGAAGAAGCCCCGAAAGGGTTCCGATATAAATAATCTTTTTCATCTCCGAAGCATTGTTGTAAAATTGTTCGTTTGCTCGCGCTAGAAAACATGAAAATGAATGCGCAACCGGAATCATTCCCCGCAAAGCAAGCCCCCCTGCCATCGAAACCATATCCTGCTCCGCGATCCCGCATTCCTTGAAACGATCGGGAAATTTATTTTTGAAAGGAATTATCCCTCCGTCCACTGCCAGATCGGCATCGAGCACAATAATGTCTTTTCTTTCTTCGGCAATTTTTACGAGTTCATCGCCAAAAGCAGAAATGGGGTTTTCGGGATTTTTTGCAGTCGTCCTATCGGGCGCGGTATTTTTTTCAAATTTTATTTCAGAAATTCCCAACTCGTCTAATTTCTTATTTACTTTTTTTGAAAGCTCATTAAATGCCAGCAAATACTGTTCGTCATTTGGGGCGCCCGCATGGAATTTATAATTTTCCTTACTCGACGCATCAGGTTCCATAAATGAAACTCCCTTGCCCTTTAGGGTATCCGCTATCAATATCTGGGGAAGTCCTGACTTCTCTCCTCTTTCCTTTAACTCCCCGAGCGCCTTTGAAAAAACTCTAAGCTCGTGGCCATCGCACCTTCCAACCTCCCAGCCGAATGCGCGGAATTTTGTTTCTAAATCGCCGAGATCGGAAACACTTTTTACCCAAGTATCTGATTGAAGCTTATTATGATCTACTATGACCGTAATCTCATGGAATTTTTGGTTTGCGGTCGGCTGAAGTGATTCCCAAATTTGCCCCTCCTGCAATTCGCCATCACCCGTCAAAACATAAATGTGCCCCCTTCTGCCGGATAACCTTTTTGCAAGCGCCATGCCGCGCGCCTTCGAAACCCCCATCCCTAGCGAACCCGTGTTTGTCGCGATGTATGGAATTGAGATATCCGGGTGCCCCGGCAAACCGTTAAGCCGCCGCAATTTATGAATCAAATCAAATGGAATTTTTTCAAGTCCCATTAAAATCGAATAAAGTCCCGGCACATCATGGCCCTTTGAAGAAAAATACACATCGCCATCTCCGATGTTTTTCTCGTTCGGATTTTTCATCTCCGAAAGCCAGAGCCAGCACGCAATATCCATAGCGCTAAAGCTCGTTCCGATATGTCCAGAGCCGGCGCGCTTAATCATATAAAGAGTATTAATACGAAAAATATCCGCAAGAATTTCTACGCGCCTTAATTCATCGGGGATTTCCTTTTTTAATCTATTTATTTCCGAGAGGGGTGTAAAAAACAAATCATTTCCTCCTGAAAAAATAACATCGCGCTCACCCATTGTTTTATCGAGCCGTCCAGCCGCCGTCTACAACCATTAATGATCCTGTCATATATGAAGATGCATCAGACGCCAGAAAAATTACCGCACCGTTGTAATCCGTCCTTTCAGCCATTCTTCCTAGCGGCGTTCTTTTTTCATATTCCCTGATAAATTCCTTATCCTGCCCCGCATATACTCCTCCGGGAGCTAATGTATTAACGCGAATTCCGAAGGGTGCGGCATATTCCGCGAGCCATCTCGTAAAATTCAAAACGCCGGATTTCGCAACGCTGTATCCGACCGGCTTAAAATACTGTTCTCCATTTTTTCTTCGAAATTCATAAACCGATTGATCCGGAGTCACCAGCCCGTATGTGGATGAAATATTTATTATGCTTCCCCTTTTTTCTCCAGCTTCACGGAATTTTTTTATGAAAAACTGCGACATGAAAAGCATTCCCTTTAAATGCGAGTCAATCATCGCGTCCCAAACTTCTTCCGGATAGTCTTCGAAAGGTCCGTTTTGCGCGGCAGGCGCGGAGGGATGGGAATCCAGTCCGGCATTGTTTACTAAAATCGTCGGGGTTCCCAATTCCGATGCGGCGTCCTCATATGCCTTTTGCAATAAGTCTTTTTTTGTAATATCGACACTGTAATAAGCGAGCGGTTTTCCGTCATCCATCAATTTTTTTATTTTTGGGCAATTTTCTTTTTTTATATCAAAAACGGCGACCTTCGCGCCGGATTTAATAAAAGCTTCGGCGTATTCCGAACCTAGGGCGCCATTGCCACCGGTAACTACTGCTACCCTATCCTTCAAGTTAAACAAATCTTCTGCGTAAGCCATTCGATTAATATAGTATATTATTCTAACTTTGAAAACGCCCAAAAAGTTCCCGGAAAATCTTTCGTCTGTAATGAATCAATTTTCTTAACCAAGGCCAAAATATTAAAAACTTTCTACGAAACGGAATTACCCTTGAAGTTATAAGCCAGACTAAAAGTGTTTTAATGAATTTGGTATAAGGACAGGGCTCGCCATAATAATTTCCCAGATAATGCCTTTCCCGCAAGTTTTTTGGATTTCTATATTTGATGTGCAGAAATTCCGGTACAGAATAGAATTTCCCGGCGAGAGCCGCTTCCGACATCAATATAACGGTGTCTTCAATTGAATGAGGCTTCAATCTGGAAAATAATTTTTTTAAAAAATCCGTCCTAAATAATCCATATTCAAAAATTGGGTTATCTTTCGCGCTTAAAATAACTCTAAAAAGGCGGTAATTGGAAAGTTTGGTAAAATCGTGCCTTCCGAGGGAAGTTTCGGTAATTTTTCCGGAATCCGAAATAATTTTATAGTGGCTCATCGCCACGACGTACTCCGGATTTTTTTCCATAGCCTCGACCATTTTCCGAATAAAATTTTCATCCCACCAATCATCCTGCGCCGCCCACATAAAATAATCTCCCTTCGCCTGATTCAAGACAAAAGCGAAATTTTTAACAAGGCCCGAATTGTTTTTCTGTCTATAAAATTTTATTCTTGCGTCCTTCGCGGCATATTCATCGCAAATATTTGCCGTGTTGTCGCTGGAATTATCGTCGGAGATAATAAGTTCGAAATTCTTGAACGACTGCGACAATAAGGAGTTAAGAGCTTTCTCTATGCGCCCTTCGCCGTTATAAACAGGCATCCCTATGCTTATTAATTTCATTTTCTTAAAACACCGAGAAAATCTTTTGCGATTTTAATTTTATAAGTCCACGCGCGGCGCAACCACGGCCCGAAAATTAAGAACTTTCTCCTAAACGGAATAACTTTTGAAAAGAATAATCTGAACGGGAGTGTGAAAACATATTTCGTTACTGCGAAAGGTTTGACAGTGGACCTGTTGTAATGATGTTCGGCATGCCGCACCATTGTCGGACGAAGATCGTTAGTCCACGTGAAAAGATATTCCGGGACGGAATAAGCTTTCCCGGCAAGCGCGGCTTCCTGTAAAAAAACATAAATGCCGTTGAAACAGTGAGGTATCTCCATTTTTTTCCTGACGTTACTTCTGTAGAGCGCAAACAAAAACGTCGGCCGCTCCCTCGCTCGAAGATAAACTTTATAGAGTTCTTTGTTGGAAAGATTCGTATAAGAATGCTGCCTCAATTTGATTTCTTCCTCGCTACCACCTATGCGTCTTTCATAAAAATGGCTCATCGCTGAAATGTAATCAGGATTCTCCTCCAATACTGCCGCTAGTTTTCCTACGAATTGCGGTTCCCAATAATCGTCATCGCACGCCCACATAAAATACTTCCCGCGCGCTTGTTCTACTGTAAATTGTAAATTTTTCAAGCCGCTTATTTTTCCATCTTGCTTGAAATATTTAATTCGGCTGTCTTTCGCGGCATACGCAAGCGCAACTCGCTCCGTATCATCGGCTGATCCGTTGTTGGAAATTATTATCTCTAAATTTTTATGTGTTTGATTTAAGAGCGACTCAACCGCGCGAGGGAGCAGGTGCGCTCTGTTTCTGGTTGTAAGCCCCGCGCTTACAAGAGGAGGATTCATATGAATTTTTATTTAATTTTGAGAAGATATCCGTCAGGATCAGTTGTGATCAAAAATTTTTCTCTTTTTTTATCTATAACAAATTCATCGTGTGTTTTCAAAAACTGCTTCACGGCTTCATCCGGTCCCGGAATTTCTCCGGACTCCCTTAAGATAGTAGGGTTTGTATCCTCGACAATCATATAATGCCCCAAAGAAACAAGCGGCCCATAAAATTCCATTTCCTTAAATACATGGTCTTTTGTGTGCGCTGAATCCAAAATGACCATTACTTTATCCGCATTATTAATCATAGATCTTACCTTCTCGACAGTTGAAGTTTCCACAGACGAAGCCTGAATATAATTTATCCTCGGGTGGACCGGCAAATTCGCTTTTTTTTGAACATCAATCGTGATTACTCTTCCATTGCCCACTAAGTCAAAAATTGAAGAAAAAAATAAGGCGCTTCCTCCGAATTTTGTGCCGCATTCAATGAGAACATCTGGCTTTAATTCAGAAATTATTTCCTGATAAACCCAGCAATCCGTGGGAAATTTCTTTATCCTGACTCCAAGCCAGTTTGTATGCTTAGAAATTTTCTTATTGTGATAATAATATTTATGAAGTTTGCGGACACAATATTTTAAAAACATGAATTAATTTTTTCATTTTTTTCATAAATTGACAATGGGGGAAAAATTGCTATATTACTTAGGAAAATCAAACCAAAAAGGAGAAGAGTTCTATGAAAATTAATTTCCGAGAATTGGCAATTTCGGGTTTATGGGAGGCAATTCCCGAGCAGTACGAGGATGAGAGAGGAAGCCTATCGCGACTATTTGATAGGGAATTGTTTCTAGCGGCCGGCATTAATGCCAGGCGGGTTCAGGAAACACTTCAAATCTCGAAAAAGAAGAATACGCTTCGCGGTCTTCATGTTTCTTTGCCACCCAATGTGGAAGGAAAGATGATTACGTCCGTTCGCGGCGAAGTCTTTTGGGTGGCGGTAGATGTTCGTAGGAAAAGTGCTCATTTCGGACAATGGGTTGGTATTACTCTAACCGATGGGAAAAAAAATATCTTCATCGCCGAGCCCGGATTCGCGTTTGGCTGCCTGTCGCTCACAGATAATTCCGCGTCTCTCATAAACGCGGAAAAGTATTACAGTGATGAGCACGGAACGGGGATCAATTGCTTTGACGGCTACTTAGGGATTGAATGGCCATTTCGAGGTCTCGAGGACGGGGTGATAATGCGCGAAAGAGATCAGCATTATCCCCGCTTCATAGACTTTGTGGCTAAGTACGGCGGTGTTTAATCTGAAAGGAGGAAAAATGTTTCCCGGACTAAAAGGCAAACGAGTGCTAATAACCGGCGCCGGTTCAGGAATCGGCTCCGAGATTGCAAAAATGTTTACAGAGGCTGGAGCCCATGTAGGGTTTCACTTCCGTTTTTCGAGTAACAACATCGGCATTGGCGGATATATTGTTCCGTTTCGCGGAGACTTGCTCGATAAGGAGTTTAGGCAAAATCTTTTGAGGCAGTTTCTGGGCACATTCGATGGAATAGATATCCTAATAAACAACGCCGGCGGGTGCTTGGAGTACAAACACTACTCCGAGCTCAACGAAAAAGAGTGGGACAGAATGTTTGAACTGCATGTGAAGGTCCCATTTTTCCTCTCGCGCGACGCGATGAATTTCATGATTCAGCAGAATTGGGGCCGAATCATCTTCATCAGCACGGCGGCAATCCGGTTTGGAGGCATCAATAATATGCATTACACCGCGTCAAAGGCCGCGATGGATTCTATGATGAAAGCTTTCGCACGAGACGGAGCGCCGAATAATGTCCTTGTTAATTCCATACGACCGGGACTGATAGACACACCGATGAGATTCAAGACCGATGGATACAATGAGGAAAGATGGCAAGCGAGATCAAAGCTTATCCCGCTCGGCCATGTCGGAAAGCCGAAAGATGTTGCGGGGATGGTGTTGCACCTGTGTTCGGAATATGGAGACTACATAACCGGCGAGACATTCAGAATCGCCGGGGGAGAATAAAGGGAGATGTTATGACACTAGCAGATAAATTACCTAAACCGCGGATGATGATGCTTAACGGACTGCTAATACCACGTCGCGTTACAATCGAGACCATTTACGATTGCAATTTCCGCTGTACTATGTGCCCGTGGTCGGAGGCCGAAAGCAATCCCTCTACATTGGGTCGAAAAAAAGGCCCTATGGACCAAGCGCTGTTCAAATCCATTATTGATCGGCTCGTGCCATATAGCGAGCATATTGAGATGATGGATTTGTTTTCACTCGGCGAGCCGCTCATGGATAGGAGAATCTGCGAGCGGATTCTCTACGCGAAGTCCCGCGGATTCAAAAATCTCGCGTTCGCAACGAACGCAAGTCTGTTAATTCCAAGAATCCAACAACAGCTGCTCGAGACAGGAATCGAAACGATCCTTTTCTCAATTGACGGCGCCACGAAAGAAAGTTATGAGAAAATCCGGGTCCGGGGAAATTTCGAGAAAGTCGTCGAGAACTGCCTTGGGATGATAGAGAGGAGAAACACCGGAGATTACCCGACTCGGTTCGTCGTTCGTTTTGTCCGGCAAAAAGACAACTGGGACGAGTGGCCGATGTTCCGCGAGTTCTGGAGTACTAAGTTAAACGCCTCGAGGCGCGATTTGATCGGCCGCTATGACGTCCACACATGGGGCGGCTCGATGAGAGGTAAGGACGATACCCTCGCGCACGAAAACTCCGTCTTAACCAGGCGCGATGAATCGATCGAGCGCGCGCCATGTTTTCTCATCTCGGAGATCCTAAATATTCTGGCCGATGGCCGGGTTCCCATCTGCCATGAAGATTGGCATCTAGCCAAGTTCAATATGGGCAACGTACAGAACGCAGACCCGGTCGAAGTATTCAACGCACAACATTACTGGAATTTCCGCCGGATACACGCGGCTGGAAAGAAAAATAGCATCCCGATGTGCGCGGGATGCACAGTTCATTATTCCGACGCAACAAAGGAGTACGTTTTACCGTAACTCCCAGTTGCGTTCAAAAAAAATAGCTCCTGTGGTATCGAGACGCAAGTCAAGATCCTACAGGAGCTTTTAAATTATATTTCCGCGAGAACTTTATTTACGTCAATATCAAGCTGGTCGGGATTCGGGGTTAACCAATCACTATCCAGCTCGCGTTTTAGAATTATAACTTTTTTTGGTTTCGCTTTTATTTCCGCTTCGGCAACGAGCGAATACAGTGGAAGGTTTTCGCTTTTACTGTCATCGAGAACAATTAGTTTTCCTGTTTTTGCAATATTTTCAACTATTTTTTCCCAATCAATCGGCGTCATTCCATTTACATTAAAAAGTGAAGAATTCATCCCCTTTTCCTTTATTGCATTTCTGATAGCCCATGCCTGCGGGAATGAAAAATTAAACGAGACTATTGTCGCATCATTCCCGTCATCATATTGAAAAAGGGTTAAATCATTATTTTTATAAATCAGTTTTTCGGGGGAAATTATTTCTTCTTTAAATAATCTCTGGCTAACTGCAATAATCCTAAATCCTGGCAATATCATTTTATTATTTAAAATTTCTTCGGCATCAATTTTATTTGTAAGCGTGTATCCGGGGATCCTTGCAATCGAACAAAAGTCCGCAAAATTATTCAGACTCGACTGCGGCCCCTGGAAACCTATATCCACTATTACCGGCATTATCGTAAAAGAACCATCAGGTAACTTAGGCAGATTTCGAATTATATTATACGTGTCGGTCAGCTGATCTATCCCGAGTAGCAAAAAGTCCAACTGCTTCATAAAAAATATTCCGTTGGCACCGGAAAGCATCAAGCCGAAGCCCATTCCACACAAAGCGTTTTCGGAATTCGTGGAATTTATTATCCTTCCCGTGGAATTAGTTTCCATTCCCTTGGTGAACCCGCTAATGCATGAGCCAGTCGTTACATTCTGCCCGAAGAGAACGACATTTTCTTTCGAAAGAATTTCTTTTTTAAGTGTCTGGTTTATGAAATCTATATAATTCATGCGGTTTCTTTTCGGATTTTTATTAATTCCTCTTTTGCAAATGTTTTTAGATTTTCGTCCGAAAAATAATTTTTAAGAATAAAAATGGGATCATTTACGCTTTCTTCGATCAAGGGCCACTCGGAAAGAGAAGTGCTGGGAGAAATTCCCTGATGATAATTAATGAATTTTCCATCCGGATATTCCTCTGTTTTCTGCCCGCGCCAATCACCAAGCGTATAAACTTTGGCTTCGACGATAAAGGATTTCCCATAGTTCAGAATTGAATTTCTAATTCTCATAAATTCTCCAAAATAATTAAACGGATCATTTCCTTCTATATATGCGTATTCCATTCCAAAAGTTCTCGCAAGACTTTTTAAATCCATTGGGACTCGCCGCTCATCGATTTTTGTGGCAAGCGACCAATTATTATCTTCGACCAAAAACAACACGGGGGCTTTCACACTTTGGGATAAAAGAAGACTTTCGTAAAAAGAACCCTCCTCTATCGAACCATCGCCAGCAAGGACAGTTACTAAATTATTCTTTCCCAAAAGTTCATTCGCGAGCGAAACCCCGACGGATATAGGAAACTGATTTCCTAAGATACTCGAAGTATATACAATTCCGCGGGAAGGATTTAATAAATTCATCCCTCCAAACCTGCCTTGCATAACGCCGGATTTTTTTAAAAAGTATTCTTCCAGAATCTGATTTAGTGGGGAGAGCGCAAGATTATATGCAATATTTCTATGCGCGAGGAGTAATTTATCCCCCTCCCGCATTATTGCCGCAAGCGAAACCGCAAGCGATTCGTGACCCATTGCAAGGTGAACGGGAATTTTTATCTCTCCCATTTTCAATCTTTCATTTACTATCATTTGAGAAAGCCTCAATCTCAAGATTTCTCTCGCGAATTTTTCTTTGTCTATTTCCGTTTTTATTCCGGCGGCTTTTTTTCTTTCGCGAAAATATTTTTCCGTTTTTTCGAGCTCGTAGTGATTCGTTATCACGTGATATGGGGTTTTGGTAACATGTGCCGCGAGCTGTTTTGCCGGAATAAGGGATTTTGTAAATTCCTGCCACATCATGTCACACGCCCCGTTCAAACGTTCAACAATATCTTTTGACGCGATGAAAAACCCGGTATCAAGTCCCCACTTATCCAAAGCTAATGTGTTAGTCCCGTAGTATGTTACAAAGCCCTCATCAGCTAGCATATTTGCATATGGCCCGTATTCGCCGTGCCCCGCCCGAATATCGTAAACTGTCGCCAAAACTGGTACATTTCTTTTTTTATATTCATTCCAAAGTGTTTCTATTTTAAAATCCGGCCAATAGTTATCCGAACAAGTTACAAGAAAATAATCATTTAAAAGATGCTGCGCGTTCCATATCCTTTTCGCGGTAAGATCTTCCGGTTTCCCGACGTGATAAGAAATTTTTAAGCCTAATCCGGAACCGTCCCCGAAATGATCCATTATTTTCTCCGGAAGATACTTTAAATGTTCGATGAAATGTTCCAAAAAGGGCCTGCCGTTTACGGACACCATCGGTTTAGGAATCGAATCGGTTAAAGGTTTCAACCTTTCTCCCCGCCCGCCCGCGAATATCACCGCTTGAGTAATTTTATCCGGCAATGCCATTAAAAATTTATATCATCTTGAATAGCCTCTTTCAAGGTGCTATATAACTATAAAACGCGGAAGGGAGATATTTGTGGAACCAATCATATTCTTTGAAACATGGCAAAGAGAAAGCGCGGCGATTCAAAAAAATCTACTGCGCTTAAAAGAACCTATGGACAAGAATGCCCTTGATCTCTGGGATAACAGCGGGCTGCTTTCCATTGATTGGCAAAATAAACGGCTATGGATAAACGTCATTAACCACATGACAGTGTCGGCTCTTTTGGCCCAGGCCTTGGCATATAGGTTGACCGAAGCGGGAATTTCAATCATGTGCAAGGAAGTCATAACTGCGTCACTGATTCATGACTGGTCAAAGCGCAACGAAGAGGAAGCGCGAGAAAACGCTCGATTAAAAAATAAAGATCCGACGGTTGCGGCCGATATAATCAGTCAAAAGGCTTCGGGAAAAGTGAATTCATTGCTGGGGCCGATCATAGCAAGTCTCTACCGAGTTATGGGGCACGAAGGGATAGAACGCGCGAGCCGGCGAGCGCTTACGCCAGAAGAGAAGATTCTTCTCTATACCGATTGCTGCGTTTCCGACAACAAAATCACTACGTATAAAAACAGGGCGAACAAGCTCCGGCCTCACTACGAACCCGGCGGACGTTATGAAGAGGCAACAAAATGGTTTAAGGATAAGTTCGGAAAGACGCGCCAGGAAAAATACGACGAGATCGTACTTCCAATCCAAGAAGAGTTCGCATCTATCCTGAAAGTTTCTCCGAACCTTCTTTCGGTAGCCTTCGCTCCACCAGATCTTTGCGAAATCTAATCCCAAACCAAGCTGCGGCCCCAAAAACCGCAGCTTTAAAATTTATTCAAGCTTTCGGAAATAATAAGCGGTTTTATCTATTTGAATTAAATCTATTTTTTTATTTTGCTTTTTGCGAAATTCTTCAAAAGCGGCCCTGCAACCTTCCCATGTCCCAAAATCATCCAAAACGACAATTCCTCCGGGAACCACACTCGGATAAAATTTTTCGAGCGACATTTTTACTGGTTCGTAAAAATCGGCATCGATGTGCAAAATCGCGATTTTTTCAATTTTAACTTTTGGGAAAGTTTCAGAAAACCATCCTTCTATGATTTTTACGTTATCCGAAGAAATTTTAAGTTTCTTAAAAATATCTTGAATATTCGTAGAGGGAGTTTTGAGAAGCCCCGGATAATATTTTTTCCTTGCTTTCTGCCCGTCTATTTCAGAAGGCGCAGGAAGACCTTCAAACGAATCAAAAAGCCAGACATTTCTTTTTACTCTGGATTTACTCAACACATATGCCATAACCGCAGCTGATCCGCCCTTCCATGTGCCACATTCGACAATATCGCCCTCAAGAGATGAATTCGCTTCCAAAATAAATGAATAAAGAGCATCCAACCTAGAAACTTCGAGCGTAGTATAAGGTCTTACTTTCTTAAAAAGCCAAAATTTTCTTAGACTTCCGGCAAGCGAGAGCATTTTGAAAATATTACAAATCTAACCCGCCTCCAGATTTCTCGAGAAATTCTTTAAAGCTCTGGGCTTTCGAATCGCGCTCGGAAATTACCGAAGGTTCTTTTATGGGCCAAGGAATATTCAAATCCGGATCGTTCCATTTGATATTGTCTTCGTTGTTTGGAGAATAATAATTATCCACGCGGTAATGTAAGTTGACATCGTCAGCCAGCGTACAGATTCCATTGCCGCATCCCTTTGGTATCAAAACCATATTTTTCTTTTCTGCGGAAAGAATAGTATGGTCAATTTTTCCAAAGGTTGAAGAATTTTTTCTCAAATCTACGCAGGCCCAAAAAGCTTCCCCGGAAGTAACTCTCATAAGTTTTGACTCAGTATCTGGAGGATATTGAAAATGGAGACCGCGGAGCGTCCCTTTTATCCTTGAAAGAGAGTGGTTTTCCTGCACCCATTCTTTATCTATCCCATGCTCGGCAAAAATTTTTTTATCATAAACGCGCATAAAAAAACCTCTTTCATCCTCCCTAGGTTCAAGTTGAATAAAAAATAATCCTTTGATTTTTCCTTCTTCGATTTTCATTGTTTAATTAAAGCCTTCAAACCTGTCTCCAAATCTATTTCCGGGCGCCATCCCAAAATTTTCTTAGCGCGCGAGTTCGAAACGCGCCTTTCGCTGATATTCGACGGATTCGTTTCGATAACTCTAGGATTTTTCCCTAACAGTTTTTTTGAGGTTTCTATAACCTCTCCAAGGGTTATCATGCGATCACCTTCTAAATTTATTATATTTAATCCTGGAAGTCCAAATGATTTAATAATTCCTTCGCAAATATCCGATACGTGAATGAAATGTCGTCCCGTCATTAACGAATTTACTTTTATTTCATCCTCTGCCGAAACTTGCGCGAACAGAGAATCCACCGCCGATGCAGGCCCGGTTCTTGGCCCGTATATTATCCCGAAGCGCAAAATCGTAGTTGGTATGAATGTAATGTTATGCCGCTCGCGAAGTGTGAACTCCGAAAGAATTTTAGAAAGCGCGTAATCCGTATCAAGCCTTGTTGGATCGATTAAAGAATCCTCATTTTTTATTTCTCCTGGCTTGAATTGCCCATACACCCACTCCGTAGACGCGAAAATGATTTGTTTTGCATTTCTTTCTCTTGCCGAATCAGCCACGTTTACGGTCCCGGAAAGATTAACATCGTAGCACAAAGTAGGGTTCGCCTCGCAGTCTCTTGTAATTATGGCTGCGAGATGCACAAGCGCATCAATATTTTCCGGAATAATATTCCTAAGTTCGCGCGATCGTATATCGACGCTGCGAAAGTCGTAATTTTGGCTTTTTTGCGAAACTAAATCGCATCCCGAAACTTCGATGCCCCTAAGAAGACACTTTCTAATCAATTCTCTTCCAATAAAACTTTCTGAACCGGTAACGAAAATTCTCATACGGCGTTAGATCTATAAAAATCTATCATTTCTTTTATTCCTTTTTCATAATCCACTTCGGGAATCCAATCCAACTGCCGGATAAGGTTTGTGTCTGCGACCAATGGTTTAATATCTCCGGTTTCATCGGATAAAACTTCATACTTTTCCCGAAAGCCCAATTGCCTGTAAGCAATGTTTGCAAGCTGCCCTATCAAAAAAGTTTCTCCCCGGCCGATTTCATAAATCTGGAATTTTTCCTCGCTTCTTTCGGCTATTTTTAAAATTGCCCTTGCAACATCATCAACGTAAATAAAATCCTGCCTAAGCGAAGGGTTTTTAATTTCCGGCACTCCGTTATTTAGAAGAGTTGAAACTATTGTGGGCAATAACGCTTCCCGGCGCTGTCCCGGGCCGTAAATATAAAAAGGGCGGACCCATAAAAACTGCGTATTGGAATCCCTTGAAATACCCTCGCCAAAACTTCTTAAAGCTACCTTTGAAGCAAGAAACGGATTCATATTATTCGAATGCTCCGAAACGGATCCCATGGTGATAAATTTCTTACATCCGGTTTTGCCTAAAAATCTGTAGAGATTTAATGAATTGATAAAATTCCCCAGGGCCGCCTCCGGAGTCGTAGCGTTGTAGTTAGCAACATTTTCCCACGCCAAATGTATCGCGGCATCGGGACAAAACTCTTTCAATTTTTGGGACCACGCGCTTAAATTGCCGATGTCACCCTTTATGTAGCCGCTCGCAGAATTTTTCCTGGAAAGACAAAGGATTTCATGCTGGCTATTTCTCAAAACCTTGAGCAAACTTTTTCCCAAAAAACCGGATGAACCAGTTATAAATATTTTCATGCCAATATTTTTTCCCTAACTGTATTCAATAAATTGCTATTTTCACTTATAAGATATGACTCGATCTCCGCTTCCTTTCCGGCGACCAAATCCCGCTCGTCGTCTCCGATGAAAAAAGCTTTGCACAAATTTATTTTATTCTCAAGTGCCGCCTTAAAAAAAAGACCGGCCTTAGGTTTTCGGCAATCGCATCCTTCGTTCCAATCATGCATACAGGAATATATGCCGCTTATTTTAACTCCATTATTTTGTAGCTCTTCATGAAACTTAGCATGGATATCATCTAAATCATTTTTTTTCATGAAACCCCTGGCAACGCCAGCCTGATTGGTTATGATATAAATTTCAAAGTTTTTTTCGGCAAGCAATTTCATCCCATCAATAGCCCCGGGCAGAAATTTGAATTCATCCCAATTTTTTACATACTCGGCTTTTGGCGGGCGTACATTTATAGTCCCGTCTCTATCCAGAAATATAACTTTTCTCTCACTGAAATATAGCTCAGCATCTTTTATTCGCTCGATCTTTCCTATTGAAACATAAGGAATATCAGTAATATATCCGGATAATTCATTCATTTGTATAAGCTTGGGAAGGATTATTTCCTCAAATGAAAAATTTTTATCGGGTATTAAATCCAATATCTTCTTGCTTAATATGAAAAATCCGATATCGACTCCGTTTAATTTTTCATTTTCTCTGTTCCTATCATATTTCTCTACGATGCCATCGATAATCAAAATATTATTTTTTGTATAACCGTATTTATTCGAATAAGCGGTTAATGTAGCCAATTTATTTTTCTCTGCATAAAATTCATTGAGCTTTTCCAAGGAAATCGGACAATAGTTGTCGCAATATAAAAGTAGAAATTTATCGCATAAATACTCTTCCGCTTTTTTAATCCTGGTACCCGTTTCATCTCCAACCGGACTGATTGAATATTTTATTTTAATCCCAAACTTTTCGCCGTCGCCGAAATAATTCGTGACTGCGTCAGGTAAATATCCCAAGAGCAATATTATTTCTTCTATTCCCTTACCTTTTAAGTCTTCGACTAAATACTCCAAAAAAGGCCTTCCGTTAATCAGCACCATCGGTTTTGGAATTTTATCTGTAATCGGCTTCAGGCGTTCCCCTTTTCCGCCAGCAAGAATTACCGCCTGCTTAATACCATTCATTTTTTACAAAATCCCTCCAGTAGTCGAGGGTATCATCAAGTATCTGTTCAAGGGATATCTTCGGCTCCCAGCCGGTTAAATTTCTGAATTTACTCGTATCTCCTATGAGTCGAGGGAGCGAAGTTGGTCGCACGAGTTCGGGGTCTTCTTTCGTTCGGATTCCCTGAACTTTAGATTTTTTTATAAGCATTTCAAGAATCTCTCGGAAAGTATGGATATGCTCAGGTTTTTCGTTGCCAATAAGATACATTTCCCCAGGAACGCATTTTTCCATGGCAAGCCAATAGGCTTCTACCAAATCGTTAACGTGGGTAAAATTTCTTCGGTCATCAATGTGGCCATGTGTTAATATCGGCTCCTGCATTCCTGCTTCGATTCTCGCTATCTGGTAAGCATACCAGGGCACGCCGAAAACATAATCTCGCCTCGGCCCTTCGTGATTGAACGCTCTCGTTCGAATAACATTTATACCGTACGACCTATAATAGACATAACCAATATAATCCTGCGCCATCTTGCTGACTGCATAGGGGTTAACGGGCCGCAATATCGTATTTTCTGTTATAGGCAATTCATTTTCCGGCACGTCTCCATATTCTTCGGGCGTACCCGGTATGAAAAAACGTGGGTTGATCCCGACTTCCCGAATCGCATCCAAAAAATTAACGGTTCCTTTGAAATTCACATCCATGTAATGAGTAGGATGAAGCCAGGACGGGCTCACAAAACTCTCTGATGCCAAATGAAAAATCTTATCAGGTTTAATTTTTCGTATAAGATTACGCACTCCAATAGGATCTGTAACATCGCAATCAATCAGGGTAAGCCGCTTGTCGTTTAATAAATGTTTGATATTTCTAAGCCGTTCGATATTCCATCGGGTCGTTCCGTATAATTCCACATCCCCTTTTTCGAGAAGATAATCGGCCATATGCGAACCGACAAAACCCGTGATTCCCGTTATGAGGACTTTTTGTTTCATGATTTTATTTATATAACTTAGTATGTTAAATTTCAATATATGAAAAAAGAAGAAATAATCTCATACAACGATAGGATCGGCAAAAGCCTCGAGAATATGAGAATCACTGATAAATCCGGCAATAAACACTCTGACTTATCCGAAATAATTGATACGATCAAAAGTGCGCGCGGCCAGAAAAAATTAATTTTTATCGGCAATGGGGGTTCCGCGGCAATTGCCGCGCATTACGCGCAGGATTTTACAAAGATAGGCAAAATCCGCTCAAAAAACTTTAATGACCCCCAGCTTATTTCGATGGTTGTAAATGACTTTTCAAGAGATGAAATGTTTTCAAAGCCGATTGAATGGCACGCTGACGAAGGCGATGTTTTAATCGCAATCTCAAGTTCCGGACAATCAAATAATATTTTAAACGGCGCAAAAGCGGCTCAATTGAAAAAATGCAAAGTCATAACACTCTCGTCATTTGAGCCAAATAATCCGCTATCATCATTGGGCGATTATAATATTTATGTTGCCGCGTCGAAGCCGGACTATGGGATCGCGGAATCCGCCCATTCCGTCTTACTCCATGCCATCCTAGACCAAATCGCGAAAGAGAATTTCGCTTAATTTTGGGTTATCTGAAATAACGACAATAACGACGTAAAAAATGATACATAGAATCAGCGATCGCTGAAAATATGCATCATTTTTATTGCGCGCTTTCGTAGATTACCTGGCTTCCAGTAGGAGAAAATTTGAACTTGAGTTCGTCGAGATCGGAAAGAGCTTTGCGTAATGAATCTTGTTTTTCAGGCTTACAATAAAAAAGCAGAAATCCCCCGCCACCGGAGCCCAAAATTTTTCCGCCTTCCGCCCCGGAGGCAAGTCCCTTTTTATAATATTCGTCTATCAATTCATTAGAAACTTTAGAGGCAAGTTGTTTTTTATAAAGCCAATTTTGGTGCAATGTTTTACCGAACTCATTGAGTTCTCCGTTCACGAGCATCTCGGAAACTTTATCGGTAAAACCCACCATACTTGCCAGCACAGCGAAATTATCTTGCGTTTTGTTTTTCTGTTCGGTCAATACCGAAACAGAGTCTGATGCAAGGCCCGTGTAGAAAAGCAGTAAATTATTCTCTAAAGAATTTCTTAAATTTTCCTGCATCAAAATCGGTAACACCTCCACGCGATCATCTTTATTGAAACGGATAAGGTTAACTCCTCCGAAAGCTGCAATATACTGGTCTTGTTTTCCTATCGGATGTTCCAACATTTCGATTTCCACCCGGCAAGCCTCTTCGGCTAATTGATCATGATAAACTTTTTCGCCCTTAAATTCATGCAACGCATGAAGAACACCAACAGCCAATGAGCTTGATGCACCCAAACCCGTGCCGACTCTGTCTATCGGCAGATCTCCCGAGTATGTGATATCAATGCCTGTTTTAAAACCTAATAATTTCAGGCATTCCCGGATAATATTGTGCTTAAGCAAAGAGGCTTCTTTGACATATTCCGATTCCGAATACGCGAGCCTAATCTGCTTATCCGGCCTGGAATTCACCATTACATAAATATATTTATCAATTGCAGTCGAAACAACCGCTCCGGTATTTTTTGAATAATATTCGCGTAGGTCAGATCCTCCGCCGACAAAGCTGATTCGTAAAGGAGTGCGAGTAATAATCATTTATTTACAATAAAAACCAAAAAATTTTTTTCTTTTAGAATAAAGCGCCCCGAGCCACGGAAAGATCAAAAACATTTTTCTTCTCCACGGGACAACTCTGGATGTTAATCCTCTCCATAATGCATTTAAAAATAAATTTGCGTACGTTGTCGACACAATAGGTAATTTAAATTTATTAAGCTTTTTCGCGGGCTTCGGCGATATCTTCGAAATTTTTTCCCGGGGACTTTCCAATTTATTATTATTGAATCTGAGTATCTCTGAATTAAAATAGATTTTTCCGGCAAGCGCAAGTTCCGCGCATATTATAGCATCCCATCCTTTATCGGGCGGTTGTCTTGAAGTAATTTTCCTAAAAACGTCTGTTTTTATAATACCGAAATCCAAGTGGTCAAAGCCTTTCTTTCTCATTAATATTCTCTTAAAAATTTCATATCTCCCCGCGTCGTTCAAGCCGGAATCAAAAATCAGATTTTCTTCCACTTCCCCGTTATTGTATACTCTCGCAAACGAACTCATAGAACAAATATATTCGGAATTATTTTCGAGCGGAGTAATTAATTTTTCCAGGAAATCCGGAGCCCACCAATCATCATCGGAAGCCCTCATAAAATATTGTCCGTGAGCCTCACCCAAAACAAAATAAAAATTCCCCTTCACGCCAAGATTCGATTCTTGCTTAGTATATCTGATTCTTTTATCCCGTTCGGCATATTCTCTGCAAATTTGTTCCGTTCCGTCGGTTGAAGCATCATCCGATATTATTAATTCAAAATTTCCGTATGTTTGCGAAAGTAGTGAGTCAAGAGTTCTTCTAATAATAGATGCGCGGTTATAAGCCGGAAGGCCTATCGAAATCAGTTTCATATCTGGATATCAATAAGTTGTTCCGCAATAATAAAATCCAATGGCGAATCAATATCAATAGCGCGCTCCTGCGGTATGATATGATATCTCACTAAGTCCCCTGTCAAAGAATTTTTTTCGGCAATCACTGAATGGCGCGAAGCTATGACATTTGCCCTAAAATAAGCCTCTTCATAACTTTGCCTAGCCAAAGGTGTAACCTCTTTTCCCGACTGCGAAAAATAAGAAACAAGTTTTTTTCTTCCATTGCCATCATTAATTAGTTTTAACGCCTTCATGGGATGCTGAAATGCTTTTGCAATAACAACCGCGGAGTCGGCTTCGGGATCATTTATCAGTTCATCTATGCAAGAATCAATATCTTCCGCCCTCTGCAAAGGGCAAGTTGCCAAACAACGGACAACGATATCCGGCACATAGCTTTCTTTTTCCTTGTACCATTCGAGCGCGTGTTTTATGAATTCTATATCCGTCGAACTATCCCCGGAAATTTCCTTCGGCCGAAGAAAGGGAACTTCAGCCCCGTATTTTCGCGCGATTCCTGCGTATTCTTCGGAATCCGTTGAAGCGACAATTTTATTTACGCGTCCGGATTTTTTTAAAGCTTCCAAAATCCATGCGGCGAGAGGTTTTCCCCCTAAAGGTTTAATATTTTTACTTGGGATTCCCTTTGATCCGGAGCGCAAACCGACAATTCCCAATATCTTCAGGTCGCCCTTCTCGTTCATGCCCAATGAATATCGTCTTCCTTGATTATTTGATCAGCTAGAATTTGGTTTTTCGCGATTTTGCCAATAACTTGGTTTGCCATACTAGGCTTAAGTCCATCACCCGGACCCTTAATGGTCAGCATATCTGCGCTAATCAAAGTTCCCTGCGGTATCGGGCAAGTGGACGCAAGACTTTTTGCAAGCTTTATTCGCATTTTACGTTCCATTTCGGTAAATTTCTTTATTCCGTCTCCCAAGGCAGGCTCAACATTTTTTCTTATGTATTTAACGAGGCGCCTCAAGCCCTCCGGTTCAAGTGAGCCCGCGTGATCAGACCCTTTCATCGCCCTCGAAAGAGTAAAATGTTTTTCTATCGCGACCGCTCCGAGTGCTCGTGCGGCTACCGGTATGGCTATTCCAGATTCATGTCCAGAATACCCAACTGGCAATTTATAGCGCTCTATCAGCGTACTTATCATTCTTAAATTTACTTTATCATCCTCGCAAGGGTAATCTGATACGCAATGCATCAAAATTAATTGCTGGTTGAATTTAAGTATCAAATTTACCGCTTCGTCTACTTCTTCTAATGTGCTCATGCCAGTAGATAAAATGAGAGGCTTGCCCTTTTTTGCCAAATGTTCCAACAGAGGCAAGTTAGTCAGGTCGGCGGATGCAATTTTGTAAAGAGGTACGCCCAAATCTTCCAAAAAATCCGCGCTTTTTATATCCCAGGGACTCGCAAAAAAAATAATCTTATTTTCATCCGCAAATTTTTTGAGGTCAAGCCAAATTTCCTTCGATAATTCAAGTTTATTCCTATGTTCTCCGTAGGTTGGGGCAAATGCGTTAGGGCTGTCATACGGAGCATCCAGCGCCTTCTTAACTAAAATATCTTCAATGTTTCTTTTTTGAAATTTTATCGCATCCGCCCCGCATTCTTTCGCGTTGAGAATAAGTTTTTTTGCGATTTCCGAATCGCCGTTATGATTGAGGCCCGCTTCAGCAATAATAAAACAGGGTTCGCCTTCGCCTATATACTTCTCACCAACTTTGTATCTTTGCGATTTTTCCATTATCTAAAATTTAGCTCCTTTCTTCCGGAAAATCCATATCCCTGCACATAATGATCGCCTGGAGGAAGGTCCTGGAAAAATCTTTTAAAAAAGCTGAATAATATGAAAGAGATTTTTTTCCATAAGAATGAAGGAAAATTTTTTGGCAAAAGAGAGAAAAACTGTCTTTGTAATGTTTCATAAAGATGCAAGGGAGAGCCCAATGCTTCCACTTTTATTTCGCTAAATCCGGCGTCCCGAAGCAGCTTCTGGAGCATAAAATTCGTATAGCGGTGAAAATCATACGGAGGGCGATGAACAGAAACAAGGAACGGCACTGCCGCAATAAGTAATCCCCCATCCCTTAGAATCCTGTTACACTCCGAAAGAAGCAGATTGGGATTGGAAATATGTTCCAGGACATTGGACATAAAAATGATATCGCAGGAATTATTTTTAAAAGGCAGTTTGGAATTCAGATCGGAAATAATTACGGCATTGCGATAGGGATAGAAATCAATTCCGATAACTTTATCAAATTTATGTAAAATTTCATAAGGAGCACCTCCGACGCCCACGTCAATTACAATTTTAGATTTATTTTCCTTCGCAAGAATATTTTCGAAATATTTTTTATTCAGTTTTTTCCATTTAGTCCATCTGGCGTCTTCCGGCTGCAATTCTGTATCTTCGGGCGGTTCTATTAAAAAAAGTTTTCCGCCGTTTAGTGCTCGCCCATCTACTGGATTAGATAAATATTCTTCGGCATCTTTCGCATCAATAAGATACATAATTCACTTTATATTTTCTCTAGTATGTTTTCAACTTCCATGGCTGCGGCTTCGCCTGCGCTAATATTGATTCCTCGCGGCCTAATAGCCTCCTTAATAAAAGCATCCCTGAGCGGCTTTCTTTCATCAAACCCGTCAAATATTTTTTTCACTTCAATCAAAAATTCATCAGTATTGCGTGCTATTCCCGCGGCCCCGCTATTTAACAGCTGCTGGAAATAGGCTGTTTTTTCCTGCCGAGACTTGTGCCGCTCCACAAGCATAGCGATAAGCGGCTTGCCAGCGACAATCGAATCAATCATGCCGCTTGTATTTAAGCCAACTACTACATCAGAGTGATAAAGGGAATCATAGAAAAGCTGGAGCGAATTTTTATTATCCGGCATTACTCCGCCGATTTCCGGTATCAATTTTATATTATCGATATTCTTTATCGTTTCAAAAATTTTCCAGTGTGCGGGGTGCGCCCTCACGGCAATTTGAGTTTTTTGGAGCTCCTGGAAGCTAGAATTGTCTAATGCCTCCCTTAAATCGCGCACCACCCGGCTCTCGCTGTCGCCAGACGCGATATTTCCCGTGGAACCCAAATAAAGAATTATTTTGTCTTCCGGCCTTAAGCCATACTTTGAACAAAAAGATTTGCGGTCAAGTTCCGGTTCTTTTCCGTTAAGAGAAAACCACTTATCAAAAAATGGCGCCCCGATTATGCGCATTTTTTTTCTTGGAAAGCGGTGATACCTCAAGGCTTCCTCCTCATGGAATTTATTCCAAACCAAAAGACGGTCAGGAATGATATGAATTGCCCCCTTTGTAGTAAGGAAGTCCCAGCTTATCACGGGAACAACCGTTTTAATATTTAATTCTTTTGCCGCTTTGGTATATTCGATATCGCCTGAATTGCTGGTTAAATTACCGGCTGACGCAATCACAACATCCGGCCTAAAACTTTTGATATGCTCGATAATCTTTTTATCCGCCGGAAATGAACGCTCGATCAACCGCATTAGTTTTCCGACAATCTTTCTCTCTATTAGAAATCTCGCCAGCCATGTTTTAAATAATATCTTCAATGCTATTGGGAATGTCGATACCGCCCTGTCCCTGAAATAACGGGGCATATTTTCGAAATTTAAATTGTGATTATAGTTTAAAATCATTCTGGCATATCTAATAATCCATTTTTTTGAATCCGCTCTATTTAACGCTTTGGAATATTCAAAAAGGTCCGTTTCTTTTTTTAATTCCTCAACTGGCTCCAGATAATTTTCAGGCGACCATTGTTCCCCATACCTTTCAAATATAGCTTCTACTCTATGCCCTCGGCGCAATAAAGCTTCCACGATGCTGCGGTAATAATGAAAATGCGTTGTGGCACGCATCACAAAAAGAACTTTAGACATTTTCTTCCTGAATGATATTGTAAACTCGATAAAAATATGAATTTTTTTCCTTCAAAAGTAGGGACGGTATGCCTTCTTCGATCACTTTTCCGTTTTCGAGAACTATAAGTCTATCCGCATTCATAATAGTAGATAATCGATGCGCAATCGCAATTATTGTGATTTCTCCCTTTAGAGCGTAAATGGCATTCTTTATAGTTGCTTCCGACTCGTTATCGAGGGCGCTTGTAGCTTCGTCCAATATCAATATTTTGGGATGCCTCGCGAAAACCCGCGCCAAAACAATCCTTTGCCTCTC
>JACOXM010000016.1 GCA_016176285.1 Candidatus Giovannonibacteria bacterium | reverse complement strand
AAGAAGTCGTCGCAAAAAAAATTGCCGTGCGGGAACGCGGCAAAGGTGACCTTGGACTTAAAACCATCGAAGAATTTTTTGAGCTAAGTAAAATTTAAAACGGCGATCACTTGGTGCGATCGCCGGAAATGGCCTTTTTAGTCGACAAAGCCTTGGAAATGGCGGCTGGATGTTAAAGTGTTTTCTACCGCCCTTATTTCTAGTTTATCAAAGCCGAGCCGATCCATTAGCCACATCAATCTTTCCAAATCATCAGTCTCTATCCGCATCCAACTCTGATTTCGACCAATGACGATCCGATCCGTCAGTTCTGTGTCCTTGGGAAAAGCTATATAATCGGCGCTCGGCGTTCGCATCCGGAACGTGTTTATAAGCGTGCTCCCGATATAGTCCCCTATACTAAACTCATCCATTTCGCACAAGGCCTTGTAGGCTCTTTTGACATGGTTTTTATGATTGATGTTTATATAAAGGTACAATGAGTTCACCCCCTTTCAAGTCATAATTTATATCTTATTTTAAATGAAAAATCAAGTAGTGGCTATCGTTGGCCCAACAGCTTCGGGAAAATCGGATTATGCCGTGCGCTTAGCGAAAAAGATTGGCGGAGAAATAATATCCTGTGATTCAAGGCAGGTTTACAAGGAATTGACCATAGGAACAGCCAAAATTTCACCAATGGAAATGAAGGGCATCCCCCACCACTGTATTAATTTGACCAGCGTCAAAAAAGTTTTTACAGTTATGGATTTTATGAAATGCGCGGATGGCTCAATCACATCCATTCTTAGCCGCGGTAAAGTTCCGATTCTTGTCGGAGGGACTGGTTTTTATATGCAGTCCTTATTAGACGGTTTAATCTTCCCGCAAGTCCCTCCTAACCTAAAATTACGAAGAAAACTTGAGAAAGAATCCGCGGAAAAACTCTATCAAATTCTACAAAAGAAAGACCCAGCGAGGGCAAGGACAATAGAGAGAAAAAATAAAAGGCGCCTTATACGGGCGCTTGAAATAATCGAGGCTTTGGGCAAAGTTCCGGAATTAGGGCGTGATCCGAAATTATCAAAATACAATGTGAAATATATAGGTATCAAAAGAAATGCCGAAGACTTAAGCAAAAGAATTGAACAGCGGACCAAAAAAATGCTGGATCGCGGCCTCATTCGGGAGACAAAAAAATTGCGGGATATTGGTTTAACCTGGAAGCGTATTTATGAGCTAGGCTTTGAATATAAATATCCGGCCTTATATTTGCAAAAGAAAATATCAAAAAAAGAAATGATCGAATCCATCAATCGGGAATCCATCAAATACGTCCGCCGCCAAATGCTTTGGTGGAAAAAAGATAAGAGGATAAAGTGGTTAGTTAGAGTGTAATTAAAGAATAATTAAACCCAACCGTAATAATACTTGCTATCGCAAGTATTATTACGGTTTTTTATATTATGCATTATAATGGCGTTATGAAAAAAAATGGGCGCGGATTTGGAAAAACTACACAAAAAATTATATTACTTCTTTCGGCCGGCGTTGCGATGGGACTTTCAAGATCGCCAAGGCAATATTTTAGGATATTAAAATCGGCCGCAAAAGAATGGGAGAGAATCAATGAAAGATCTCTCCGTAATTCAATTCGCATCTTATATAAATCCAAGTTAATTGATACGTTTGATAATCCTGATGGCACTACAACAATCGTA
Organism: Candidatus Giovannonibacteria bacterium; assembly: GCA_016176285.1. Lineage (GTDB taxonomy): Bacteria > Patescibacteriota > Minisyncoccia > JACPKW01 > UBA11713 > JACOXM01. The sequence goes on along the minus strand of JACOXM010000016.1, from coordinate 11,833 downwards.
TTAACAGAAAACGGAAGAAAAAAGGCTTTAACCTATCAAATTGACGAAATTAATATTAAAAGAACAATCAATTGGGATCGAAAATGGAGAATTGTAGTCTTTGATATCCCAGAGAAGTTTAAGAAATCCAGAGATGCCTTATCGCGAACATTAAAAAGAATGGAATTTTATCAATTGCAAAAAAGCGTCTTCGTACACCCATTTGAATGTAAAAATGAAGTAGATTTCATAATTGAATTTTTCAACATCAAAGAATATGTCCGATATATTATTGCAGAGCATATCGATAATGAAATTGATTTAAAGCGTAAATTTAAACTGTAAAAATACCTGCGATAGCAAGTATTTTGGTAATGTTAAGTATTTAAGTATTATAGTATTAGGGTTTTAGAATATTATATATTCTTCTGACTATTTCAATTGAGTCAAGAATATTTCTTTGAGAATCTCGGGGTTCGCGCCAATCTTTTGCTGTTTGGCCTCGCGCATTGCCTGTCCAATGAGAAATTGCAGGGAGGCTTCCTTTCCTTTCTTGTAATCTTCCGCGGCTTTTGTATTTGCATTAATAACATTTTTGACGATGGAATCAATCGCGCCGTTATCGGGGGAAATCATTAAGCCCTCACGCCCGGCAATTTCATGCGGGTCCTCCCCCCCCTCTGCCATTTTTCGCAAAATATCTTTGGCCCCCCGGGATGAAATCTCTCCTTTTGCGGCCATTTTTATTAATTCACCGAAATTTTCCGGCGTAACCTTTAAGTCTGTCATCGGGAGTTCTTTTTCATTCAGTAACCCGACTAAATCCGAAGTTATATAATTAAGGGTCAAATCTTTTATTTTATTAGGGTCGGACTCGTCGGACCATCTATTCCCCTCGGAGATAGCCTCCTCAAAAAATTGCGAAAGCTTTCTATCGCGCACGAAAATTTCAAGTTTCTCGCCGGCTACTCCGTATTCTTTTCTAAACCTTTCTCTTTTTTGGCTGGGGAGCTCCGGCAATTCCGATGTTAAATTCTCAAAAGAAAATTCCGGAACTTCCGAAATCTTCATCGGCGGCAAATCCGGTTCCGGAAAATATCTGTAATCGTGCGCTTCTTCTTTTGATCTCTGGGAGACAGTCTTTTGATGCACGTCATCCCATCCGCGGGTTTCCTGCGTTACTCTTTCCCCTTTTTCAAGTAATTTTGCTTGCCGACCTACTTCGAATTCGATCGCTTTTTCAACGGCACGGAAAGAATTAATGTTTTTCACCTCAACTTTTGTTCCGAGTTTCTTATCCTTAGAAATGGAAATATTCGCCTCCACCCTCATCAAACCCTTTTCCATATCAGCATCCGATACATCGAGATATTTCAAAATTAGCTGGAGTTCTTGGGCAAACTCTTTTGCTTCGGCCGCGGAATTCATATCCGGTTCCGTAACTAATTCCATCAAAGGAACTCCCGCGCGGTTAAAATCAACTAAAGTTGCGCCACCTTCGTGCGCGTTTCTGGCGGCATCTTCCTCGAGGTGCACCCGCGTGATCCTGACTTTTTTTCCGGAAGGCAACTCAAGAACACCCTCCCTCACAAGCGGGTGTAAAAATTGTGAAATTTGATACCCCTTCGGCAAATCCGGATAAAAATAATTTTTTCTGTCAAAACGCGATTCATCCGCGAGCTCAGCCCCGATTGCGGCGCCGAATTTTAAAACTTTATGTATCGCCTCCTTGTTAGCAACTGGCAATGTCCCCGGGTGCGCGAGGCATACAGGGCAGACGTTTATATTCGGATGCCTTTCATCAGGATCATTCTTGCACGAGCAAAACATCTTTGTCGCCGTTTTCAGCTCCGCGTGAATTTCGAGTCCAATTGTAGGTTTGTAATCAGACATAAAATATAAATCATTATAGCTTCTCGCTAAAAATTTTGGAATATTTCAGGGGCTAGTAGTATGGAGACGATCGTCCGCATACTACACACCACCCTTCTCTCTCCTTCTAAAAATTAAATAGCTCCGCTGTGGAATATCCTTTCGAATATTCCGCAGCGGAGCGTTGAAAACTAAGGTGCGAGGGGGGTTATGCCTATTGCCTCTATTGAGAATGTATTAACTTTCCCAGCTCGAGGTTTCGTTGGTTCTACGTGGTCATAGTGTACAATCTCCCCAACTTTCAAATAGGGAATCTGTGTCCAGGGTCTCTTAGGAAGTTCCGACGAATGCACCATCGCAACGCCTTCTGCACATTCGATGGCGCCAAACATTCGAGCCCATGAAAAGAAAACCACCCGCCCGGCGTGAGAAGGCAGATCACACATATCACACTTTCTCCCGTCCTCATATTTTTCGATGGACGGAATTGTGAAAGCGAGATCTGTCGCATAAACCAGATCCTCCACCACCGAGCAAAGTTGCGGCCATTTACGGAGAGGATGCTTAAAGTACGGGATTAATATTGACGTCCCCCCAAAGAAGAGAAACGCGCTGTGAAGGATTTGTTTTTTTAGGTAAAAATTGCCCCTCCACCCGGTTAATGAGACTTCCCAAACTTTTAAATTGTTTGGTTCGAAGAACTCCAACAAGATGAAGGAGTTTTGAGAGTCAGCAACCACAACGCCGTTCCCGTTTTTGTAGATCGCGATATTCTTCTTGAACAGATTCTCCGAAAGATTTTTGTTTTTATTTACATTGAACGCGAAAACGCTATTCCCGGGTTCAGGGTTAACCTCGATTGTCGCTTTGCCCGGAAGTAATCTTCCGACGAATCCGTCGCTTTTTTCCAGCAATATGTGTCCCTCGTATTTCACCTCGGCAGTAAACGGTATCTGTGCTTTCATGTGATCCTCCTGTTAAATGGCCTCTGTTTAGGATTATTTACAAATCAAAGAAAAATCTTTGCCATATTGTATCGCAAAATGGGATAATTGTCAATGATTCTTGGAAATCCACAAAAACCCTTGTTTTATTGGGAAAAATTATGCTATCCTTCCCCAATGCTTTCATATACAGAACTTACACCCGGAACCCAATTTATACTCGATGGCGAGCCGTACGAAGTTTTGGATTATCAATTTGTGCGCATGCAGCAAAGAAAACCGTCCGTGCAGACTAAAATAAGAAATTTAATTTCCGGAAAAGTAGTAGCAAAAACATTCCAACCGTCCGATTCCGTGAAGGAAGCGGACATTGAACGCGAGACAATTAAATTTATTTATTCCCATCGTGGGGAATATGTTTTTCAAAAACCGGACAACCCAAAAGATAGATTTAATTTATCCCAAGATTTATTGGGAGATTCCGCGAAATTTTTAAAACCGAACCTCGAAGTAACCGCGTATAAATTCAACGATAAAATAATAAATATCATTTTACCGGTGAAAGTTGATTACACAGTCAAAGAAGCGCCGCCCGGAAACAAGGGAGACACCGCACAGGGCGGAACGAAGAGCGTAATGCTCGAAAATGATCTAAATATAAATGTGCCGCTTTTTATAGAAACGGGCGACGTAATCCGCATAAATACCGAGTCCGGCCAATACACAGAAAGGATCAGCAAGGCATAATGTGTTAAAATTATTTTATGGAAATATTATTACGTCTCGTTTTAAATACTTTAGTTGTTTTAGCGGTCGCCTATATTTTACCGGGAGTGGTTGTGGACGGATACATGGCGGCATTTGTCGCCGCATTGGCGATAGGAGTTATTAACGCCGTGATCAAGCCGATTCTTTTCGTATTAACTTTGCCGATTACTATCATAACCCTTGGAATCTTTACTCTGGTTTTGAACGCCCTGTTGCTTTTGCTTGCGTCGGCAATAGTTCCGGGATTCGAAATCGCCGGTTTTTGGACAGCCATTATTTTCGGGATTATATTCTCGATCGTAAATATGGCTTTCCACCGCTGGGAGAAAAGCTATTAAAATTTTTCGAGAAGTTTTACCAAAAGCCGCACTGGCGCGCCCGCGGCCCCTTTTGACAGGTATTCGCCTTCAATAGCGGTCATTCGCGGAGCAATATCAAGATGGACCCAGGGATACAGCTGGCCATTTGAGTCTTTTGTAAATTGCCACAGGAATACTGCCGCAGTTGTGGCTCCTCCGTAGCGAGTTTTGCCGACATTTGCCCAATCCCCGAATGTCCCCTTTATTTCGTCTTCGTAATCTTCGCTTAAAGGAAGCGGCCATACTTTATCCCCTGATTCTTCTCCAAGTTTTCTAAATAATTCCTCGAGTTTTTTATCCGGCGTGAATAGGCCGGTATATCTTTGCCCAAGCGCAACAATTGCGGCGCCGGTGAGAGTAGCAACATCAACAACTAATTTTGGATTATATTTTTTCGCGTATGAAAGCGCATCCGCCAAGATAATTCTTCCCTCCGCATCAGTATTTAATACTTCAATAGTTTTCCCGGAAATTGTTTTTAACACATCGCCGGGATGGTAGCTCGAGCCCGAAGGCATATTTTCCACCGCGGGAACAATCGCAACAATATTTTTTTTGAGTCCGAGGCGCGCGGCAGTCCTGATGGAATGTATTACGGCGGAACCGCCGGACATATCCATATGCATTTCGTAAATCGCCTGGTCTGGCTTCAAATTCAACCCTCCGGTGTCGAATGTAACGCCTTTGCCGACAAGCACAACCGGCTTCTCATTTTTCTGCCCACCCCAATACTCCATAATAATAAAGCGGGGTTTTTCGGCGGAACCTTTTGAAACGCCGATAATGCCGCCCATGCCGAGCGATTTTATTTTTTTTTCATCAAAAATAGTGGTCTTGATTTTCGTTCCCCTTGAATCATTTTTTGCGTGGTTGGCCAAAATTTGCGGCGTCATATCTCCGCCCGGAGTATTTGCAAGCTCCCTGCAGGCATTAATCTCCTCACCGATAGTCATTCCCCTCTTAAATCCTTCCGCAATATTTTTATCGGGATTCGCGCAAATTGCCTGGATTTCCCTCACAAACACATGCTCGTTTTTTCCGGATTTATATTTAATAAATTCGAAATTCGCAGTAACGGCGTTAAGCGAAATGGATTCATAAAATTCGCGGGTTTTTTCTTCACTCCCAACGGGACACACCCAAAAGGCAAATTCCGCAATTTTTTCTTTCTTTGCCGCCCAAACCGCCATCCTCATTGCAAACATTGCTTTCTCGCCTGAAAAATTTTTCTCCTTAGGCAAGCCTATCGCAATAATTTTTCTATTTTCTCCCGGCAGCGCAAATACTTTTATGTCTTTATATTTGATTTTAATGGAAGCAGAAATGTTTTTTATATAATCCGATTCGGTTTTGTTCAAAAATTTGAAAAGCGGCTGATCCGAAATTTTATCTGCTTCAAAAATAAAGAAGACAAATGATATTTTCGGGCTTGGATTCTTTGCTAATTTAAAATTAATTCTCATAGGAGAAATATAGCATACGGGCCGATTTATTCATATCGTAATGCCTCAATGGGATTTTTCCTTGAAGCTTTTCTCGCGGGGTAAATTCCAAATACAAGTCCGATTATCCCGGACACGGCGATTCCCAGCACCGCCGCGAAAACCGGAAAAGAATAACTCCAAGAAAGTCCGAGCGTTTTTGTAAGTACAACCGAAATTATGAATGAAAATAATGCGCCTAGAAAAATTCCGACCAGTCCCCCGACGCTTGTTAATACTATCGCTTCAAGCAAAAACTGCCGCAGGATATCTCGATTAGTAGCGCCGATTGATTTTCTAAGCCCAATTTCTTTTGTGCGCTCCGTAACGGCAACAAGCATAATATTCATTATACCAATACCCCCAACGACTAGTGATATTGCGGCGATAGAAACTAAAAGTAGTGTCAAAATATCGGTTATCGTTCCGATGCGCGAAGCCAAATCCGCTTGGGTTTCCACAAAAAAATCATCCTTGTCCGGATCGGTTATGTTGTGTGAATTTCTCAAAACGATTTTAATATCGTCTACGGCCGCATCAATGTGAGATTCTTGGTCTGCCTCGATAAGAAAGCGGTGATAATATTTGATGCCAAAAATATCTTCCTGCGCCACGGTATAAGGAATGACGGCCATTGTATCGAAATTGAAAAAGGAAACTTGCCCCTTTTTCGGCAAAACTCCTATTATTCGAAAATTTTTACCCTTTATTCTGATACGCTCTCCAACCGCCTCGGAATCCCCGAATAATTCATCTTTTACCGTGCTTCCTATAACAACAACAGGCTGGTGTCCCTTAACTTCTGATTCGGAAAACAGGACTCCGGCCTCTGGAAATAATTCAAATATATCGAACACTCTCTCATCGGACCCAAAAACTGTCATCCTGTATGTTTCATCGCCGTACGAAGAATTTTCACCGCCAAAAACCACCGGAATTATGTGCTTCGCGTACGGGACATTTTCCTTAAGAGATAAAAGATCTATGTCCCGTTTTTTCAGTGAATCGGAAAAAATCTGCGCAAAATCAGACGGCCCTGAAGGCTGGCGTCCGGGTGCCACGACAATTGTTTTTGAACCCATTCCCTGTATTTGAGACAAAATTAAATTTTGCGCGCCCTGCCCGATGGACATTACAAGAATAATTGCCGTAATGCCGATAACAATCCCAAGAATAGTCAAGAAAGAGCGCGATTTATGCGCGCCGAGGCCCCTTAACGAAGTGCTGAATAAAAATTTTGTCCTCATATTTTTTTATCGCTTTCAATTTTTCCGTCTTTTACATAAATCAGTCTCCCGGCAAATTTCGCAATCGATTCCTCGTGTGTTACCAGTATTATTGTGTGTTTTAGCGACATATTTAAATTCGTCAAAATTTTCATCACGGCCTCGCCGTTTTTTGAATCCAAATTTCCCGTCGGCTCGTCGGCAAAAATTACATCCGGCTCCGTAACCAATGCCCTTGCTATCGCCGCCCTTTGTTTCTCCCCTCCGGATAATTGCGCAGGATCGTGGCCAATTCTATGCCCGAGCCCAACCGCCTCGATTGAACTTCTGATTCTTCCATCCCACTCGCCTTCCGGAACCGAAGAATATAATAAGGGCAACTTTACATTTTCATATACGGAATTCCTCGCAAGTAAATTAAATGCCTGAAAAACAAAACCAATTTTACTGTTTCTTATTTTCGCGAGCTCATCTTCCGAATAATCTTCGATCGATTTCCCGTCAAAAAAATATTGTCCGGAACTTGCCTTGTCTAAAAATCCCAAAATATGAAGAAGGGTGGACTTCCCGGATCCCGACGGCCCCATGATTGCCACGAGCTCGCCCGCAGAAATATTAAAACTTACCCCATTTAGCGCGGGGACCCCTTCGGTTTCGCCGTAATCTTTTCTTAAATTTTTTACCTCAATTAGATTCACGGGAAATAACTACATTCGCACCTTCCAAAAGGCCAGATGCGATTTCCGCACGCCCGTCCGAGCCTAAAAGCCCGACTTCTATTTTTATTTCGTCAACTCTTCCATCTGGATTTAAGATCCGCACAAATTTATAACCTTCCCTTGTTGTGATTGCTCTTTGAGGAATCGTTAAAATATTACGCTTCTCGTTTGCTATTATGTTGATATTTGCAGTCAAACCAGATTTGGCTTTTTCCTCCGCTTCCAGAAACTCCAACGTCACTTTATACGTCGAAACTCCTTCAACGACGGTTTCTGCGGGATCAATTGATATTACTTTCGCCTTAAATATCAGGCCTTCGCCGAACGCATCAAGCGTTATACTCGCCGAATTCCCAATCTTTACTTTATCTAGATCTGCTTCGGGTAGATTCGCCTCAATTTTATATTTCGCGTCTGAAATAACTGAAACGATAGAGTTGGATGCGGAAACAATTTCCCCCACCTTCGCGTCTTGCCTGCTAACAACGCCCGATATGGGAGACGACAAGCGCGTTTTCGAAAATTGTGATCTTAAATTATTAAGATTCGCTTCGGCTTTTTCGACGTTTGCTTCCTGGACTTTAATTTCTTCCTCCGTGCTTCCTGCCCTCACGGAAGAAAGTTCCCTCTCTGAAATTTTTAAATCCGATACTGCGCTCGAAACATTATTGATAGCGGTATTGATGTTTGTCCTTGCCGTTGAAACATTGCTCTTATACGTATCTATACTGGTTTGTGTCAAACCCGAATGGGCCTCCAATCCATTTACCGTCAAGGCCACCACATCGAGATAACTTTTAATATTTTTTAAATTTTCGGATGTCTCTCCGGCAAAAGGATAAGGATTTGAATCATCTTTTAGGAGGCTGAGCGAAAACACCCAGGATTTGAAACGAGACTCAAGCAAAATGCGCCCTGATTCAAGATCGCTTTCAAGCTGGGGAGAAGTCGTAAAAATAAGCTGCGGGCTAGAACTTCGCGGATTTGAAAAAATTATATCAATTTTATTTCCAATAGCATCATCGGCCTTTGTAAATGAATCTTCGATTTTATCAATTAAATTTTGCGTAGCATCATCAACCTTCGCCTCAGAAACTTTAATATCTTCTTCTTTGGGCCCTTTCCTTAACTTATCCAACTGTGCGTTTTCCCGCTTTAAATCTGCTTCCGCTTCCTTCAATTGGGAAGCTATATCCGCGTTATAAAGTTCAACTAAAATTTTACCGGCGGATACGCGGCTGCCAATAGATGTGTTAACTTTTGTAACGCGGCCGCCCTTGTCAAAACCGAGATCAACCTTATCGCTTGGCTCTACTTTTCCGGTGAGCATTACTTCTTGTAAAATATCTCCCCTGGCAACCGTCGCCGTTTCCAAATTAGGCGCCTTGGGACTCCTAAAATAAAACCATGAGCCGACTAGAACCGCCGCTAAGGCCGCATAATATTTGATAAATTTTTTCTGAAATAAAAATTTTCCCTTAGACATGAGCATAAATATAACAGATTATCGGCAAAAATAAAAGGGCGGATTTATCCGCCCTTTGTCAACCTGATTGCCGTAAATTAAGGGGTTGTCGTAAACGAGAACTGCGTAGACGTCGCGATATTTCCAGCATTATCCTTCGAAACCGCGAGGTAATTATATGTCGTACTGGCAGTCAATCCCGTCAGATTAACAGAATGGCTTTGAGACATAATGAGGTCAGTTAAATGCTGTGAAAGTATTAAGTTAAGCGGATTTGTAGTTCCGAACCACACTTCGCTCGTCGAAAATTCATTGGTAGTCCACCTAATATTTGTCGCGCTTGCAGTCGTGCTTGTTGCCGATACATCGGATATTACCGGAGCAGTAGTATCAGGCGTTGGAGTTGGAGTGGGGGTCGGGGTTGGTGTAGCTACTGGCGGGGTTGTAGTTGCTTTCGCATTACAAAGCGGCACAAGCTGAATTTCTCCATCGTGCTTCCTTAACCATCCTGGCGCGATCAAATGCCCAGGTGGAATACAAAATCTTTTTCCCTTACCGCGATTTCTACCGCGTCCGTCATCGTCATCATCGTCGTCATCTTCTTTTATTTTTGTATCTTCGATAAGTTTTTTTAATTGTTCCAATGTAAGAGGGCCAACCATCCCGACCTGCGAAAGCCCGTGTTTTTTCTGGAATTTCTTTATAGCCTTAGCCGTCATTTTGCCAAAAAAGCCGGTTATAAGGGCTTCTGGATAAACCTCGGGATCGGCCGCTAGTAATAATTGCACAAGTCTGACATCCTCCCCGGACATTCCTTCTCTAAGCTGGCGTGAAAGAAGTGTTATTTCACGCCGCGTATCCTTGACTTGCAATTTTGCCAAACGAAGCGCTTCGAGCTGTGACTGTAAATTTTTAATTTGCGTTTCGAGTTGGGCTATCAACGCATCAACGCTTTGTGAAGATGTAGTTGAAGTCTGGGCGACTGCCGCTAACGGGACAGAAAACTGTCCGACTGATAATAGTAACGCCACAAAAAATGGCACAATTTTTTTCATTCTTCTTCTGTTAATCCAATAATACTCTCCTAATACTCTCCTTTTACATTCCTTGCTTAATTATAACCTAACCTTTGACTATTAGACGATTCGATTGTGCATTTCTTTCTAACCTCTTGATAAATTTAGTATAAATTGTGTAAATTCTGTGGATAATTATTTTTTATTACACAAATCAGATTTCGTAAAGCTTTACGTCTTCAATTTTAATGTTACATTAGTATATTGTTCCTTGATAGGTCGAAATTATCAGCTGAATCATAAACAAGATGAAAGGAATATTTTATGCAATATTTCTTTCTCTTGCGCTATACGCACTACCATTTACGTCCTTTGCACATCAAGGCTCTACGGTTGTTTGCACCCAGGAGCAATCGGCAAATGTCGGGATTAATGCGTCGAGTACCGGAACAACGAATATAAACGTCAATATTGACCAGTCAAATTGGCAAGATTGCGACGATGACGATGATGTTATTCCTACCCCAACACCTACCCCAACGCCATATCCCACACCGACACCAACTCCCACTCCCACACCGACACCTACCACTACTCCCACACCTACTCCAACACCGACCCCTACGCCGATTTGCACACAGATACAAACAGCCATTGTTGATATAAATGCAACTAGCACTGGATCAACTAACGTTGATGTCGATGTAAATCAGACTAATTCCCAAAATTGTCCGCCAAACCCTACACCTACGCCGACCCCGACACCAGTAAACCATCCACCGATTTTTTCCGGTCCGACAACGGCTTCTACAACACTCGGAACAAAATTGGAGTTTAATGTCCGGGCCGAAGATCCCGATGAAGACGTACTTTCATTTTCGTCCGTGCTCCCCTTGGGAGCGACCTGGGCAACGTCAACCGGACTGTTTTCCTGGACCCCTACAGCGACAACCAGCCTAGGCACGACCACAGCAAAATTCTTTGCTTCGGACGCCAAAGCAACAACAACCCATGAAGTAAGAATTGAGGTTTTCCCAGTTACAGGCACCACGACAATTAACCATCCGCCCTTCTTCGTAAACTTCAATCCCCCAACAAGGGCGACTTCAACAGAGCAATATTCTTATGATGTAGATGCCCAAGACCCGGATAATGATCCGATAACATTCTGTCTTCCTGTTTCTCCGTCCGGAATGACTATCTCAACCACAACCGGGCTCATCCTATGGACGCCTAGCATTGAGCAGGCATCCACAACGCCATATAACGTAACGGTATGCGTTTCAGATGCGTTAAGTACAACTACTGCGAGCTTCCAAATATTGGTTGCGAGCAGTACAGCTACAACTACTGTTCCCACTCCAACTCCCACACCGACACCTACCCCGACTCCCACACCTACTCCGACACCGGTTACAGGGGGAGGACCCATTTTTGGAGGGGGCGGCAATATAATCGGAGGGGGCGGCGGACCGCCATTAGGGTTGGTCATTCTGCCTCTGCCATCTGTACCGACACCAACGCCGACAGCCAGACCCACGCCGACACCAACAGTAATTGCGCCTACACCGACGCCAAAGATAATTAGTGCTCCCACAAGTGATTCAGCACCTTCAAAACCTAAAGGAGGGATTGAAACAAAAATCGCAACAACATCGACAACAACAGCTACTACTACCTCCCAACCACAGGAGAAATTCTTTGGACTGGGAGCTTTATCACTTCTGGGATTACTAAACCTCTGGAATTGGCTTAAGGCTAATTACTGCGTGATCGGATGGATTCTCTGGCTCGTAACCTTGATTTTATTTCTCTGGTATTACTTCCACACAAGAAGAAAAATGCAAGAGATGCAAAACCAGGCAATCGGCCCAAGTGCAGTACAATTGCAAAGCCGAGAAAACGCGCCCCCCACGTTTTTGGAAGAAAACACACCCCCAAAAACAGAATGGGATTGGCAAAAATTAGCGCAAGAGGACGACAATATAGTCTAAATTCAAACCC
>JACOXM010000015.1 GCA_016176285.1 Candidatus Giovannonibacteria bacterium | reverse complement strand
GCGCAAGTTGTCCAAGTTTCAGCAAAAAAAGAAATCGGTCGCAACGACCCCTGCTCATGCGGAAGTGGAAAGAAATATAAGAAGTGCCATGGGAAATAATATGATTGAAATTATAGATATAAACGGCAATAAACATGAGGTTAAATGTATCGCTTGCGCCATTCAAAGCGGTAAAATTTCTTTACCCATCGAAAGGATTGCGGAAACAGAAAATTTTGTTTTAGAACAGGATTTAGAATGGCCAATTGAAGGTTTTGTTGTAATTGTTTCTAAAAGGCACATTATTTCCATCGATGAATTTACTGATAGCGAGATGGAAGAGCTCGCAAAATTTATGAAAGTAGCTCGAGCAGCCTTACGGAAGATACTAGAAATTTCTTCGGTAACTCTAGTTCAGGAGGAAAACACAGCGACGTCTCATTTCCATTTTTGGCTTTTCCCTTGGCATAACTGGACATGGGAAATAAATTGAATTTTTTATCGTCTATGGTAAGGTATGCTTATGACTAGCATTACTATTCCAAAGCAATTAGCGAAAAAGGGAGACTTGGTTGTTTTATCTCGAAAAGAATATGAGGAGCTTTTGGAATTAAAAAAAATTAAGGAGTTTTCTCCTACTCGTGCGCAAAAAAATTCATTAAAAAAGGCAGAGAATAATTTAAAACGAAATAAAACGCTTTCATATAATGGGCTCGTTCGGAAACTGGGATTTGCAAATTGATCCCGGTGTTTTTAAAGAACTCAAAAAATTCCAAAAAGTTATGTAACAACGATTTTAGAGGTCATTCGGCTTTTGCCGATGGATCCTTTTTTTGGGGATATCCAGAAAATGAAAGGTGAGAAGAACACGTGGCGAAGGAGAATCGGTTCCTATCGACTTTTTTATAAAATCTATTCTGACAAAAAAATTATCCTAGTATTTAGATTAGAAAGACGAACCTCTAAAACTTATTAAAATCATGAAGACTCTAAAATTTTTTGAAAATTTGGTACCATTGATTCTTTCGGGGGAAAAATATAAACGTTGTGAGCTTGTGAATAGAGAGGAGTATCAAAAATTATCGCTGAAGAATTAGAAGGCAAAAGATCGGAAAAAACAAGATTTAATTCAGAACCAACGACACTAGAGCAAAAAAGAAAAGAAATCTTTATAAATTAGTTTTCTATTAATATTGCATATCAAAAAATGTTATGGGAAATGAATTGAATTTTGAGACGTCTTTTACTAATATATATTCATGGCGCTAAAACAACAGTTTACAGCCGTATATAAAAAGCAAGGAAAGTGGTATTTGGGTTGGATTGAAGAAATTCCCGGAGTTAATACCCAAGGAAGAACTCTCAAAGAAACAAAGGAGAACCTTAGAGATGCCCTCATTTTGATTTTGGAAACTAATCGTTTACTTTCACGCTCTGCGGGAAGGGCTACGCGCGAGCTGATAACTATTTCGAATTAGTGAACCAAAAACAATTCATTAAATATCTTTTGAAGCAAGGGTGTATTTTTATTCGTGAAGGCGCTAGGCATAGCGTCTTTTTCAACCCTTCAACTAAGAGACTATCAACTGTGCCTAGGCATAATGAAATTAATAAATTCCTTGCAAAGAAAATATGCCGAGATTTAGGAATTAAAGAAATATGAAAACTCTTAAATTTTCCGTAGGGCCAAAATTTAGATGCGTTTTGCATGGTAGTTTTCAAAAACACTTTGATGAGATAAAAAAAGTGCATGGAATTTTCACGTCTGCAGGAATCGAAGTTTTGGCTCCAGCGATGTCTGAAATTAAAGCCGTTGAAAATGGTTTTGCGGTTTTGGAAACAGATCGAGAGAAAGATCACCGAATGATTGAGCTTTTATATCTGCACAATTTAAAGCGATTGGGCGAGAATGGCTTCAGTTATTTTATAAATCCGGAAGGATACATCGGGAAGAGCGCATCTTACGAATTAGGGATCGCACAGGTTTCCAATATCAGATGTTTTTTTCAGGAAAACCCGTCCGATCATCCAGCATATTTCCATAATAATTCGATTTGGAAGCCGGAGAATCTCGCAGAATATATAAATAGAAATAAATCTTTGCCCAAACCGCATGTAAAAAGAAGTGAATCGAGAATTCATAAATTATGGGAGGAATTAATGGTTCCGGGTTCAGTGGTCGCCGTAGGAGGCATTATTGAATATGAACCATCGAGACCAAAAAAAGAAAAAGATATTTTACTTGTAAAAACGCATAAATGGGGGGATAAATTTTCGATGGTGGGTGGGAAAGTTAGGAGAAATGAAAGATTGGACGAAGCTTTGTTAAGAGAAATTAATGAAGAGACCGGGCTCAAAGCGACGGTGGGCGGGCATATTTGCACATTCGACCAAATAAAAAATTCGGGATACTACATATCAGGAATTCAGCATATATTTGTTGATAAAGTAGTACGCGTTAATAGTAAAAAAATTCAGCTGAATGAAGAGGCGGAGGAATTTGTTTGGATGCCTGCTCGTAACGCATTGAAAGAGCTTCCAATCGAACCAAACGCGAGGCAAACCCTCGAGATTTACACTAAATCACAACAATGATCCTACAAGTCGGGGTAAAAATAATTTTAAAGAATAAGGAGGGAGAATATTTACTTTTACGAAGATCTGCTGAGAAATATCCTGGAATTGCTGATTTGTGGGATATCCCAGGAGGAAGAATTGATCCGGGAAGCAGTCTTCTGGATAATTTAAAGAGAGAAATGATGGAGGAAACCGGCCTAACTTTAGGGGGCGAGCCAAAATTAATTGCGGCGCAGGATATTTTAAAAAATACAAATAAGCATGTCGTACGCCTAACTTATATTGGGAAAGCCGATGGCGAGGTTAAATTAGATGCGAACGAGCACGAATTTTATAAATGGTTCGATTGGGAGGAAATTTTGAAACTGGAAGATTTGGATATGTATTTTAAAGAATTATTGAAAGATAGAATAATTTTAGATGAATCATGATTAAACAATTTATAAAAAACCGAAAGGGGCAGAAAGTCTGCGTGTTAGTGGAAGGTGTCGAAAATAAAAGTGGTCTGGCTTTCGTTATGCATGGGCTTGGAGGTTTTAAGGGCCAGCCGCATATAAAAGCCGCCGCCGAAGCATTTTTGGAAAATGGATATATTACAGTACGTTTCGATACAACTAATACTTTCGGCGAGAGCGATGGAAAATACGAAGACGCGACAACGACAAATTATTATGAGGATCTCGAGGATGTAATCGAGTGGTCTGGTACGCAGAATTGGTATAAAGAACCTTTTATTGTTTGCGGCCACAGTTTGGGTGGCATTTCGACGGCACTCTATGCCCAGAAGCATCCCGAAAAAGTAAAAGCGCTTATTCCAATATCGCCCGTAGTTTCTGGAAAATTATCTACCGAAACAGAGCACTTCAAAGAGATCCGCGCCGAATGGGAGCGGACAGGATGGCGCGAAGAAGAAAGCGTTTCCCTTCCCGGCGTCATAAAAAGGCTTCCATGGTCGCATGTAGTTGACCGCTTGAAATATGATTTAATTCCTCTTGCGGGAAAACTTACGATGCCTGTTTTGATAATCGTCGGCGATAAGGACACGACAACCCCGCTCGCACACCAAAAAATATTGTTTAAAGCATTACCTGGAGAGAAAGAAATCGCGGTTATAAAAGGCGCCACGCATTCATTTAGAAAAGAAATTGATATTTCTCAACTTAAAAACGCCATTAGTGATTGGTTAAGAAAACTTGATGCCGGAAAATCGCTTTGATAATAAAAAACCGCCTTTGCGATCCCAAATCAGGCCCGGTAGCGTGGTCTGGATTATAGAAAAAGAAAATTACGGAACGGATAAGTACAAGCAGGGAACGGTACAGGATATCTTGACTTCGAAAAATGATCACCCGCGGGGGATTAAAGTGCGCCTTACGGACGGGACGGTTGGCAGGGTGCAGTGGCTGATGGAAAATTAAACGTTGTCAATTTCTAATATAACAATTAAAATTAGATTTATGAAAAATTATGAACTTATAGGAGCATTAGTTTTTGTTATTATAGCCGGTACCATATTTTATTATGTGTCCAGGGGCGATCGAGTACCACCTGTAAGCACGCAAAATTCTGAAAAGATGACAGAATTAAAAATTGAAACAGTTAAAGAGGGAACCGGGCTTGCTGTGAAGAATGGGGACAAGGTTTCCGTTCATTATGTGGGAACGCTCGCGGACGGAAAAAAATTCGACTCAAGCCGCGACAAAAATACCCCATTCGATTTTACAGTGGGTAGTGGATATGTAATTAAGGGTTGGGACCAGGGTTTACTCGGCATGAAAAAGGGAGAGATAAGAAAACTCACAATTCCGCCGGAGCTCGGCTACGGATCAAGGGAAATTCCTGGGGCAATTCCGGCAAATTCCATCCTTTTCTTCGAAGTTGAACTCTTGAAGATAAATTAAGGAAAAAAATTTAAAAACAATAATTTATATTGACTAAATTTTGGCAGCATTGTATTATCTGCCTAAATTTTGCGTTGTTTTCTAGTGTGTTTTGAGGGTATATATGGACGCCGGACTGAACAAATTTCATTTGTTTCCCCTAGTTCGGCGCCCATATATGCCTTTTGAAACCTATTCACGGGTTTGTATATTTTACATTATATAAACATTCGTCTATCATCTAAAAGTATCATAAGCATTATATTTATTTTGTAATCAGTCCCGACGGGGAAACCGGGGCTCAAGCGATAAATATGGCGGCATTTTTAGCAAGTTTCCCCATACACAATTACATAGACATTATTGAGAGGTTTTTTCTTGCAAAAGGAAAGGCTTTTTTTGTTATTTCTCGTCGGATAAAAGCTTCCAATTTTTTTTGGAGGTTTTTACCCGTGCAGGGAAAGAGTCTGGCGCCATCCAGGCGATCGCATGCCTCTTTCCGGGCATGGTTTAAAAGGTCGAATGTCTTATAAGAAGAATTAATTCAATAAACAAAAATATGATTAAAAAAATATTAACTTCAACATTGTTAATGCCGGCGCTGGCGCTTAGCCTTTACGCGTCACCGGTATTGGCATCCTATGAGCACCACTGGAGCTCATCTGATAATGACGTTAACGTTTCGAATACTAACAGCGCAGCTGTTAAAAATTACGTTGATGTCTCAGCTTCAACTGGCGGCAACACTGCTGACGCTGGAAATGGCGGTTCAGCTGGAAATGGCGGAACAGTGTCAAATGCCAGCGATGATAACACCGGAGGAAACGGAGGAAATGCTGGAAGCGGTGGAACGGGCGGTATTATTACCACTGGCGACGCGGGCGCCGCTGCCATAGTGGCAAACGATGTTAATTCAAACAGGACAAGAGTTGTCGCTGACTGCGGATGCCGCGGAGATAACGACGTAAATGTTGGTAATAATAATCGCGCTTACGTAAAAAACGATGTTGATGCTCGCGCAAAGACGGGGCGCAATCAGGCAAACGGCGGTGATGCTGGTTCAGCTGGAAATGGCGGAACAGTGTCAAATGCCAGCGATGATAACACCGGAGGAAACGGAGGAAATGCTGGAAGCGGTGGAACGGGCGGAGATATCCTTACTGGAAGCGCTGGTTCACTTGCAACAGTATTCAACACTGTAAACTCGAACGTAACAAGAATCCGACGCTGATTCTTGGACCCCACTTGGCGACTTGGTCGCCAAGTGGGGTTAATGCGTGAATATAAATTAAGTTTATGTATAAAACTAAAATAAAATTTTTTGAATTTCGAAAAATAGCGGTGCCGTTTGCACTTCTTCTTTTAATGTCATTTTTGAATGTTTCGATGTCTTTTGATTTGGCTAAGGCGGATGAAATGGCAAGTTCAACCGAAATAACCACGGGTGACGCAATGTCGGAAGTATCTGCGGAAAATATTGTGAATACCAATGAAGTGGAGCTTGTGGAACCAACTCCCACCCCGACACCTGAACCCACACCCACGTCGGAGCCTACCCCGACACTAGGTGTTGAAACTTTGGAAGCTTCCACTTCAACTCCGGAAGTTTCGCTGGAAGTCGAAAACACAAACGATGCCGAAGTTTCAAATGAGATTTCGTCCACTGCCTCCACTGGCGAAAATATTGCCGATGGAAATAGCGCGACCTCAACAATTATTACTGGCGACGCCAACGCGGCCGCGGACGTAATTAATATTGTAAATACGAATATAATCGACTCCAATGGCAGGATGGCGATTTTAAACGCGTTTTCGTCGCTCTTCGGGGATTTAGATTTAACAAGTTTGGAAAATTTTCAATCTTGCGGCGAATGCTCCGGAATTTTAAATATCGGTGCGAATAATGAAAATAATGCTGAAATTACCAATGATATAGTTGTCCGGGCGATAACCGGAGAAAATTCAGCTTCCGGCAACGGATCGGGCGTGATCGCCACTGGCGACGCCAACGCGGCCGCGAATGTTTTGAACGTTGTTAATACAAATGTCGTCGGTTCAAACTATTTACTATTGGTATTTAATAATTTCGGCGACTGGAACGGCGACGTGATTTTTCCATCAAAATATAATTTCAATCTCTGCTGCACGTTAAACGTGCCTGCGGGCATTAGCAATAGCAATTCCGCTAGCGTTGATAACGGCGTATCCGTGGATGCGCAAACGGGCGAAAACAGCGCCGATGGGGAATCTGGCGGATTAATTGTTTCCGGTAATTCCAATTCCGCGGTAAATGTATTGAATCAAGTAAATTCTAATGTATTAAGTTCCGATTCCGTTTATGTCGCGTTTAGATTTTTTGGAGACTGGTCGGGCAATGTTTACTCCGCCCCCGAAGGATTTTCCTGGACCCAAACCGATAACGGCTTGATTTTGCTCGGCGGCGGCAATAGCGGAGGTGCCGGAAGCAATATGGAAATTTCAAACGAAAATAACGCCACTATTCAAAATAGCGTCAGGGTTTTTGCCCTAACTGGACAAAATAGTGTAAATGGAAATGCTAATGGAGGGGTAATCGTTACGGGAGACGCGAACGCGGCGGCAAATGTGGTGAATGTCGTAAATACGAATGTGCTTGGAAGGAATTGGGTGCTCGCCCTCGTGAATATATTTGGCAACTGGAACGGAAACATCGCGTTCGGAAGGCCGGATTTGTGGATTGGGGAGAGCGCTTCTTCGATTCCCCGTGAAGCGAAGCCAGGCGATATTTTCACATACAAACTCACAGTCATTAATAATGGAGATACGGATGCCACGGGAATAACGCTTGTCGATGATTTTAACGAGCATTTTTTAAGCGTTGATAACCACAACGGCGGTACTCTTTCCGAAGACGGAGATAAAATCAGCTGGGATTTGGGCGACTTGAAGCCCGGCGAATCGAGAATAATTTCGTACGACGTACGCATTGGAGATAATCTTCCGGAGGGCGATACTATGATTTCGAATACAGCTTCCATAAAGGCGTTTGAAAAAGACGCATCGCAAACCGATAACGTGGAAACTACTTCCATCGTGCTGACGCGCGTGTCTACATATGTTCCGAATATCGCGACTAATCCCCAGCCGGATTTTAAAATCGTAAAGACTCACAACGCGACGAGTTCGACCGTTCACGCGGGAGATTCCGTTGATTATAAAATCGTTCTCTCGAATGACGGCTCCGGGCAGGGATACGACGCGAAAATCGTCGATATTCTGTATTACGCGACCGACACCGAGCCGGTTACGACGCGCGAATGGAATTTGGATACCGTATTCGGAAACGAGGAGATTATCGTAACCTATACACTCGAAATTTTAAAAAACGCGAAGCCGGGGATTTACAGGAATGTCGCCAAATTTACGGCGAAAGACGAATTGGTGGTGGATAGATACGTCGTTGAGTCGGAAAGTTATATAGAGGTTATCGAAAATGGCGAAATTGAAGGTGCGACTTCACAAAATTCCGGCGGCGGGATCGGCGATGAAAATTTGTCATCTCCCGCGGATATTGAAAACTCCGAGAGCGAGATAGTATTAGCCAGCGTAGCGGGGGAGCTATCAGATGATAACACTATTCAAAATGCTAACAACGCGGGCGATGCCGGAGAAAATGAAATAATTACAGCCGAGACGCAAAAACCGGCGGATCCTATCAAGGAAATTCCCGACAATGATAAGCCAGGATTAAATCTTGCGGCGCTTGCATATTTAAATTCGCGTTTCCTATTGCCTATCATATTCGCGGCGTTTCTCGCGCTTATAATCGCTTATTATTTGAGGAAAAGCGGGGATAACCCGGAGGCGTAATTTATTCTAAAGTTTTTAAACATGATATACACAGGCAAGTTACAGCTTGTGAAGATTTTGACAATGTTTCGAAGATTGCGGGTAATTTAATTTTGTTAAAATATATAGACCAATAAATTTTCAGGGGAAACTTAGTTGATTTTTGTATTGGTAAAAATAAAAAAAGGTCGCTTTATTTATTAGATTATTAGTTAATTTAAATTAAATTATGAAAAAAATTATAGTTAGTTTGAGCGTAATCGCGGCAGTGGCCGCGGTCGCTATAGGCGCCTCGACCGCGTTCTTCAACGACACGGAGACTTCAGCGGGAAATACTTTCACCGCCGGAGCGATTGATCTGAAGGTTGATAGCACACAGCATTACAATGGAATGGTTTGTACTCGGACTGGATCAACAGGAGACGGGCCTATTTACACATGGCAGCCAGAAAATGGCACTCCGCAGCCTTACTACCCAGCTCAAGATTCTCCTTGCGATGGAACTTGGACTTTGACTGATCTGCAAAATGGCGTGCAGAAATTCTTCAATTTCACAGACATTAAACCTGGCGACAATGGCGAGAACACAATCTCGCTTCACATTGATAGTAATCCTGCATGGGCGTGTGTGGACGTAAATATTACACAAAACGATGATGTTAGTTCAACGGAACCGGAATTGGCTACGGGAGACCCGCAGAACACCGACAGCATTTTTGATGGGGAGCTTGCTCAGAACATTAAATTTGCGGCTTGGCTTGACCAAGGTACAAATCCTGGTTTCCAAGGCCAAGGGCAAGACTCGGCTGAAGGAGACAACATCTGGCAAGGTAATACGTCAGAACCTCTTCTTTTCTCGAATCAATCCGGACCTGCGAGCGATGTTCTTGGAGGACGAACCTATACTCTTGCGGATTCTGTTACCGGGAATCCTATTCCCGCCGGAGAGACGAGATACATCGGCCTTGCGTGGTGCGCGGGTACGCAGAGTACAGTTGGAGGTGTAATTACTTGTGACGGCGCTGGTATGGGTAATGATACCCAAACAGACATGATGGTCGCGGATATTGCATTTCGCGTTGAACAATCAAGAAACAATCCGAATTTTCTTTGCTCGACTGCAACACAAACAACTTCAAACTTCTTAAGACTCGAAAATGAGAGAGAGGTGCAGGGCGGTCCGTGGACAATAATTGATGACAATAGATTTGGAATTCTCACGTGGGGTGGAAACGGTCCGACTTTCGATTATACTTTTAGCGCCCAAGGTTTAAATCAAAATACTGATTACGATCTGATTTATTACGCTGATGGATGGCCGGGGAATAATCCAGGCGCATTCATTGGAACGTTTAATTCAGATGTCTCCGGGAATATCGCGTCTACTACTGTTAATGGAACGAACCTCGGAATAAATTTGCCGATGCCGGCCGACGGAAATTTTGCCATTGGCGCAAAAATCTGGCTTGTTCTTTCGTCAGATTATGATCGCACTACTAAGTCGATGATTGACTGGACGCCAAGCGAGTACTTGTTTGAAGGTAATGTCTACATCCATTACAACGATACCGATAACTAGTAATTAAGAAGGACTGAAATTTGTGAAAAAAATTATTACAAGTTTAAGCGTGATAGTTGCGGTTTCGGCGATTGCGATTGGAGCGACATCGGCTTTTCTATCAGATACCGAAACTTCAAGCGGTAATACTTTTGCCGCTGGAGCTATCGATTTGAAGATAGATAACGAGTCTTACTACAATCGAGTACTGAATGCGGCAACGACGTGGCTCATACCGGATGATCTTGTAAACGGACGCCTTTTCTTCAACTTCACGGATTTAAAACCTGATGATGAAGGCGAGGATACGATTTCCCTGCACGTAAACGACAACGACGCGTATCTTTGCATGGATATGACGCTTACTTCGAATGACGATGAGTCGTCGAACGAGCCGGAGCTTGGTTCTGGAGACGCGCAGGAAAACATCAACGACACTTGGGACGGCGAACTTGCTCAAAATCTCCAAATGTTCTGGTGGGCGGATGACGGAGATAATGTTTATGAAGTCGGTGAAAATCCAATAACAAACGGCGTTCAGACCGTCGCAAATCTATTCGGCGAAGATCGCCAATTTTCCGTAGCGCTTGCGGATTCGCAAAATAATATTTGGACTCCGAATGCTCCGGGGGCGATTCCGGGCGATACGACCCAATATATTGCGAAAGCGTGGTGCTTTGGCAATTTGGGATTAGCGCCTCTTGCGCCGGATAACGGAGATCAAGGACGATCTCCAAGCGATCCGACAGGACCTGGTGTTACTTGCGACGGCACGCTTCTTGGAAACGAGACGCAGACAGACGGCGTAACTTTAGACGTGGCATTTCGCGCGTTTCAGGCAAGGCACGTCCCGGGTTTTCTCTGCAGCGAGACTACACCGCGAACAGCAACTCTAACCGTAAACAAAGTAATTGTTACTGATAACGGAGGCAACGAAACAATCAGCAGTTTCCAGCTTGCGGTTATTGGGACAGTTGTTACAAATGTTACGAGCGGAGTTGCGACATCGCTAGCCGCGGGAAATTATGTTGTTACTGAAACAGGAGTTTCCGGTTATCAGGCGACTATCAGCGGAGATTGCAATGCGGCGGGGCAGATTACGCTTGCTTCGGGAGATAATAAAACCTGTACAATCACGAATAACGATATCGCGCCTTCTATCACGCTTATCAAAAATGTCGTGAATAACGGTTCGGGCACGGCGCTTCCAATTCAATTCACAATGAGGATTGATGGAACTGTAGTTCCGCAAAATACTTCCGTTGCCGTGTCAGCAAACACTAGCCATTCGATCAGCGAAGATGCATTTTCTGGATATACGCTTACCGGAGTTTCCGGAGCAGGGTGTCCCGCGACTATTCCAGGCAATGTAACGCTTAACGAGGGGCAAGCAATAACTTGCACAATCACAAACGACGATAATTAAATTCTGAATTCGAAATCTCTTTGCTTAGCTATGCGCTTGTGACGCATGGCTAGGCTTTAGAGGTTTGGAAAAACCTCGGTTATGTTAAAAAAAATCGGCAAAACTTTATACTATCTTTTCTTTGGAGCGCTTATTTTAATTGCTCTTGTTGTGGCAGTTTCAGCTTTCCCGGTGAAAGGAAATATTCAGATAAAAGTTGTGGAGTCCGGCTCAATGGAGCCGAATATAAAAACCGGAGCGATTGTGCTTATCAAACCGGCAGCAAATTATTCGGTTGGCGATGTAATTACTTTCGACGGAAACTTTAAGGACGCGAGAGGAAAGAGAGTTCCGATAACGCATAGAATTTTGGAAGTAAAAAACGAGAACGGTGTTATTTCATATATTACAAAGGGGGACGCGAACGAAGAAAAAGACGGGGAGGCGGTTTTGAGCAGAAGCGTTGTCGGCAAGGTTTTATTTTCCGTCCCGTATGCCGGATACGCGGTTGAGACCGCGAAAAAACCGTATGGATTTTTGGCGCTAGTGATTATTCCGGCCCTGCTCGTAATTTGGAGCCAAGTTGAAAATATTATTAAAGAGGTTAAGAGGATCAAGAATAACGATTTACGATTTAAGAATGAAGAATAATTAGAATAATCTATGAATATTGATTTACGAATAGAAAAACAAAAGATTAGAGCGTTCGCGGATTTAAGAGTCTGGCAGGAAGGCCACAAATTAGTTGTTGGCATATATAAAATAACAAAATCATTTCCAAGAGAAGAGATGTATTCGCTTATTGATCAGATGAGACGAGCCGCCACTTCAATTACATCTAATATCGCCGAAGGATTTGGCAGACATAGTTATAAGGAAAAAGTTCAATTTTATTATTTAGCTCAAGGCTCACTTCTGGAATTAGAGAATCAGCTTTTGATTTCGAAAGACGTAGGGTATTTAAAAGAGCCTCTTTTTTCAAAAATTACTTCTGAAGCAAACGTGGCTCATCAACTATTGCAGGGATTGATTACTAAATCCAAAACATTCATAAATCCTAAATCGTAATTCGTAAATCATGAAAGTTATTGATATTAAACCAAGAGTATTACTTAAGACCACTACAAAGCAGAAGAAACTCTATTTGTTTCAGATTAGCTTGATAACTTTCATTATTTTCTTCTCCGCGGGCACGGCTTTATCTTATTTCACGGATGTTGAGGTTTATGTAAATAATATTTTACGGGCCGCTCTTTTGGATTTTGATTTGTCCGCCAATGATTTTCTGCCCGTCGCCGATGTTGATGATATGGATGCCGGTGATACGGTTTCGAGAGATGTTAAGGTTGTGGATGACGACTCGACACCTTTTAAATATAAGGTTCGTGCGGAGCAAACGGGAGGCGATAATGAATTTTGCGAAGCGCTCGAGCTTACCGCGAATCTTGAGGGCTCGACTGTTTTTTCAAACAAACTGCTCGATTTTAATTATTCATCGGTTGATTTCGGCAATGCCGGAGACGAATGGACTTTTCACGTGTCCTTGCCTTTTTCAGCGGAAGATTTTGGGAATGTTTCTTGCTCGTTTGATTTTGTATATGAAGCGTGGCAGGCGAATTTGTTTTATATTCCGGCTGGTTTTAGTGATGTCGAAAGGATTTCAAACGAAGTCCGGTCCAAAAAAGATCATGGCGTCTGCGACGACGATGATGATGAAAACGATGACGATGACGATAAGGATGAGGATGACGATAATGATAAGGATGAGGATGATGAGGATGATGAGGATGGAGACGATCATCGAGGACATCGCCGAAGATCGCGCCATAATGCAAATGGATCAGGCGGGAATGGCGGCAATGGGGGAATAATAATAACCGGAAATGCCTGTGCGAGCGCAACAATAATTAATGTCGTGAATACGAATGTTGCAGAAATTTCGGGCGGAGGTGGAGAAAATATCAATATTGAAAATAACAATTCCGCAGTAGTTGAAAATAATGTTGAAGTCTCGGCAGAAACAGGAGGCAACTCGGCGAACGGTGGAGATTCAACCGCAACCGATCAATAAGTAATACACACCCCCAAATTATGCAGATGGTTTAATCTGAAGGTGATATCTATTCTGCCAGGAGGTGTTTATGAAGCAGAAATTCTTTGAAATCGTTTGTTTATTGTTGGTAATGATCGTTAATGGGGCTGAATATGCTAGTGCCGGTGAGGGTCCAAAAAAACTTCTGCAGAAAAAAATTACGGTACTACAGGGGTTATTGGGAGACCCCATTCCTTCTAATCATGCTGATTTCAGCGAGTGGCGGGGCCGGATTCTCCGGGAATCATATGATTTCTTTGATTTTCGGGAAATGGGCAGACTATCTCTCGGGAAACATGTGGGCGTGATGAATGGCAGAGAGTCTGAATATTACAGTGCATTTGTCGGCAATCTCCTGAACTTATTTATTGAAACTATCAGGATTAATCGGCAATTCCAGATGCTGAATTTTAAGGAGATAGTCGATATGCCGAACGGAAAGGCAGGAGTGGCGGCTGAAATAGTAATCGCCGAAACATCGAACCTTCGTTCTCAATTTGTGGGAACGATAAGGAAGCACTCTTTTGAATATTTACTGAATGACTTGCGATCAAAGGGCCTTGAAAAAACAAACCGCTAAATAGGAAAGGAGGCATATTATGTGTATCTGGTGTAAGCATACTCTTTGTCCGGGGTGCATCGACTATAATCCCATCAACTACATCAGATGTTGCATCTGCGGCAAAGCCTTTTCGAAAGATGTATTGGACCCTGATAGATGGAAAGAAGAAAATACCGTCAAAAATTCAGAGAAGGCTCTGTAGGAATGTCTATCGAGTATAGCCGGAGGAATCAAACCCACCGGCTTTTAAAATTTTGTAATCAAATTCAAACCCCCGCGAACGCGAGGGTTTGAATTTAGACTATATTGTCGTCCTCTTGCGCTAATTTTTGCCAATCCCATTCTGTTTTTGGGGGTGTGTTTTCTTCCAAAAACGTGGGGGGCG
>JACOXM010000004.1 GCA_016176285.1 Candidatus Giovannonibacteria bacterium | reverse complement strand
ACAAAACATCCCCTTACCAAGACTCTGTCCCAACTGCAGACATTACCAGAGAATCAAGCAGAGGAATCCTTTAAAACTATGGCATAGACAATGCATGTGTGATTATAAAATCTACCAGAATACTGCAAGTCATAATCATGAAGGAAGATGTACTAACGAGTTTGAGACTTCATACGCGCCTGAACGATCCGAGATTGTTTATTGTGAGGAGTGCTATTTAAAGGAGGTGGTTTAGTATGGATTGGAAAAATAAAAAAATTCATTGCGTGGGGATTAAAGGGGTTGGGTTGTCCGGGCTCGCGGTTTTGTTGAAAAGCGAAGGAGCGATTATTACGGGTTCGGATACCGAAGAAGAATTCCCGACGGAGAAAGTTTTAAAGGAAAACGGAATTAATATATTGCCGTTTTCTTCTGAGAATATTGCAGAAGACTTGGATTTAGTTATTTATTCGGCTGCGTGGAAAGATAATTTGGAAATGGAACGCGCGCGAGCATTAAATATTTTAGAACTAAGTTACGCGGAGGCGGTCGGTGAATACGCAAAGGGGAAGGAGACTATAGTCATTACGGGAACGCATGGAAAGACAACGACAACCGCAATATTGGGCCAGATTTTCGAAACCGCAGGACTTGATCCCTGTGTGCTTACCGGTGATATCGTAAAAGCGTGGGGAAGTTCTGTGCGCTCCGGCAAGGGAAAATATTTTATTGTGGAAGGCGACGAGTATCAGGAGAAATTTAAATATTTTACGCCTGTTGGAATTATTATCCCTTCGCTCGATTACGATCACCCGGATTATTTTAAAGATCCTGCAAGTTATCAAAAAGCCTTTACGGATTGGATTCGCGCGAATCCCCAAGCGCTCGTTGTTACGGAACCGAAAGAGGGGGATGAACAATTATTTTCGAAGGCGCATTTTATATTCCCAGGCATGCATTACAGGAAAAACGCTCTTTTGGCTATCAGGCTTTCAAGGTTGTTGGGACTCAAGGAAGAAATTATTATTTCCGGCATTAATAATTTTAAAGGGGTTGGGCGAAGGCTTGATTATTATTCTCCTGAAGAGGGCGACCTTATAATAATGTATGATTATGCCCATCACCCTGTTGAAATTCAGGCGACGCTCGCCGCAATTTCCGAAAAATATCCCAGCCATAAAATAATTGCTATATTCCAGCCTCATACTTTTACAAGGACAAAGACATTTTTGAAAGAGTTTGCAAAAGCATTTCAAGATGCGGACGAAGTGTATTTCGCTGATATTTATGCTTCCGCGCGCGAGAAAGACAGAACGGTGAGTATTGAAGATTTGATAGGCGAGGCAAAAAA
The DNA here is from genome assembly GCA_016176285.1 of Candidatus Giovannonibacteria bacterium. Taxonomy (GTDB): domain Bacteria; phylum Patescibacteriota; class Minisyncoccia; order JACPKW01; family UBA11713; genus JACOXM01. Next base: position 53,775 of record JACOXM010000004.1, on the reverse strand, counting down.
ACAACATGCGCGAGCGGCTCATTTTCGGGAATTCAATGCTGAAAATTATAAAACAAAAACTATTTTGATATTTATGGGAGCCGGGGATATTTGGCAGAAGGCTAAATCTCTTTCATTATCTATTTTTGGCGAAGGGAGAAACTTCAATTAGTATTCTGTCGTCTAGAATATAAATATTTCTGCTGTCCGGAAGTAGAATAAAATCGGGATTTTTCCCTTTATATATTGGAATAATGAGCCTTCCGCCGCGCGAATCAATTTCAATCGCCCATACTCCATTATCATATGCCGCGATGACGGCGTCGCGCCTTTCTGGAAAAAAATCAAAATTTCTAAAAGTTTTATTTAGAATAAGAGTTTCCGTGGTGCTCGAAAAATAGTGCGGCCGAATGGTTTCGGCGATCCAGGTTGCTTCCATATTTTTGTCTGACGGAGAATATTTCAATTGCACGGCGTCGCGAGGGTCGTTCTTTTCAAAAACTTGGGCGAGCTCTTCCCCGTTTTTCAGAGGGGATTCGTCGCCAATGGGTACGGCGCTGACGGTTCTTTTCCCCAGATTAAATAGAACGCGCCTGACCTTCCCATCTATATTAAAGACTGCGCCCCCCGGAAGCCATCTTACCAATTCAAAGCTTTTTTTATATTTCAAAAGAGGGCCCGTATCAGATAAAAATTCCCTGGTTTTTGGTAAAAACCAGCGCAGGATCTTTTCGTTGTCTTTTTCTTCGCTTAAATAAACTAGTGAATCGTAAGGAGAAGCCCTAAGTTCGGAAAATTGTCCGCGTAGGATAATTTCCAGATTTGAGTCGCTAGGAATCAAAAGCGGTCTTACCTCCGTAACTAATTGGGAGAAAACTTCCAGTTTTTTTACCCAGGGCAAATATCCATTTGCTAAAACCTGAATTTCGTATTTGCCGGGGGCTAAATTATCAATAAATACATCTTTTTGTAGAAGATTCGTAGTTTTTTTTAGTTGTCCATTAAGGAATATTTCTGACCCAGTTATATCGGAAGTTATGTTTATCCCCCCTGTTTTGCGCAGTTGCCAGGTATCGTCGAGCCTGTATCCGAGCGCGTATAGCATTACTACCGGCATAAGCACAATAAAAGCAGCGATCGAGATCCAGAGAATCACCTTTCTTTTGAATTGCGTTAGCATTTATAAATATTAATTGAAATTCCGCAGGAAGTGAATTAAAGTAAATAAATGGCGGAATTTACGGTAAGGGGAGGAAAAAAACTCGAAGGGGAGATAGAAGTCATGGGCGCAAAAAATTCTGCGCTCAAAATAATGCCGGCTTCTTTGCTGTTCTCGACTCCGATTGAAGTGAAGAATATTCCATCAATCGAAGATGTTTTCCGTATGATGGACTTGCTTGAAGGCATAGGTTCGGATGTCACCAAGATTTCGAATAGTCGTTTTAAAATAGATTCGCGCGGTGTCGAAGGAAAAGATTTAAAAAAGGGCATAGCGGAAAGGTTTAGGGGCTCGATTGTGCTTGCGGGACCTCTTCTTGCAAGAACTAAAAAAGTATTTTTTCCCCATCCCGGAGGGTGTGTAATCGGAAAACGCCCCATAGATATTTTTTTAGAGGGATGGAAAAAGATGGGGGCCGCGATTAGTGAAAGCAAAGATGGGTATGAGGTAAGCACCAAGCTACTCCATGGAGCGGAAATTACATTCAGGAACATTAGTGTTACCGCTACGGAAACTTTGATGATGACGGCCGTGCTGGCACACGGAAAGACAATTTTAAGAAATGCTGCCATGGAACCGGAAATTCCGAGCTTAGCCGAATTTTTAAACAGGTCTGGGGCCAAAATAAAAGGAGCGGGGACGCCCATAATTGAAATAGATGGCACGGGAGGAAAACTTTTGCGGGCAAAGGGATCTTTTGAAATAATTCCTGACAGGATTGAGGCGGGGGATTTTTTAATTTTAGGAGCGGCGCTTGGAAAAAAAATTAAAGTGAAAAACTGCGAGCCGGCTCATCTTACGGCCGTAATTTCGAGCTTGGAACATGCGGGAGCGGAAGTAAAAATCGAAAAAAATAGTGTTTCTATTTCGAAGCCGAAAATTCTTACCAGTTGTGACATAAAGACCAGAGAATATCCCGGATTTGTAACGGATGTTCAGGCTCCTTTTACGGTTTTAATGACGCAAGCGAAAGGAGAGAGTATGATTTTTGAAACGGTATTTGACGGCAGACTGAATTACGCGGATGAATTAAGCCGCATGGGGGCGAAAATCACTACGCTTGACCCGCATAGGGTATTAGTTCATGGCCCTTCGCCACTTCATGGGCGTGAGATTGAAAGCCCGGACCTTCGCGCGGGTTTGGCGTTCGTAATCGCGGCATTAATTGCGAAGGGGGAATCCACAATAAAAAATGTATATCAAATAGACAGGGGTTATGAGAAAATTGAGGAGCGCTTGCAAAATCTAGGCGCCGATATAAAAAGGATATAGCCATGGCATTTTTTATCAAAAAACTTGGAATAGACTTGGGAACCGCAAATATGCTTGTTTTTGTGCCGAACGAAGGCGTTGTTTTGAATGAGCCCTCGGTGGTAGCCGTTTCCGTTCCGGATAACAGAATCCTGGCGGTGGGGGATGGAGCCAAGGCGATGGTAGGAAAAACTCCCGATAATATAATGGTATACAGGCCGATGAAAGACGGCGTGATTGCGGATTATCGCGTGACCGAAGCGATGATAAGATATTTTCTTAATAAAGCGCTTGGGCGGTGGAATCTTTTCAAGCCGGAGGTTATGGTTTCGGTTCCGGCCGGTGTCACTTCGACCGAAAGGCGTTCAGTGGTGGAAGCTTCAATGAAAGCGGGTGCGAGGGCCGCTTATGTAATGAAGGAGCCCATATTGGCGGCAATTGGCGCGGGGATACCTATATATGAAGCAACTGGGCATATGGTGGTGGATATTGGCGGCGGCACAACCGACGCCGCGGTAATTTCTCTCGGAGGAATTGTCGCGTCTTCTTCATTTAAAGTAGCTGGGAATAAAATTGACCAGGCAATTGCAAGTTATATTAAAAAAACTTTTAACCTTGCTGTTGGTGAAAGAACGGCAGAAGAAATAAAAATTGCGATCGGTTCCGCGATAGCCGTTGAAAAGGAAGAAGTTTACGAAATAAAAGGGCGGGACTTTTTAACGGGTTTACCGAGGGCGGCAAAAATCGGAACAAATGAGATCGTGAAAGCTATTGACGGGGAGCTTAAGGAAATAATGAAAACTATAAAGAGCGTTTTACAGGAGACGCCTCCGGAGCTTGCCTCGGACATTATTGATCAGGGAATAGTTTTGACGGGGGGATCCTCGCTTTTAAGAAACCTGGATCAGCTTGTTTATAGATCAACTGGCGTTAAAGCTAAAATTGCCGATGAGCCCCTCTTGTGCGTAGCTAAGGGAACGGGAATCGCTCTCGAGCATTTGGAAGTTTATAAAAAAAGCGTCATCGCGAAAAGATGATAATTAGCGGAGACATAAATAAATTTTTTAAAAATTTTTTTTCAAGCGCGAATTCCCAGGCTTTTTTATTAGCCGGAGAGACATATGACCTGGAAAATCTCTTAATCCGCCATATTCTTCGCGGGCACGCAGAAAATTCACTCGATCTAAGAAAATACGAAAATGATTTCTTGAAGATCGAGGATGCGAGGGAAATTCACAGGGTCGCTAATCAGAAAAGCCTATCAGGGCCGAAAATATTTCTTGTAAAAAGCGGTTATATAGCGGAAGATGCCCAGTCAACGCTCTTAAAAACTATAGAGGAACCTTATTCGGATACTTATTTTATACTTTCGGGCGTTCCGGAATTTTCACTTTCCGCGCCGCTTCTATCAAGACTGACTATTTTTAACAGAACGAACGCGGCTCCGGAGGCTGGCTCGAAATTGGTATTTTCAAAAGATTCAATTCCCCAAACCAGGGATGATGCGGAAAAACTTTTCAGGGAAATTGAAATTTGGGCGGACAATAAAATCCGCTCCGGGAATAACGCGAAACTATCCGCCGAATTTTTGGAAGAATTGATGGCGTCAAAAAAAAGATTTTATGAAAAAACCTACTCTTTAAAAATGATTTTCGAGCACTTATTCATGGCTAAGTGTTATTTTGAAGCATGAAAGTCGCGGGCGTCATAGGAGCAATAGTTATCGCTATAATTGTAATTTTGGCAATTGTTCCCGTTTTTTTAAAGCCGGGAGGAGGAGAGACAAAAGTTGGCGCGGCTACTTTGTTTAAGAGTGATGATGGAGGTTTAACGTGGAAACCGATTGATAAATTTCAGGGGGGAGAGATTTTAAACATTAATTTTGATTCAGGTGATCGGAAAAATCTTTTGATAGGAACCCGCCGGAGGGGAATGTGGAGGGGAAATGTCTCCGGCGATGAATTTTCGCAGTATCCGGGAGGGGTTGGGGAAGCCTCGCAAATTTTCGATCTTGTAACCCCGGCTACCGGCGGGGAGTTTGTTTCATTGGTGCTTTTCAATAATCGAGGAAGGGTTATTAGATATAGGGATGGAAACCGGACGGAGTTGATGTTTACTCCGCTCGAACTTTTTGCTTTTCTGAAAGGTTATAAAACTCGGCAGGGACATTTGCGAATAATTGGATCGGATGGCGGTTTTTACGAATCACAAAATAACGGGGAGACTTGGCGCGTGAAATCAAGATTTCAAAAGGGCCTTACCTCAATGACTTTTAACCCCGTGCACGATAATCAGGTATGGGTCCTTGATCCGCAAGGCTCTTTGTATTCAAGCGAAGATGGAGGGGAAACATGGAAGGATTTGACCCAATCTTTGAGAGATTTCCCCGGGTCGCAAACCAGCTCTTTAATTTTTCTTGATCCAAAAACACAGCTTCTATATCACACCTCAAAACACGGATTATTGAGATCCGTAGACGGGGGAGAAAGCTGGGAGCAGCTTAAACTCATTGCGCCCAAGGAAACTTTGCCCGTAACTTCTCTCGCGATTGACGAGTCCGACCCTTCGCAGTTGTATGTGGCGGCGCAGAACCAAATTTATATCTCAAGGGATGGCGGCGAGACTTGGAAGAATGTCCAGGCATCGGCCGGGGGGATTATTTCGGTTATGCTTGTTAATCCGTCGAATTCAAAAGAAATATTTATGGGAATTAGAAATATATAATATGGCATACGATTTTAAAAAATTAGAAGAAAAAATTTCAGGAATTGCTAAGCATTTCGAGGAGGAAATTGCATCACTTCGAACAGGTAGGGCGACTCCCGCTATTCTTGAAAATATAAGAGTCGAGGCATATGGTTCTTCGAACTCTCTTAAAAATGTCGCGTCTATAATAACTGAAGATGCGAGAACGCTCTTGGTCCAACCTTGGGATAAGGCGTTGATGGAAAAATTAGCAAAGGCTCTCGAGAGTTCGAATTTGGGAAGCCAGCCTATTGTGACTAAGGATTTTATAAGGATATCAGTTCCGCCGCTTACCGAAGAAAGAAGAAAGTCTTTGCAAAAAGTGGTTAAAGAGAAGCTCGAAGAAGCTAAAATATCGTTACGCAAAGGCCGCGACGAAGTTTGGAAAGATATTCAAGAGAAAGAGAAAAATAAAACCATTTCTGAAAATGAAAAGTTTCGCCTAAAAGATCAAATGGAGGAAAAAGTAAAAAAAGGAGTCGAGAAGCTCGAGGAACTTGCCACCAGAAAAGAAAAAGAGATTTTAGAGTGAAATCCAGCTGGGCTTTTTTTATTTGCGCTAAGCTTCTATAATACGAAAGTTATGTTTTTGGCGATTGTCACTTTTATCGCGATTCTTCTTGTATTAGTTCTCGTGCATGAGTTCGGGCATTTTCTGTTAGCGAAATTGAGCAGGGTTAGGGTGGAGGAGTTCGCATTCGGGTTTCCTCCGAGGCTATTTAGTGTAAAAAGAGGAGAGACAAGATATTCATTTAACCTTCTGCCGCTTGGGGGATACGTCAAAATTCAAGGAGAGGAAGGGGAGGACGCATATGACCCGAGGAGTTTTTCTTCACAGAGTTTATTAAAAAAAGTCGCGATAATCGCGGCGGGAGTGTTTTTTAACTTTGTTTTGGCGTATTTTTTGTTTTCTGCCGGATTTATGATTGGCACACCGGTGCCACTGGACGATAATTCCGAAAATCCCAACGCAGAGGTCATAATCACGGAAATAAGGGATGGTTCCCCGGCGGATGCGGCTGGAATTATCCCCGGAGATAAAATTATTTCTTTTTCAAGCGGAGATGAAAATATCCTTGTTTCAAAAACCAGCGAAGTTAGGAATTTTATAGATTCGCATAAAGGAAAAGAAATTTTGGTTAAAGTGGAAAGAAGTGGCGGGGAATTAACTTTGAATGCAAATTTGCCCGAAGTATCCAAAGACGGGGAGGGGGTTTTGGGTATCGCGATGATAAGGGCGGGAATTGAAAAATCAGGTTTATTTAAAGCGCTTAAGGACGGGTATTTTGCAACAACAAATTTGAGCTATCTGACGGGAAATGCGATTTTGGGTTTTTTTGGAGAAATTTTTACGGGCCGCGGATCTTTTGATAAGGTTTCCGGTCCGGTTGGAATTGCCTCGATCGTGGGCGATTCCATTAGTTCCGGATTTTCTTCCCTTTTGTGGCTGACCGGAATTTTATCAATCAGCCTAGGAATAATGAATATTATCCCGTTTCCGGGGCTTGATGGGGGAAGGATTTTCTTTCTTCTTCTTGAAAAAATCAAGGGCTCTCCCTTTGACTGGAAAGTTATGCGGCTAGTGCACGCGGCGGGATTTGTTTTGTTGATTCTTCTGATGATTTTCGTTACATATCATGATATATTGAAGCTTACTTCTTAGGTAAATATTATTTCAAAGAAATGAGGTGGAAAGAGATATCGATAAAAACTTTAAGACAGGCGCCACGAGATGAAGAGAGTATCAATGCGAGGCTGCTCATCCAAGCAGGTTTTATTAATAAATTGGGAGCGGGAATTTACACATTTCTTCCATTAGGTCTACGTGTACTTGAAAAAATAGAGAATATAACGAGAGGAGAAATGAATAATGCCGGCGGGGTGGAATTTCTTATGCCGTCACTGCATCCGGCGGAAAATTGGCAGACAACCGGGAGATGGGAAAGTTTTGATGCGCTATTTAAGACTAAGAGCAATTTCGGAAGGGAATATGCCTTGGGCCCGACGCACGAAGAAATTATTTACCCGCTCTTGAGGCATTCCATTTCTTCGTATAAAGAGTTGCCGATTTCCTTCTATCAAATTCAGACTAAATTCAGGGATGAAAAGCGCGCCAAATCGGGCCTTATGCGATGCCGCGAGTTTCGGATGAAGGATCTTTACAGCTTTCATTCTTCGAGTGAAGACCGTGATAGGTATTATGAAATAATGAGGAAAGCTTATTTGAAAATATTTAAGATATTAGGGCTTGATGTAATTGAAACAAGGGCTTCCGGAGGCACTTTTTCGGAGCTTTCCCAGGAATTCCAGGTTATCACTTCCTCCGGAGAAGACACGGTTTATTACTGTCCGAAGTGCAAAAATGGTATTAATAAGGAAGTTTATTCCGGAAATAAAAAATGCGCCGAATGCCACGGTGATCTAAAAGAGGGGCAAGCTGTAGAGGTTGGGAATATTTTTCCATTGAAGCCTAAATTCTCCGAAGATTTTAATTTGACATTCAAGGATAAAGAAGGAAAGGAAAAACTTGTGGAGGCAGGGTGTTATGGACTTGGCACGTCGCGCGTTATGGGTACTATCGCTGAAATTTATAATGACGCCTCGGGATTGATTTGGCCGAAATCAGTGGCGCCATTTTCTGTGCATTTAATCTCGCTTGCAAATAATTCAAAGATCAGATCAATTGCCGAAAAGGCATATAAAAAAATGCTTGATGCGGGCGTGGATGTTTTGTATGATGATCGAGATGTTTCGGCAGGGGAGAAATTTGCAGACACGGATTTAATTGGGATTCCGTTCCGTGCTGTAATTTCCGAGAAGACAGGAAACAAGATCGAAATGAAGAAGCGAGGAGCTAAATCGGCAGAGCTCGTAAAATTGGAAGAAGTCATTAAGAAAACAAAATGAAATGTTAGATAAATTTTTTGGATATTTTTCACACGATATAGGAATCGATCTCGGCACTGCGAATACTCTGGTTTACATGCAGGGGCGGGGGATCATTTTTAGCGAGCCATCAGTTGTCGCGGTCAACCAAAAAACCAGTCAAGTTGTAGCCATTGGCGAGGAGGCGCGGAGAATGGTTGGGAGGACTCCCGGCCACATTGTTGCCATCAGGCCGTTGGTTGAGGGCGTAATTTCGGATTTCGAAGTTACAGAGGAGATGCTCGCTTACTTTATTACGCGCGCGCATTCCGACACTTCGAAATTTCTTGCCCGTCCGCGAGTAGTGATAGGGATACCCTCAGGTATAACAGAAGTTGAAAGAAAGGCGGTGCATGATGCCGCAAAAAATGCCGGAGCTAGGGAAGTATATCTTGTTGAGGAGCCAATGGCGGCGGCAATTGGTGTCAGGCTTCCAATACACGAGCCTGTGGGGAATATGATAGTTGATATTGGGGGAGGTACAACGGATATCGCGGTAATTTCCCTGGGAGGAATCGTAACTTCAAAAAATCTGCGTGTCGCCGGAGATAAATTTAACAGGGACATAATAAATTATATCAGGGATGAATTTAAGCTTCTTTTGGGCGAAAGGACGGCTGAAGATTTAAAAATTGCGATAGGTTCGGCGACAAAGTCTTCACAGAGCATGGAGTCGAGCGTTCGGGGCAGGGATCTTGTTACTGGGCTTCCAAGAGAGGTCATCGTAACCGATGCCGATGTCAGGGAAGCTATCGCGAAATCAGTCAGAATAATCGCGGAGGCGACCAAGGAAGTTATAGAAAATACTCCGCCGGAGCTTGTTTCGGATATTATGCACAGAGGAATTTTTCTCGCGGGAGGGGGATCTTTTCTTAGGGGAATCGACAAAATATTAGAGGCCGAGACGCGCATTCCGGTCCAAATTGCAGAGGATCCACTGACCGCGGTTGTGCGCGGATGCGGAATTATTTTGGAGGATCTTGAAGGTTTTAAGGAAGCCTTGGTTGAACATGAAGAAGAGCTTCCCCCAACGTAGTAGGCCATTTCCAAGGGCGATTGGGCTGATTTTAGGGCTCTTGGTTCTTCTTTTTGCGCTGAGGGCCGGGGATTCGCTTGAGATAAGAGGAAGGGCAAGGGATTCGTTCTCGCCTCTCTATAATGCGGCTTTGTATCTAAAGAATTCTTTTAGTTTTTTTTCGGGATTTTTTTCCTCCAAAGGCTCGTTTATAAATAAAATTCAAAATCTTGAGGATGAGTTGGCCAGAGCCAGATTTGAAAATTCATCTCTTGGCGCCCGTGTACACGATCTGGAGGGGTTATTAAGCCTTGCCCCGCAGGCAAAAATGAATACTACTTCGGCGCTAGTTACGAGCCAAGCTCCTTCAACGCCCTATGATACGCTTCGCGTGAGTTGGGACTCGTCCAAAAAAATTTCCCCGGGTACGAAGGTTCTTGCATTTGGCGGAGCCTATTTGGGCGAAGTCACCGAAACTGGAGAAAAAACCGCTTTAGTGAAACTGATTTCTTACCCAGGGCTTGAGACCGAGGCGTGGCTTTCACGCCTTTCGCTTAACGTTACTTTGATTGGCCAGGGAGGATATAATCTGAAATTAACTCTTCCCAAGAGTATTCGGGTTGAAGTAGGGGATAAAGTTTTTTCCAATACAGATCCGCAGTTGTTAATCGGAGAGGTGATGAGGGTCGAGGGGAAAGCATCGGAGCCGCTGCAGGATATTATTTTCCGTTTTCCGTTTAATTTTAAAAACCTGCGCTATGTGGAATTTATTAACTAGAGTTCTTATATTTATTTTCCTTATTTTGGCCGGTTTATGGGTGGGCTGGGAATTTGTATTTGGGGGAATAATTTTTCTTTCTGTAATTGGCAAGCCTTATTGGGAATATATTTTATTGGGCCCGATTTTGGATATAAATCTTTTATTTCCGCACGGATTTTTTTCCATAGTTATTGCCGTACTTATGATTTCAAACGCATTATCGTCCGGTTTTATTAAATCAGAAACAAATTTCAGCCAAGCGGTAAAAGCCTTTGTTATGTCCCTAGGAGTTGTGGTGATATCTTTTTTCGTTTTTTCCGTGATTGGAAAAGTGGGGTATTGGAATGCTTTAACTATTTTGTCATTAGTTTTTCTGAAAATATTTTTATCAGCTTTACTATTAATTTTCATTGTAAGGATTAAAGAAACCATAAATGTCTCCCCTTCATTCGCAAAATAAGGATCTAGAGCCAGATGAAATATTTATGGATTCAAAAAATCTGCCTGGTTTCGAGCGCGAGCGTTTCGAGGGCAGGCTTGAATTTCCCATATCGTCCCAAGTTAATGCATACTTGGGCCTTTTGCTTATTTTAATTTTCGGGTTATTTTTTTACAGAATTTATAATTTGCAGATATTGAGCGGCGCGGTATTAAAGGCACGCGCGGAGGATAATAGGCTAAAGATATTGCCGCTCTGGCCGGAGAGGGGCAGGATTCTTGATCATAATGGAGCGCTTCTTGCAGGGAATGATACTTCATTCAGGCTTTTGCTCGATGGGACAAGGATGGCAGAACCTGAAAAAATCGCGAAATTAACAAAATTATTAAACGGGATAGAAGAAAAAACAAAAATATCTTTTGATAGGGATAATATTAATAAAGACGTTTTGGCAAATAAGGAGGACATAATCCTTGCGGAATTTTCAGACTGGCAGGCGCTCGAAAGCCTAAGGAAGGAGTATTATCTTGATTTGCCGCTTAAACTCGAACCATTTTTATCAAGGTCTTATCCGCTTCGGGAAGCCGCATCCCATCTAGTTGGATATATGGGAAAGTCTTCTGCGGATGAGGTCCTTAGGCTTAAATCTTTTGAAGTAAATAAATTAGTTGGAAGGAGCGGCATTGAGCAAGCGTATGATTCTTATTTGTCCGGAAACTCAGGATCTAAGCTTACGGAGGTTGATTCAAAGGGAGATATTTTTTCTGAAATAGTCCAAAAAATACCTGAAAGCGGGAATGACGTATATCTTTCGATTGACGCTGGCTTGCAGAAAAGAGTTTACAAGGATATGAAAGCGATCATTGATGATAGAGGTTTCCGCGGCGGGGGCGCTGTAGTAATGGATCCTAATAATGGGGAAATTTTGAGCATGGTAAGTTATCCAGGGTTCGACCCGAATCTTTTTACTAGTGGCGGACCAAAAAAAGAAATTGATGCTGTTCTTACCTCTATGGCTAAGCCTTTGTTTAATCGGACCGTTTCTGGGTTATATTCTTCGGGGTCGATTATAAAACCGCTTTATGCTTTGGCTGCGCTTGAAGAAGGAATTATCTCCCCCGAAAAAGAAATATTATCTACGGGGAAACTAGTTGTTCCGAATCCATTTAATCCAAAAGAGCCCTCGATTTTTTTTGACTGGAAAGTTCACGGCTGGGTTGATATGAGAAAAGCCATTGCTGTATCGTCGAACGTTTATTTTTTCACCGTCGGCGGGGGATTCGGAGACATAAAAGGTTTGGGGGTTTCGAAGATGAGGGATTGGCTTACGAAATTTGGCTTCGGACAAAAAACAAATGTTGATGTTCTTGGCGAAAAAGAGGGTTTTATTCCGTCCCCAGAATGGAAGGCTTCAACGCAGAAAGACGACCCTATATGGCGCGTGGGGGATACGTATAACCTTTCCATAGGCCAGGGCAGTTTTCAGGTAACCCCCGTACAGATGGCTGTCTTTGCATCAATCATCGCTAACGGCGGAAAAATTTTGGAACCGCATGTATTCAAGGAGGTCCGAAAGGGAGAGGAGGTAATATTTTCCGCTAATCCTAAGATTAAAAAAACTCTCTCCATTTCAGAAAATAATTTGAAAGTAATAAAAGAGGGGATGAATTTGGGCACAAAAATAGGCACGGCCAGCATTCTTGCGGGGTTAAAACTCGAAGTCGCCGCGAAGACGGGAACCGCGGAAATTGGGCAAAATAAAAAAAATGTTAACTCGTGGTTTATTGGATTTTTTCCTTATGATAAGCCAACTATTGCCATGGCAGTCGTTCTTGAGGGAGGGGTTTATACGAACACCGTAGGTGCAACCGCCGCGGCGCGCCAAATGATAGAATGGATAGATATATACAGGCCAGACCTTTTGAACACTTCACAAGAATAGTAAAATAGTTTAAAGTCTATCACTATGGATAATATAAATATAAATGCAGAATATTTGAGTGCGGAGGGCTTTATCAAGATAAAAGAAGAGCTATCCTCTTTAAAGGATAATAGGCGCAAGGAAATAGCGGACCGGCTTGAATATGCAAAGAGTTTGGGGGATCTTTCCGAAAACGCCGAATACCAGGAGGCAAAGGAAGAGCAGCAGGTTATTGAAGCCAGGATCGCCGATATAGAAGATATTTTAGGAAGAGCGGTGCTTATTTCACACACAAACACATCTTACGTTGATATCGGATCAACGGTAGTCGCGCAAAAGGAAGGGAATCCTAGTTTTATCTCTTTTCTTATCGTTGGCAAAGAAGAGGCAAATCCTTCGGATAACAAAATTTCACATGAATCACCCCTAGGTAAAGCGCTGATTGGAAAGCAGAAGGGGGAGGCCGTAGTTGTGTACACTCCCAAGGGGGAATGCCGTTACCAGATTCTAGACATTAAATAAAAAAATAATGTCTTTAGAGGAGCTGCGGAATATAAGAATAGAGAAATTAAGGAATCTCGAAAAAGACGGAATTAATGCATACCCAGCGAAAGTTGAGTTTTCTTCTCTTGAGATCTCAAAGGTAAAAAAAAACTTCAAGAAATTCCTTCGCAAAAAGGATATATCTGTTCGCGGGAGAATTATCGCAAAGCGGGAACACGGCGGCTCTATTTTTTTGGATTTATTAGATAGTTCGGAAAAGTTGCAGATTTTTATCGGGCGCGACAAGGTGGGTAGGGAATCCTTCGATCTAATTTTGAATAACGTCGACATCGGCGATTTTTTTGCCGTTTCAGGCAAGGCTTTTTATACGAAAAAAAACGAGCCCACAATAGAAGTTAAAAGTTGGCAAATTTTGGGCAAGTCCCTTTTGCCGCTTCCGGAAAAGTGGCACGGACTCCAGGATGTAGAAGAGCGTTTTAGGAGGAGATATTTGGATTTGCTGATGAATAAAGAAGTATTTAATAGATTTATCGTCAGAGCTAAAATAACTTCCCTAATGAGAGAGCTATTAGATAAATCGGGCTTTATTGAGGTTGAAACCCCAACGCTCCAGCCGCTTTACGGGGGAGCGTTAGCGGAGCCCTTTTTAACTCGGCATAACTCGCTCGACATGGAAATGTATTTAAGGGTTGCGCCGGAGCTGTATTTAAAACGTCTTCTCGTGGGAGGCTTTCCTAAGGTCTATGAGTTGGGAAAAAATTTCAGAAACGAAGGGATTGATATGACGCATAATCCGGAGTTCACGACAGTCGAGTTGTATGAAGCTTATCGAGACGCCGAGTATTTAAAAGAGTTCATCGGCCAAATTCTTCCGTCGGTTATTAAAAAGATAAATAAAAGCGATACATTTGAATTTGCAGGAAATAAAATTAAATTTCCAAAGAAGATTCCCAGTATAGCTTTTTGGGATGTCCTTGGGAGACATGCTTTAATAATCGGGGCAGACAAGCTCTCCAGGGAAGAAATGGTTATTCGGGCGAAGCAATTCGGATTAAATCCTGAAGCGCAGGATAGCCGAGAGAAAATTGCCAATGAAATTTTCAGTAAAATTTGCCGCCCAAAACTTATCCAGCCCGTCTATGTTACGAACCATCCGGTGGAAATTTCGCCCCTTGCTAAAAGTCTTGAAACGGATAAAAAACTTGTAGACCGTTTTCAGTTGATTATCTCCGGAGTTGAAATGGCAAATGGTTTTTCCGAATTAAACAGCCCCGAGGAGCAGAGATCGCGCTTTGAATTTCAAGAAGTACTAAGAGGACAGGAAGACAAAGAAGCGCATCCGCTTGATAAAGATTTTCTGGAAGCGCTTGAATACGGGATGCCGCCCGCGGCCGGAGTGGGAATCTCTATTGACCGCTTTACCATGCTTCTCACGGACACTCACAATATAAAAGAAGTGATTTTATTTCCGGCAATGAAGCCGAAAGAATAATTTCTTAAACATAAGTTTTTACCCCCGCGCCAAAATTGGCGCGGGGGTTTAGTTTTCCACAAGAAACATATTAGAATGTTTGTGTATTATATATAGGTGGGATAAAATGAAAGGGAAGTGGGGAATTGTGGATAATATAGTGGATATGTGAATAGTCCAATTTCCTCTTGAAAATTAAGGCTTAATTGTTTCATAAACATTACTACGACATTCTTCATATGTTTATCGGTGAATATTTACATAATTTAGACGCGAAGCGCAGGCTTGCTATCCCTGCGAAATTCCGAAAAGATGTCGGGAAAAAAGCGGTGATTACGAGGGGTTTGGATAACTGCCTTTTTGTGTATCCGCTGGATGAATGGGAAAAAGTGGCTTCGAGGCTCGCAGATTTGCCGACGGGGCAAAAAGACACTCGAGATTTTGTGAGATTATTTCTTGCCGGCGCCGCTGAAGTTGAACTCGATCAGCTTGGGAGAATATTAATTCCGGATTTTCTTTCTGAATACGCAGGCTTAAAAGGAGAGGCGAGTGTGATAGGCGTTTTTAAGAGAATGGAAATTTGGAACAAGGAAAGGTGGGAATCGTACAAGAAAGAAGTTGAGCGTTCAACGGACACGCTTGCGGAAAAATTGGGAGAAATCGGAGCTTACTAGATATGAAAGAAGTACACGTCCCAGTTCTTTTAAATGAAACAATTGAGGGATTGAATTTAAAAAAAGATTCCTTTGTAATTGATGCGACGACAGACGGCGGGGGACACGCAGCAGAAATCTTAAAAAAGTTAGGGCCGGAGGGAGAGCTTGCCGGAATCGATGCTGATGAAGATATGATACGGTTGCTCGAAGAAAGATTTGCGGACGAGAAGAGGCTGAAACTTTTTCATTTGAACTTCTCTGACCTAGAGAAGGTAACGAAATCCTCATCCGCCGGTGGGCGGAGGCCGGATGCAATTTTATTTGACCTTGGGCTAAGTTCTTTACAACTTTCGGCATCCGGTCGGGGATTTTCGTTTAAAGCGGAAGGCGGGCTTGAAATGACGTTTGATAGAAAACGGCGGCCTAACGCATTTGATGTAGTGAATACAGCTTCGCGCGAAGAATTGGAAGACATCATCCGTGAATATGGAGAAGATCGTTTTTGGAGAAAGATTGCGAGCGGGATAATAAGGGCTCGGCAGCAAAGAAAAATTCAAACGGCAAAAGAGCTCGAAGAAATAATTTCGAAAATCGTAAGACGAAAGGGTAGAATCAGTCCCGCCACGAAAACTTTTCAAGCCCTGCGTATTTATGTAAATGAAGAGCTTGAAAACATATCAAAAGGGCTCGAAGAGGCATGGAAGATATTGTCTTCAGGCGGAAGAATTGCGGTTATTTCTTACCATTCCCTTGAAGACAGGATCGTTAAAAAGTTTTTTAAGAAATTAGCGGCAGAGAGGGCGGGGATATTGATTTTTAAAAAGCCGCAAGCGCCAACTCGAGCGGAGATGCTAGAAAATCCGCGGTCCCGTTCCGCGAAGCTAAGAATAATAGAAAAAAAATAATGAAATACTATCGAATATATATATCAAGAGAAGAAAAACTTTGGTTCTGGCTCGTCGGCGGGGCAGTTTTGCTTTTGATGTTTTATATTATGGCATTAAATATTGCAGTTTCTAATGCCTTCGAAAGGGGGGAGATGTCGAGGGATATGGCAGTTTTGCGCCAGGATCTCCAAGACAGTGAAGAGCAGCTTACCTCGAAGCTAACGGTTTTTTATGATGAATATTCGGGATTATTTAGCAAGTCAGAAGTTTCTAAGCAGGAATTTGTAACAAGGCAACAAAATTTAGCACTGTCTTCCGTCGAGAATTTCCGATAAAATCTAATTAATGCATTCTGCTAATCCGGCCGATCGCGAAATAACAAAGCGGATACGGATAACTTTCGCTTTTTTGATATTTTTTGCAGGGATCTTGATTTTAAGGCTTTTTTTTCTTCAAGTAGTTTCCGGAGCATATTACAAGACGCAAGCCCAGAGACAGCAGAATTTTTCTCAAGTATTAACCCCTCGCAGAGGAAATATTTATTTACAGGAAAGATCCGGCGAACTTATCCCTCTCGCATCTACGAAAGAAGGCTATTCGATTTATATTAACCCTAAAAAATTAATAGACGCAGATGATGCGTATGCAAAACTTTCAAAAATTATACCCCTTGATAAAAACGATTTTCTTTCTCATGCTTCAAAGAAAAATGACCCTTATGAAGTAGTAGCTCGCAAAGTCGAAAGGGATGACGCGGAGAAAGTCCGGGCCCTAAAAATTGAAAATGTTGGGCTTGTGCCGGAGGAGTGGAGGGTTTATCCGTCGAAAACTATTGCCGCGCATGTTGTAGGCTTTCTTGGTTATAAGGACGATGAGCTAGAGGGGAGATACGGGATTGAGAGGTATTTTGAGGATGCTTTAAAGGGGAGAAGCGGTTTGGCAAGCGGTTCGCGCTCCGCGGGGGGAATAATCTTGGAACTTGGGCGGAGATTTTTTTCTCCTCCCGAAGAAGGGAATGACATTATATTAACTATTGAACCGAACGTTCAGTCTTTTTTTGAGAGAAAATTCAAGGAAATACAGGAAGAGTGGAAACCTTCGGGCGGCGGAGGGATAATAATAGAACCGAAAACCGGAAAAATTGTTGCCATGACCGCTTTTCCGAATTTTGATCCGAATACTTATGGAGAGTCCCCTTCGTTAAACGTGTTTATTAATCCAATTGTAGAAAGTGTATTCGAGTTTGGGTCAGTGTTTAAGCCATTAACCATCGCCGCGGGAGTTGATAAAAAAGTAATTACGCCTGATAGCACATATTTCGATCCGGGTAGAATCGTTATTGACGGGTATACAATTAGAAATTTCGACGATAAAAGCAGGGGAGAGACGAGCATGCAAAAGGTGCTTGAAGAGTCTTTAAATACGGGCGCGGCATTCGTTGCGGGGAAAATCGGGAAGGAGGATATGAGAAAATACTTTTTGGCCTATGGGTTGGGAGAAAAAACCGGCATTACTCTTCCTGGGGAGGTAAAAGGAAATGTTTCTAATCTTTATTCCAAAAGAGATGTGGAACATGCCACTGCTTCATTCGGGCAGGGAATTTCCGCAACTCCGCTTGAGTTCGCGAGGGCTGCCGCATCTTTGGCTAATGGAGGAAAAATTATGCAGCCCTACATAGTGGATAGAATAGAGCGCCCTGGTAGAAGCGATATAGTTTTTGGACCCAAGGAGGAAAGGCGGGTGATTTCCGGCGAGACATCGGAAACAATTTCAAGAATGCTTTCAAAAGTTGCAGATGACGCGTTATTGGGAGGAAGGGTAAAATTTGAACACTGGACAGCGGCAGCTAAAACTGGAACCGCTCAAATTTCGCTCGAAAATGGGAAGGGGTATTCGGAGGATTATCTTCATTCTTTTTTGGGCTGGGCTCCCGCTTTTGATTCAAGGTTTCTCTTGTTTATGTACATCGAGCGTCCCCAGGGTGTTAAGTATGCCTCGCAATCCCTGACACCTTATTACGCCGAAATAATGCAGTTTCTTTTGACGTATTATGAAGTTCCACCGGATAGATAAATCGCTCGAATTTTCTTTAGTAAGCTGTGAGCCATCTTTCTAGCGAAAAGGTTCTACGCTTCTTTAAAGAAAATTCTCGCTCGGATATAATATATAATATGAAAGACATCTTGAAAAAAGCCGTTGTTTTTATTTTGACTTGGGAATCGAAAAGAATCCTTTCAAAATATAATCCAAAAATTGTTGCGGTCACGGGATCGGTTGGAAAAACATCAACGAAAGACGCAATCGCCAAAGTCTTGGAACGGAAATACAAAATTAGAAAAAGCGAGAAAAGCTACAATTCAGAGCTAGGCGTGCCCTTGACTGTCATAGGAGCGAAAAGCGGGTGGGGTTCTCTTGCTAAATGGATTTCTATTTTATGGAAGGGCTTAGAAATGATTATTAACAATGTTCCTTATCCCGAAATTCTAGTTTTGGAAATTGGCGCGGATCGCCCGGGAGATATCAAAAAGATTAGAAGATTAATTAATCCTGACGTCGCTGTTTTAACCACTTTTGCCGAAACCCCGGTTCATGTTGAATTTTTTAACGGGCCGGAGGAGGTTTTTCTTGAAAAGGCTGAACTTATAAAGGGCTTGCCGGCATCTGTAAATGTTTTATTGAATATGGATGATGAGGAAGTTATGAAATTGAAAGATAAAACATCCGCAAATATTTTGACTTATGGAATGTCGGATGGTGCGCAATTTTTTGCATATGATTATGGAATTTTTTATCAAAAAGAAGGTAAGAAATCCCGTCCGGAAGGAATCGCATTCAAAATAAAATTCCAGAATCAGGAATTTACGGTAAAAATTATCAATGCGTTTGGGCGCCACCACGTCTATCCGGCATTGTCAGCGATTGCCGTTGCTTCCATTTTTAATATTAGCGTTGAGGATTCCGTTGAGGCGCTCTCGCTTTACTCTCCTCCGCCAGGGAGACTTAAATTAATCCGCGGTAATAATGAAACATTGATTTTGGATGATACTTATAATTCTTCCCCGAAGGCTTTAGCCGCTGCGCTTGATGTAATGGGGGAGTTAGAGGCTAAAAGAAAAATCGCGGTTTTGGGAGATATGCTTGAGCTCGGACGGCACACTATCACGGCGCACCGTGATTTGGGCAGAAATGCCGCGCAAGTTGCGGATATTTTATGCACTGTCGGGGTTAGGGCGAAGTTTTTTATGGAGGGCGCGATGAAAGAGGGCTTTAAAAAGAAAACAATTTATACATTCGGTACTTCCGAAGACGCGGGAAAAGAGCTGCAAAAAATAATCCAGCCGGGAGATTTAATTTTAGTGAAAGGCTCGCAAAGCATGCGCATGGAAAAAATCGTGGAAAACCTTATGGCGGAGCCTGAAAAAAAAGCGGAACTCCTTTGTAGGCAGGATGAGGAGTGGAAGAAAATATAAAGTTGATATATAATTTTCGTGCGGCCCTATCGTCTAGCCTGGCCTAGGACACATGGTTCTCATCCATGAAACTCGGGTTCAAATCCCGATGGGGTCACAGGTTTCTTGTGCTAATATTAATAAATGCCAGAAAGCACTTGGATTTTGTTGGGGATTATTATAGGCGGGGTTGCCGCGTATTTCATTTTATTCAGAAAAAAAGAAGGCGATGGCAATGGTCTTTTGATGCTGCAAAATCAGATGAATGACCTTGCAAGAAAACTAGACCACGGGTTGGGACAATCGGCCGAAATCATGCAGAAACAGTTCGGGGAATCCGCGAAAATAATCAGGGAAGTTACGGAACGGCTAACGCGGCTGGATGAAACCAACAGACAGGTGGTGAGCTTCGCTGATCAGTTGCGCAATTTGCAGGATATTTTACAAAACCCCAAACAGCGCGGGATCTTGGGCGAATATTATCTCGAGACCGTACTTAAAAATGTTCTGCCGCCCGGGAGCTACCAGATGCAATATCCTTTTAAGGATGGCAATATTGTGGACGCTGTAATATTCGTTAAGGAAAAAATAATTCCAGTTGATTCAAAATTCTCGCTAGAAAATTACAACCGCATATTGGAGACGCGCGATCAGGCGGAACGGGAGCGCTTTGAGCGCCAGTTCCGGCAGGATTTAAAAAACCGCATTGATGAAACATCAAAATATGTCCTTCCGGCGGAGGGGACGATGGATTTTGCATTCATGTTTATTCCGTCCGAGGCGGTCTATTATGATCTCTTGATCAATAAAGTCGGCGCAGTGAAAATCGCGACGCAGGATTTGATAGAATATGCGTTCAAGGAACGCCACGTCATTATTGTCTCGCCCACATCCTTTTTGGCTTACCTGCAGACGGTTTTACAGGGATTGAAGGCTTTGCAAATCGAAGAGTCGGCAAAGGAGATTAAAAAATATGTCGAAAGCCTTGGGCGGCATCTTGTCACCTACGAGGATTTCATGCAAAAACTGGGAAAAAATTTGGCGGCAACGGTCGGAACCTATGACAAGGCATATCACGAGTTTCAAAAAATCGATAAAGATATTTATAAAATAACGGGCGAGAAAATGGACGCTGAGCCGCTGCTTGTTGCAAAACCGAGAGAGGGGGATTATACTGATTAATCATGTCAAAATTCGCAGTAATAAAAACCGGAGGCAAGCAATATCTAGTAAAAGAAGGGCTAACGCTTCATATAGAGAAATTACCTCAAAATAATGAGGGTTTAATTGCTTTTAATGAGGTCTTAATGGTTGGGGAGGGCGATTCGATTGAGGTTGGAAAGCCAATTTTAAATAATGTTAAAGTGGAGGCCGAGCGCATAAGAGACGGAAAGGCTAAGAAGGTGGATGTAGCCCGTTATCACTCCAAAACCCGCTACCGAAAACTCAAAGGCCACAGACAGCCTTTTACGGAGATAAAGATCAAAGAGATTAAGTAATTTTTGCGCTAAGATTCAGTGTTATTTTCTATTTTCAAAGGCATTTTTTAGTGTATCGCGATCAGAGTATTCGAGTTCCGTGCCGGTCGAGAGCCCGCGGCCCAAGTTTGTTATTTTGAGCCCTCTTTTTTTAGTTAAACCTTCGAGCATTGTTTCTATGAAGTGCCGTGTCATGTCCCCTTCGGTAGTGGCTGAAAGAGCTAAAATCACTTCTTTAATTGCATTAGTATCTTCAATTCTTTTTTTTAGGTCGCCGAGATGAAGCCTTTCTTTTCTTTCGGGCTTAAGCGGAGATAGGAGCCCGCCCAAAATAAAATACGATCCGTTAAAAATTCCATTTTTTTCCATATTTTCCAAGTCGGCGTCTTTTTCCAAAATCAGCAATTTGGATTCATCACGGGAGGGATTTTCGCATATCGCGCAATATTTTGCTTTGCCGGAGAAAATTCTGAAACATCTTTTGCATCTTGATACCTCATCCACGAGTTTTAAAATCGTGCTCGCAAAATCTTTTATAAATCTTTCATCTTGTTCAAAAAGTGCGTAAACAAAACGCTTTGCTTGGCGCGGGCCGATTCCAGGAAGCTTCTGGAAGAATAAAGCCAGTTTTGAAATTACTGGGTCGTTCATTCTATGTCAAAACTTTCGAAATCTGAGTTCTTGTCGAGGGATACGAAAGAAGCTTTATCCGGATTAAAGTAAAGATTAACCTTGCCCAATGGCCCATTCCTGTGCTTGGCAATCATGATTTCGGCTTGGTTGGGGCGCTGGGAATTTTCTTTATATCGGTCTTCGCGGTAAATGAATAATACTACGTCCGCGTCCTGCTCAATTGAGCCGGACTCCCTAAGGTCCGACAAGCGTGGGGTTGGCGGATGTCTGCTTTCAACTGCTCTTGATAATTGTGATACGGCGAGCACGGGCACGTTTAATTCTTTTGCGAGTCCTTTAAGCGAACGGGAGATGTCCGTAATCTGCTGAACCATGCTTTCGGAAGAAGTTCTCGGCTGCATAAGTTGAAGATAATCAATTACAATTAATCCTAAATTACCGTGGTCGGCTTGAAGCCTTCTTGCCATCGCCCTCATCTGCAGGACGTTATTTGAGGATTCGTCGTCGATATATAGCGGCGCCTTCGACAAACGGTCGAGTGCGTCGCGGATGCGCGGAAATTCATCTGACTCGTCCGAAAGTCTGCCGGTACGCAGTTTCCATAAGTCAACTTGCGCTTCTGCGGCGATGAAGCGGTCTACAAGCTGTTGGGTGGACATTTCCAGAGAAAATATTCCCACCGGGATATTTTTATGTATCGAGGCGTGCCTCGCGATATCAAGGGCGAGCGACGTTTTCCCAAAGGAAGGTCTTGCCGCCAAGATTATTAAATCGGATTGCTGCAACCCGGCCAGAACATTATCCAGATCCTTAAAACCAGTAGGCACGCCGCGGAGTTCGCTTTTATTTTTATGCAGCTTATCTATTCGGTCCCAGGCTGCCTCCAGCGATTGGCCGAGAGGTGTAAATTTTTGATGAAGCGATCTTTGTGAAAGTGAAAATATTTTCTTTTCCGCTTCATCCAGAAGAGCATCCGTATCTTCGCTTTCCCTGTAGCCTAAATCGGTAAGTTCTCCCGATACTTGGATCAGATCCCTCAAAACTCTTTTTTTTCGGACAAGTTCTGAATAATACCTTACATTTGACGCTGTCGCTACAGAGTTTACTAAATCGGTAAGATAGGCAACGCCGCCAGCCTGTTCAAGGGAATTTTTTTCGCGAAGACGCGATGATACCGAAAGAACGTCAATCGGTTCACGCTTATCGAAAAGTTCCATGATAGTTTTAAAAATTAACTGGTGCTGCGGTCTGTAAAAATCTTCCGGCCTGACGATATCCATCACTTTGTAAATTGAATTTCCGTCAATTAAAAGAGCTCCAAGAGTGGAAACCTCGGCTTCAATATTTTGCGGAGGGATCCTCATCGTCTTGCCCAGGGGGGATTCGATGGGGCGGGAGTATGAAGTGTCGTCTTGGCTGGCCATAATATAAAGATAATCTTCGAATCAAACCTAGACAAGAAGAATGCTTGATAACATGTGACTTACTTCGCTTTTATTTTGGGTCCCTTCGGGGTGTCTTCGATAATAAAGCCTAAATCAAGTATTTTTTTCCGAGTTTTGTCCGCTTCCGCCCAGTTTTTATTATTCCTGAAGGCCTCTCTTTTTTCCATTAAAACCTTAACCTCCAGCGGAATGGCGATTTTTTTAACCATTACCAAGCGGAGTCCCAGAACCCCATCTGCCCATAAAATGGATTCCTTATTCGCGCCGGATTTCCAAATCAGCGCGAGTGCTTTCGGGATGTTTAAATCATCGCTTAACGCTTCTGAAAAGTTTTTTTTGAATGCGGTAAATTCTTTTTTATTTCCCGGCGATGCATTATTCATTTTTTCTTGAAGTTTTAAACGAGCGTTTCGCGCTGCCTTTAGCGCCTCCCAGGAAAACGAAAGGGGAGAGCGGTAATGCGCGCTAAGCGTTAGGTACCTAAAATCCAATGGATCAAAACCTTTTTTCTCCAAGTCGTTTAGCGTGTAAAGATTTCCGAGAGATTTGGACATTTTCCTGCCTTCTATGTTTAAGTGCTCTCCGTGGAGAAAATAATTGACGAATTTTTTGCCCATTGCACCTTCGGATTGCGCAATCTCGTTTTCGTGATGAGGAAAAATCAAATCGATTGCCGCGGCATGGATATCAATCGGCATCCCAAGATATTTAACGGACATTGCGGAGCATTCTATGTGCCAGCCGGGGCGGCCATCCCCGAAAGGGGATGGCCAAGAAGGTTCTTCTCCTTTTTTATTTTTCCAAAGAATAAAATCTTTCGCGTCGTTTTTTGCATATTCATCGGAACTGATTCTCGCTCCCATTTTTAATTTCTTTTTTGAGACGCGCGACAACATTCCATAATTTTTGAATTTAGAAATATTAAAATAAATGCCATCTGCGGATTTATAGGCGAACCCCTTCTTAAGAAGAATATTTATGATTTTAATCATTTCCGGAATATGTTTCGTAGCCGCGGGATATTTAGAGGCCGGCAGAATATTTAATTTATCCAGATCTTTGAAAAATTCATTCGCATAGTGTTTTGTAAAATCCGCGAGGCTTTTTCCGGAAGCCTTCGATCCTTTTATGGTCTTATCGTCTACATCCGTAATATTCATAACGTGCTTCACTTTATATCCGGAAAGTTTTAGCGTCCTTTTTAGCAGATCTTCAAAAATAAAAGTCCGCAAATTCCCTATATGCGCAAAATCATAAACCGTTGGCCCGCAAGTATAAAAACCAACATGATTTCTCTTTATTGACTTAAAAATCTCCTTTTTTCTTGTCAGGGTATTATAAAGTTTAAGAGGCATTTATATATCTTATTTCCCTGAATAAATTTGGGCAACCGTTATTGAAATTAAGACTATTATGAAAGCTATTGTTTTTTTGTGGTCGGTTTTTTCTTTCAGGAGAAATATCGAAGCCATATATACGAGTAGGGGCTGAAGAGAGAACAGTAATACGGTGTAAACAATTCCGGATGCCTGGAAAGAAAAATAGAAGAGGATCCAGGCTACGGCAGTAAGTAAATTCGTCAAAACTAGGAGTGAAAAAGCCTTAAGCGTTACTGCCGAATAGCTTTTTCTGTAAAGCGGGGTCAATACGGCGGCGGTAACGCCTGCGTGCAATAGTTCGAGCGATATGGGGTTCCAGGTTTCAAGAAGGATTTTAATAATAAATGTTCTGATCGGAGAGGTAACAAGATATAATAATAAAAAAAATAGAGTATCGCGTTTAAGAACAAATTTCCCGCCCTTCCAATGGGACCAAATCATTGCAAGCGAAGCTATGAGTGCGGGAATAATGATTCCTAATTTTCTTTCGTCGGAAAAAATTAAGCTCGAAAAAATAATTACCGGCAGAACCGTAATTAAGCCGATAACTTCAATTTCGCTTAGTTTGTCTTTTCCGAGCGCTTTGTAGTAAATGATATTACCGATGATCATTAGAAAAATTGATGCAAGAATATACCAAAACAATTTTCCGAAAATCATTTCGTAAGTCAAAGGAGGCTTTATCAGAAAAAAGATTATTAGGTTTATAACGAAAATAAGAGGAAAGCTTATTCCCGTGTAAGTGCGAAAGTCTATTTTTTTTATGGAGAGTATTACTTTATCGAGAGTGAAGGAGGAAGCCTGAAGAAATGCCGCGAGTACCGGCAGGAAAAAATTCATATCGGTGCTATATCCATCGCTTAGATTTAAAGAAGAAAAGCATCCCGGCTACAACGATTCCCATAATTCCGAGAATTATCCAGAAATCATTCTCGCTTCCGATAATCGGGCGGGCTAAGGCGTCTATTGAAAAAATTGAGGCAATAAGGGTTAGCGGAAATGTCAGAAGGGCTAACATTGTAAAGATTTTCATGGCATCGGCCGAACGCCGGGTCTCAAGGGCGTTATATGTGTCGTATAGCACCTCAAGCGCGTCTTTATTGTTATCTGCGAGAGAAATCAATCTTCGGTAATCCTGCGAGAGCTCCCGTATTTTTTTTGAAAACTCCGGCCCGAAAAGCGATCTTGCCAGGGGCGAGAATTCTTCGATCATCATTCCGTGGGGCCTCAGCGAGCGCGAAAAATCCAGCATATCGCGGCGAAGCAAAGAAATTTCTTCAATCATCGCGGTTTTTCCGTCAGAGAAAATTCGATACTCGATGCGTTCGATCTTTTTTTGAATATGGTCAAGTTCGGAAAGAAGATATTCATAATTTTTTTTCCAAATATAATATAATATTTTCTGCGTGTCTTTTTCAAAAAACTCTTTTCGCAAATTCATATCCTGTTCCAGCTTTTTTAAACAATTCGAAAGCGGCTCTATCGGCTCATAGTGCAGGGTTAGAATGCAGGTTTTGCTTACCGCGAAATCAAGTTCGCGCGGATGATGGTATTGCTCGCGCTCGTCGTAAAGAGGGATATGAAAAGTTAAATAAATATAATCGCCGTAATTTTCAGCTTCAGGGTGAAATCCCCGTTTAAGTAGCTCTTCCGATAGGGAAGAGGGGAGTAAAAGCTCGTTTGCGAGCTTTGATATTTCCTCACGGGAGGGGCTCTGTATATCTATCCATGAGATGCCATTATAATCAATTCTTGAAAGCATACTATATTTATTTTAGTATATGTAGATATCACGCGCTATGGAAAAAATGTCTGCTAAAAAGAAGATATTTATAATATTTGCCGCGCTAGTAATAATAGGCGCGTCTTTTTCGATTGGTGCGGCTTTTGGATATAGCCGCAGAGCGGAAATAGAAAAAATTCCATGGATATCAGGCAAGGTTCAGCCAAATGATGTTACTGTTGATTTTGAGCCTTTTTGGAAAGTATGGCGTTTAGTTGAGGATAAATATGGCCTGCCTGAAAAGGTTGATCGTCAGGAGATGGTTTGGGGAGCAATCAATGGCCTATTAAAGCCCCTTGATGATCCCTACACAACATTTTTTCCGCCGGTGCAAAAGGAATTGTTTGAGTCAGGCGTGAGGGGTAATTTTGGGGGCGTAGGAATGGAAGTATCAATTAAGGATGGGTTTTTAACCGTCGTAGCTCCACTTAAGGGAACGCCTGCATTTGCGGCGGGAATTAAAACCGGAGACAAAATCTTAAAAATTGAAGACAAGGAAACCACCAATATGACAGTGGAGGAAGCCGTCACTTTAATCCGAGGGCCGAAGGGAACCCCGGTAAATTTAACAATTATTTCGGAGGGAGAAGATAAGCCGCGTGTTTTGAGCGTTGTTCGCGATACGATTCAGATTCCGGTCCTGGAAACCGAAAAAATCGGTTCCGATGTTTTTGTAATTCGTTTGCACAATTTTTCCGAGAGGTCCGCATTTGAATTCCAGAAGGCACTTCGTGACTTTGTTTTTTCAAATGCCGATAAGCTCGTGATTGATTTGCGCGGGAATCCTGGGGGTTATCTTGAATCGGCCGTAGACATGGCTTCCTGGTTTTTGGAAGTAGGGAAGCCAGTGCTCCGCGAAAAGTACCGCGACGGGAGCGAGAACGTGCATAAATCAAAGGGATACAACGCGTTTCCTAACTTCCCTCTGGTAATTTTAGTTGACGGCGGTTCAGCATCAGCTTCCGAAATACTCGCTGGAGCATTGCACGACAACGGCAAAGCCAAGCTAGTCGGAGAAAAAACTTTTGGAAAAGGATCCGTTCAAGAAGTCGTGCCAATTACCGGCGATACATCCCTTAAAATAACAATTGCACGCTGGCTAACGCCAAACGGGGTTGATATTACGAAAGCAGGCATAAAGCCGGACTTCGAAGTGAAGATGACTTCCGAGGACTTAAAGCAGAAAAAAGATCCACAAATGGATAAAGCATTAGAAATATTAAAAGGGTGGCCAAAACAATAATTATGCCTTTAGTCATTTTATTAAAAGACGTTGCAAAGCTTGGCCAGAGGGGAGATATTAAAGATGTAAAAGATGGGTTTTTTAGAAATTATCTCTTGCCCAACAAGCTAGCTGAACTGGCCACAAAGGAAAGGATAAAGAAGCATCAGAACGAAATTGTATTGCGGGAGAAAAATAAAAAAGAAATCGAAGGAAAAAATTCAAAGGAACTGGATAAACTTACCGATGTTTGCCTCGTATTTAATGCGAAGGCATCCGAAAAAGGGAAGTTATACGAATCTATTTCCAAGAAAGAAATTGCCGATAAATTGGCCGAAGGCGGAATCGCTACAATTCCAACCGATTGGATTAAATTAGAAAAACCCCTTAAGGAGATAGGGGAATTTCAAATTGATATTGAAAATTCTTTCGCGAAAAAGGCTAGGGTTAAGGTTGAGATTAAGCCGCAATAACACTTACCACGCGGATTCTCGTATTTTTGCCGTCAAACCTGTTTTTTCTTTTTGTTGAAAACTTAACTTTTCCATCCTTGATGGCGTAAAGAGTCCAGTCTTTTCCTGCGCGAACGTTTTCACCGGGCCAAAATTTCGTTCCCCGCTGGCGTATTAAAACTGACCCGATTTTAGCTTTTTCACCTTCAAAAAGTTTAACCCCAAGATATTTGGGTTTAGAGTCGCGAAGATTAGATGTAGAGCCGGTTGCTTTTGTATGTGCCATTTTTCTGTATTATAGAAGTATGGTACGCGGATGGATCAATAAAGTCAAGGATTGGCTTCTCATAAACGAGAAGGACTTATTATTAGCCTTTATAATTATTCTTGTTTCGATAATTGGATTTGCGCTCGGCAGAATTTCCGCAATTAAGGAATTCCAGTATCCAATTAGCATTGAGAAGCAAGAGATGTCCCCCGCGGAGCAAAAAATGGGGAAGGAGGGAGGGCAAATTGTTGGATCTAAAAATGGAACATCTTATCATTATTCATGGTGTTCCGGAGCCGCAAGAATAAAAGAAGAAAATAAAATATATTTTTCTTCGCGCGATGACGCCGAAAAAGCCGGATACCGTCCCGCCGCCAATTGCCCGGGGTTATAGGAAGGGGAGGGATTTTTTACTTAACCTTGCATGTCGCACAACATAGCTTTTGCGACACGTATACTAGGAATAAAGACTTCCCTGCCATTCTTGGAAAATTTCAGCGTTACTTTGTTTTCTTAAGGGCGCTGTCATTTTTTCCCATGCTTTGGCTCCCAGATTTTTTATATACGAGAAATTCTCTTTGATCTTTTCATTTCTTGCCAGATCCCCTAATGAAAATCCCATTAAGCTTAATGCTATTACAGCTATTACTAGGATTATTATGATTTTGAAAAATCCTGATGATTTATTCATGTTATATACCTTTTATAAAGTTATGCACTATGCAGTATTTAGATATATAATAATATTATCATATGAATGATAGCGAAGCATCCAAGTTTATAAATATCAAGGCTGCTGCTAAATTACTCGGAGTTTCAGCATTGACGCTTAGAAATTGGGACAAGAAAAAGAAACTAGTTGCTTTCAGGCATCCTATAAACAATTATAGAGTATACAAATACGAAGACATCCAAACTTTTTTGGCTAAGATCGAAGATACTAACAAACCCAAAAAAGTTAGAATTGAATTTTTGGGTGATGATATGCCAGAAGAATCTACTGATGACCAGCTAGAGAACGAACAAGAACAGGAATTCAATATTTAAGACTGCATCTCGAAAGCAGTTTTCTTGGATTTATTTCTCTCCACTTCTCTTAAATAATGTTTTCTTAGCCTGATAGATTCAGGTGTAATTTCGAGGTATTCGTTATCTGCCATAATTTCGAGTCCCCGTTCTATAGTAAGTTTGAGCGGGGGTATCAATTCGATTGCTTCATCTGATGCCTTTGACCGCACGTTAGTGAGGTTTTTGCCTTTGGTTGGGTTAACTGTCATCTCATCACCCTTGGAAGTGTTGCCAATTACCATTCCTTCATAAACATCGATATTTGGTCCTATATATAAATTTCCTCTTTCCTGAAGATTCCACAAAGAATATGCAAGAGCTTTACCGTTTGCCATAGACACCATAGATCCCGTAGCTTTTTTCGTAATTTCGCCCGCGTATTCTTTAAAGCCAATTACTCTCGAAGAAATAATGCCTTCTCCTTTAGTGTCGATAATAAATTGATTTCTGTAACCTAAAAGGCCGCGCGTTGGTCCTTCGAACGTCATCCTTACGAGATTGCCGTGATTCCTAAGATCTCTTAAAATTGCTTTTCTAGTACCCAGCCTCTCTATAATGCTTCCCTGATATTCTGCAGGCGCATCAATAATTATTTCTTCAAACGGCTCTGTTTTAACGCCTTTTTCTTCGCGGATAATGACTTGCGGCTGTGAAATCTGAAGTTCATATCCTTCGCGCCGCATGTTTTCAAGGAGTATCGCAATGTGGAGTTCCCCTCTCCCGTAAACCCGGAAAATATCCGCGGAAGAAAATTCTACGCGCAAACCGACATTTATCTCAAGCTCCCTCAATAAGCGCTCGCGTATCTGGCGCGAAGTTACAAATTTTCCTTCCCTTCCCCCGAATGGGGAATTATTTACGAGAAAATTTAATACTATTGTAGGTTCATCAATCGCAATCGAGGGTAGCGGTTCGGCAGCGGGATCGGTTGTTACGGTTTCACCGATAAAAATATCGGGAAGTCCTGCAATCAATACTATATCACCGGCCTCGGCCTTATCGGTTTCTATTTTTTCAAGGCCCTTGAATGAAAAAACTTTTGTAATTTTTCCGGACCTCATTTCTCCCGTGCTATTTATAATGTATGCGGCGCTGTTCGGAGAAATTGAGCCGTCGTAAATTCTGCCAACAGCAAGGCGGCCCAAAAAGTTATCATATCCAAGATTAAATGGCTGAAATTTTAAAGGCTTATCGGTATTCGCTTTCGAGGCGGATGGAACGAATTCAAGAATCGCATCCAATAGCGGAGTTAAATCTTTGGAATCATCCGATAAATTTTTTTTAGCAATCCCCTGTCTTCCAATTGAATAAATTACGGGAAAATTTGCCTGTTCGTTGCTTGCGCCGAGTTCAAGAAAAAGTTCTAAAACTCCTTCTTCGCATTTGTCAGGATTCGCCGCCGGTTTATCTATCTTGTTAATTACAACGATTGGCTTCAAACCAAGTTCAAGAGATTTCTTTAAAACAAATCTTGTCTGGGGCATGGGACCTTCTTGGGCATCTACGATCAATAAAACGGAGTCGATTGAACGCAATACGCGCTCAACTTCCGAACCGAAATCCGCGTGCCCCGGCGTGTCTACTATATTTATTTTCGTTCCTTTATACATTACGGATGCATTTTTTGAGTAAATCGTAATGCCGCGCTCCTGTTCAAGCGTATTTGAGTCCATTGATATCCCCGCTTCCACTGAACCTGTTTGTCGTAAGATTGCGTCCGTCAGAGTTGTTTTTCCGTGGTCTACGTGGGCGATAATTGCGATATTTCTTATTTCCATGATAAAACCCCGCATCGTGCGAGGTTATCACAAAATATCACAAAACAATTTCCCGGTCAATTTATTTCTTGAATTTTCCTTCCTTTTCAATCATATGGATTGGTCGCGCCATTAATATCAGCCGAATAATTCCCCATGCGACGAGATAATAAACAAACAGAGCCAAAATAATATTCGCGTCTATTATTACACCCCCGGCTTCAAAAACATTAAAAACATTTGAAAAAGGTGCCATCAAGGGGTTTGTTAAACTATATATAAACATTGTAAATCTTGCGTTAGGGTTCGCGCCGAATAATCTCAACAAAAAACGCAAGAATAAAAAAGATTCAATGATTCCGAATAGGAACCATATGGCCCTAGTTATGCGGTAAATTAATGCCTTTAGTGTAAATTCTTCCATAAATTGATCCATAGAAATTATTATATATTAGACGATTTTAAAAGAGCTAAGTTACAGCTCTTTTAAGTTCCTCGATTATATTGTTGCCTCCTCTAATGAACACCATCTCTTCAGATCCCAACCTTAATTCTAAACGCTCATCGCTTTCGGAAAATACCTTCCAGCGCTCGAAGTTTGGGATCTCAATGCCTAGCTTTGTATGCATTAGCTTCTTTTGAGCGTCGAACCAAATGTGGCCGGACTTTGTTCTTATTTTCCAGCTTTCCATATCATTAAGCCCGCTGTAAAACCCGCAAGGAATTACGAATCTTCGGGATGATGTGATCTCCGCCAGGCAGAGCTTGCTAGTGCACTTCATCAAAAAAATTCTTGATGAGTTCCTGTTTTTCGTCTCGAAAAAGAATCTACGTAAAGCCAAGTAAGTTGAGCTATAGGCTCTTCCCTTTATGTACATATATCCTTATCCTCCTCAAGCTATGTTTATTTTTTCGTATTGTACCTAAATTATGTGATTTGCGCCAACGCGCGTTTTGCGTGGTAAACCACGTCTTTGGGTGTATTATCTAATTTTTCGATGTCGTCTTTTTCGCACCATTTCCACTCATCAGTATCTTTTTCGGGAATAATTTTGTCAGAATTAGTTTTTGCGTAATAAACCATGGTTACGTGTTCATGCGCATCAGAAATTCTATGCCGGTTCAGTGCCACGGGTGGAATTAACTCTTTAAATCTTTCATCTTCAAATATAAAATCCCTGTAATCTATAAGCTCGATATCAAGACCGACCTCTTCTTTTACTTCCCGTATTGCAGCTTGGTTCGGGTCTTCATCCAGTTCAATGTGCCCCCCGACGGATAGCCAGATTTCATACTTGTCGTGTTTTCGAAGGAGGACTTTATTTTTGTGTACGATGAAAACTTCAACAGTTAAATCAATTTTTTCATGAATATGTGGCATACTTCGATTTCACAAATTCAGTTATCTCTCAAAATTTTCACCGCTCGTTCAATTACCACAAATCCGTACCCCCATAATACTGGAAGCCAGATCGGCATGACTCCCAGGAAAGTTTGCCGCGTAAATATTTCGGCCCCGGTTGATATAAATACGTATTCGGAGATAGTCATCGCGAAAAGGCCGACGAAGAAAGCTGTGAAATCAAGTTGCTCGCGATGCACTACAAATGCCGCAATAATAATCACGATATAAACAACCGCGAGCAGGTAATCGTTCTGCACTAAAGGAATAAGCCCAATCATAATCGCGGCGGGAATAATATTTACAAGGATTTTTAAAATTTTTTGTATCATGCTTCTATTATACATAAATTTAAATGGCGAGGAGCTTGTTATAGCCCTCGCCTTTGTGACTTTTTTCACTGAATTCTCAAAATCTGGCTGAAACCGTAGATGCTTTTTATCTTTCCAAAAACCAACTGCTCAATAAATTGCCAGTCGATTTTTGGTGAACGGCTAAGCGTAAAGTGGGCCGCACCCAAACGGAAATTGGGCCCGAGTCCGAGTTGAAATACTTCCATAAAAAATTCATGCGCGTCTTCCCCGGCCTGCTTCAGTAGCTGTCGCGCTTTTGCAATATCGTATTCGCTTGCATTCAACGACAACTCAATTGGGATCATAATATTACTCAGCACTTTGTCCGTTTGATAGGACCTTTCCCCCAATGTCGGATACTCAAAAACCTTCAATATCCAGCAAATACTCTTATCTACGATTATGGAATTCATAGCGTCTCCTCTCAAAAAGCATTTTCATGTTATTTATAGCAAAGTTTCATGAAATTTGTCCATTTCATTTATATATTATACCTTATTTATACTACTAATTACCTTTAACCAATTTCAATTTCTTCTCGCGCCTCCAGCTTTTTATTTCCGCTTCTCGTTTTAGTGCTTTGCTGCGTGTGCGATATTTTTCGGCGCGTAAAATCTTTTTAACTTTGTGCGCACTCGTATAATGCCCGCCTTTTTTATCTTTGTGTTCCTGAAATCTTCTTTTCAGGTCGGTAGTAATCCCCGTATATATGCTTTTGTCCTCGCACTGGATTAAATAAACGTAGTACATAAAATACTGTTATTAGTTTAATTGAAAAACTCACAATTTTCTATTAGACTCTAGGATATTGCGGGGTCGTCTAATGGTAGGACATCGCCCTTTGAAGGCGAGTATCCTGGTTCGAGTCCAGGCCCCGCAGCCAAGTAGTATAAACATCAGAAGTTGCCTCGCGGCTTGTATGGTTTTTTGCATGTTGAAAAAATCGCCGAAGCTTACACTCATTATCGAAATTTTTTCTAACTGGAAAGAAATAAAAATAAGGACTACACGGGAAACAATGGTTAGATTTTGATAGTTTGCTAGTATTAATATTGAATTCAAAAAAATAGCCAAAGGAGGGCTAAAAATGGCAGTAATAAATAGGTTTCTCGGAAAGGTAAAGAAAGAAAAAAGACGGGGTTATTACTTTTTTCCTGAGATTCCCGAGGAGAGGACCGTGCTAATGATATCGGTCATGCAGCACGAGATTCCGCGGCTTATCGTTGCGGAGATTCTCGAGCGCGAAAGAAAACTGACCGACAAAGAACTTGCAGGGAAGGTTTCCGAAATCACGAAGGCAAATGTTCTGCCGAAAGAGATTCGTGAATATTTCGCAAACCTCCTGATCCCCGCGAAAGTTGCGGGTTACGAGGTTAGGCATAAGAGTTCATCAAGTGGTGAATTTTTGTTCCATTTAACAAAGGAGGGAGAAAAATTTGCATTGCCTGTCGCGCGCTTTACTTCTTCATTTGTAATGAATGCAGAAATTAACCTCGGTGAGATTTTTGGGAAGGATAGGGAGCTTGTCTATGGCCGGGCAAGACGGATTTATAAGATATTAAAAGCTCTTTATGAATCAGATAGCTCGCAGCCTCAGCGCCGTTTCCAGCTTCGGCTGGATACTATGATTAATGAGGTTACGCTTGGGCATGACTTGGAACGCCTTGAACGCCTGAAACTTGTCCGGGTTAATCGTTCTGAAGTAAATGAGGTAGGCTCTGATGGATGGGAGTGGCGAGGTGGAAAAGAAGTTGGGAAAAAAATAGAGGATGAGCTGATATTGCGTGTGGCAAGTCTTCTTAGAAAGAATCGGCGTCTTCGCATGGAGGATATCGTTCGGCTTTCCGGAGTGAAGGCTCACAATGTTGCCAACGCAATTCAAGCCCTTTCATTATTGGATAAAGTCGAACCATTTGGGGTACATCCGATAAAGCGCCGCGTGGAAGCGGCCATTACTCGCGTAGGACGCAAGTTCTACGAAGAATACCCCCTGCGTCTGTATAGATTCTTGTCAGGCGGCGAGGAAGATTTACTTTCATAATCTCATTAAAACAAGGGGCGCTGTTCACGGACAGCGCCCCTATAAATTTATGAGTAATTTTGCTAGGGTACACATTATGCCTGAAAATCTCCAAACTATAAGGCACGCCCCCGTGCGTCCGGGCACCGTAATGAGAATTTATTTTAAGCATGCCGCGAATCATCCCTGGCTTTTTTTCGCCGTTGTCATCGGTGCGATCGGGATCCAAATTGCCGAACTGGCAAGTCCATTGTATTTGAAAAAGTTTTTTAATTTACTGGCATCACAATCCCCCAGCGACACCGCCGTTGAAAGCCTTATAACGATTCTGGGCATCATTGCTTTTATTTCCCTTTGTTCGTGGGTTTTCCGCAGGATAAATGTCTTTAGTATTATTCGGCTAGAAGCGCAAGTGATGGCGGATTTAAATTTACTTTCCTTTGATTATTTAATTAGGCATTCTTACCACTTTTTTATTTCGCAATTTGCAGGAACGCTGACGCGCCGCGTGACAAAATTTTCCCATTCGTTTGAAGTAATTTTTGACGCGATAATGCTGAAGTTTTTTCCGACCGCGCTTTTCGTCATCGGCGCGGTCGTTGTTCTTTCGATGAGAAATTTAACGCTGGGCCTAGTTCTCGGCGCTTGGGCGGTATTGTTTATATCTTTTCAAATATATCTTGCAAAATTGCGCCAGCCATTGCGCATGAAGCGCGCGGAAGAAGACAGCCGCGTTGTAGGAATGCTTTCCGACGCCATTATTAACCAGACTACTATTTCACTTTTTTCGGGATCCAAACACGAAAATAACCGTTTTAAATCAGCGGTAGATAAATGGCACGCTTCACTTATGCGGTCGTGGGGTGCGGATGAATACATATGGTCTGTGCAGGGAATACTTATAATTTTAATTAATTTAGGAATTCTCTACGGAGCTATGCGTTATTGGAGGCTCGGCCTTTTAACGATCGGTGATTTTGCGCTGATACAAGCGTATCTAATCGGAACTTTTGAGAGGATGATTGCGAACCACGGAGAGCTTCGGCGATTTTACGACGCTTTCGCGGACGCGAGTGAAATGATCGAAATACTGGATACAGCGCATGGAATTCAGGATGCGCCCGGCGCAAAACCACTTGAAATCAAGAAAAGCGAAATCGAATTTAAGAATGTCGATTTTTATTTTCAGGAATCTATTCCGGTATTAAGGGGGTTTAATTTAGCCATTAAGGGTGGAGAAAAAATAGCGATCGTTGGTGCTTCCGGGGCTGGTAAGACCACGGTTACAAAATTGCTTTTGAGGCTTTATGACGTTATATCGGGAGGAATAGAAATTGACAACCAAAATATTTCTAAGGTCACGCAGGAATCTCTTCGTAATGCGATAGGTTTTGTTCCCCAGGAGCCGGTGCTATTTCATAGAACACTTTTGGAAAACATACGCTACGGCAGGCGCGACGCTACCGATGAAGAAATTATTGAAGCATCAAAAAAGGCGCATTCACATGAATTTATAAGTGCCCTGCCGGATGGTTACAACACGTTTGTGGGCGAGCGCGGGATTAAGCTATCCGGCGGAGAGCGCCAGCGTGTCGCGATTGCGCGCGCGATTTTAAAAAACGCGCCGATTCTGGTCTTGGACGAAGCAACATCGAGTTTGGATTCGGAATCGGAGGCGCTGATTCAGGACGCCCTGAAAGTGCTGATGCAGGGAAAAACTGTTTTAGTTATCGCCCATCGCCTTTCCACTATTATGAGAATGGACAGGATTATAGTTATTGAGGACGGAAAGATTGCGGCGGACGGCACGCATAGTGATTTATTGATCCGTGGCGGCCTTTACCAAAAACTTTGGAGTATTCAGGCCGGAGGATTTTTGGGAGACGATACTCCGGAGCCTTCCGTTGAGGAGCCCGAAGAAATAGAGGAAGAGGAAACTACGGCTGGAAAAGTTCTTCAGGAAGGAATTTAACTTGTTTGACTTCCGGGAATTGTTTTGCCGTTGCTTCGATTTGAAACCAAAGAATGCCAACGCGGCACGAGCCGCCACCGGTTTTATTGTTTGGGTCGCTAAAAGTAAGCGTTAGCGTACCGTTGTTCAATTCTGACTTAATGAGTTCGACTCCTGAAAGCGGATATTCTGTTGTGACCCCCCTAGCTCGTTCTTCCGCGCTCAATTCCCCCCGCAATAATAGTTTGATTGTGTCTTCTATAATGTTATCAGACGAAATTTTTCTGCTGACCGGTTCTAAGCCCTGGCGACTGCATTGGATGTTGCCGGAAGTATCTTTGTCTTTTTCTTGATTAAAATAGTAGAGAAGAACCGCTTGTTCATTAATAGTATCGTTTGAATTATTTTGTAAGTTCCAGACATAATAAACTCCAGCCAGAAGCGCTATTGATATAATTGTCGAAATAATATATTTCATACCGTCTTGGTAGTTATTTTTAAAACCGCGAGCTCGAGGGGCAACTGCGGCAGATATGCCAATTTAAGTAGCTGGTAATTATTGTTAAGAACATTAAGAATATATTCTATTTTTTTAATATTGCATTCTTTTGCAAATTTAACAAGCGAGTCTAATTCCGTTTTTGGGAGGAATTTAGATAGTTCTTTCTCAAAATCCTGATCAATATTTAAATAAAGCAAAAAGCGGAAATCCCTAATCAATAGTTTAAAGAATGCCTTATGGTCTATCCCCTCGCCCGTTGATTCGTGTATTATTTTTAAGGCAGTTTTTGAGTCTCCGGTAATTAGCGCCCTCGTCATATCTTGCAAAAGAGTTCTTGTGGGCACGCCGAAAAGTTTACGAATGTCATCCGTGCTGATTTCCTGGCTCGCAGCGGAGAGAGCCTGGTCCAGCATGCTCTCCGCGTCGCGAAGCGATCCCTCCGCGAGGACTGAAATGATATTTATCACCTCCGGGTCTACTTTGCTCTTTTCTTTTTTCGCAATTATTAATAGCGCCTTCTGTATGTCTTCTTCGCTGATTTTTCTGAATTCGAAATGCTGGGTTCTCGAAATTATTGTTTCAAGCACTTTATCAATTTCCGTTGTGGCTAAAATAAAAATTACATGCGCCGGCGGCTCCTCAAGGGTTTTTAAGAGGGCGTTAAATGCCTCTTTTGTGAGCATGTGAACTTCGTCAATAATATAAACTTTATATTTGGCTTTAAACGGCAGCGCTCTGATGCCCTCGCGTAACGAGCGTATTTCATCAATGCCGCGGGAAGATGCCGCATCAATTTCAACTAGATCAAGGGTTTTTTGCGACAAAAATTCCAAACAATGCTCGCATTTATTGCAGGGCTTATCGAAGTCGGACTTCGATAGACAGTTTACGGCGCGGGCGAAAATTCTTGCAAGCGTGGTTTTCCCCGTGCCTGCGGGGCCGGAAAAAAGATAAGCATGTGAAATTCTGTCAATTTCAATCGAGCGCTTGAGAACATCGACAACCCCCTTCTGGCCTACGATTTCTTCAAAATTTTGCGGCCTGTATTTTCTGTATAGAACCTGCCCCATTGTTTGAATTAAAAACTATGAATTTATATCCGATGAAATTCCAAAATAGCCCGGCAATTGCTCCTGCTACGGCGCCGATGTTTTCAAGCGCCGCTCTTTCGATATTTTGCGGGCCAAAATGGACAACGATCCACGCCGCGAGAACATTCACTGCTAGGCCTATAATGCTAATAATAAAAAATTTGGTATATTCCCTTGCCGATTTGGCGCTATTCTTGCTTTCAAATGCCCAATGCTTATTCCAAAAATAACTGTTGATATTTGCAATTATAAAACTCAATGATTTAAAGAATGCGTAAAGGGCGTCGCCCCCCGCGGGATAAAAAAGGCGCAACAAATTTAAGACCCCTAAATCTATCGAAAAATTAAGCCCTCCAATTACAGCGAATTTAGAAATCTGGAAGAACGGCGATATTTTTGAGAAAAGCTTTTTAATAATAAATATAAATATCGCCGATCCAAACGGCAGCAATATAAAAAGAATGGCCAGCTCGTATTCAAATGGAATTTTTATGCCTAAGTTTGTAAGTGCGGGAAGAATAAAAATTCCGGCAATAAGCCCCGCAAAAAAAGCCAATAAGATGTCCTTTTTCATCCCAATAGATTTCATATCCATTATGATATCATTAAATTATGAGTGGGAAAAAGCTGTTGGCGATAATCGCAATAATGTCTCTCGCGATTTTTCTTCGTTTTTGGATGATTTGGGAAATTCCGCCGGGCCTATATCCGGATGAGGCAATGAACGGCAACAATGCTACCGAAGCACTTTCAAGCGGAGAATTTAAGGCATTTTATCCAGACAATAACGGGCGCGAAGGGCTTTTTATAAATATTCAGGCATTCTCAATTTCCATGTTTGGCCACGAACCCTGGGCTTTAAGAATAGTTTCCGCTATTTTCGGAACTCTTACGGTTTTGGGCCTATTTTTTCTCGCGAGGGCTATGTTCTATAACTCTCCGGATCGAGACCGCATCTCGCTTCTCGCGTCATTTTTTCTCGCGACTAGTTTTTGGCATGTTAATTTTTCTAGGATAGGATTCCGGGCCATTATGGCTCCTTTTTTTCTGGTTTGGGGTTTGTATTTTCTTTTCAGGATTTATAAAGACATCGGAACATCAAAAACTCAAATTATTTCCGCCGCCGCTGGGGGGCTGCTTTTCGGGTTAGGCTTCCATAGCTATATTGCCTACCGCATTTTGCCGCTCTTGATGATTTTTCCAATTGTTAGAGGCTGGAAAAAAGAGCGCAGAGATACGTGCTCCCCTTGCCTTTCACTAATATACGTTCTATTTGTCCTAATCGCGGTAATCCCGCTCGGACTTTATTTTTCAGAACACCCTGACGATATTCTTGGGCGCACTAGCCAGATTTCAATTTTTTCTTCGGACTCCCCCGTTCAACAGCTGTTAATCAATTCGGCAAAAACCGTCGGAATGTTCTGGTTCTACGGTGATTTCAACTGGAGGCATAATTATTCCGGCTCTCCCCAGCTTTCATTGGTAGTAGGTATATTATTTTTTATAGGAATATTGGTTTCCTTGCGCTCAATTAAGAAATTCAGCTCCTGGTTTTTATTTATATTTTTTGCTCTTTCTCTCCTGCCGGTGGTTATTTCGAGCGAGGGACTCCCCCATGCCTTGAGGAGTATTATTTCAATAATTCCTGCAGTTATTTTATCCTCAGTAGGGATGAATTATTTAATCAACCTTATTTCCGTTTGGATTGCAAAAAAACGCGATCAATTTCCGAAGTATGCGAACCAACTATTACGGATAAAGCGAGAGATGCTTTTTTTGCTGGCACTGCTTCTTGTTTCCATTTCAACGGATACTTATGACAAATATTTTAATAATTGGTCCCAGAATGGAGAAGTTTATGCCGCATTCGCGGCACGGGATTGGGAAATGGCGATGTATTTAAAATCTTTGCCGGACGAAGTAAATAAATATGTGGTTATTACCGGCGAGCGGCTCGATGGGAGAATTGTCTCGATTTCAAGCCAATCCGTTCTTTATGGTACGAATACTTTTCTCCCGGAAGAGAGAACCAGAAAAAATTATCATTATGTAACTCCCGACGGCCTCGAAAAAGCATTCGAGGATTCGCTTCCGGAAAAAGCGGTTATAGTTTTTCTGAATACGGAGAATAAGGGCGAAATTTCTTATATGCTGAAAAAATATAAAGATATGAAAATAACAGTGCATGGGGCATTCATCGCCCTATCCCTTACTTCTATATGATCTGTAAACTACATAAGCGGAAATGGCTAATATAACCAAAAGCAATTCAGGAGGGAACGCTATTTTTAGGAATGTGCCGAGAACCCCGATGGAGCTTTTAAGAAATTCATACATAATTAAAGTATATTCCACTATGGTTAGAAACAAATATCTTATTCCGGCCCTGCTCCTCGCGATTATGTTCGCGCTGATGTTTTCTTCGTCCATAAACGAATCTGCGACATTCGATGAAGTCGCGCATATTGGGGCGGGGTATACTTATTTGAAATATAAGGATTCGCGCCTGAATCCGGAGCATCCTCCACTCGCGAAAGATTTAGCCGCGCTTCCATTGATGTTTATGGATCTTAAGCTTGATTTAGATAAGCCTTTTTGGACTGCCGAGGATATAAATGGAAGGCAATGGGCTGCAGGGGCCGAGCTCCTTTATGGAAACGGAAACAATCCCGATCAAATTGTTTTCTGGGCACGCTTGCCAATGATGCTTCTGGCTCTTTTATTCGGATGGCTTTTGTTTTTGTGGGTTTCTTCGCTTTACGGACGGGGCGTCGGGATGATTGCATTATTTTTCTATGTTTTTTCTCCGACATTTCTAGCACATTCCCGCTATGTGACAACAGACGTTGCGGCCGCGTTCGGATTTTTTATTGCGATTGCGTCATTTCTGCGGTTTTTAAAAAACCAGTCTATTTGGAATCTCGTTATCGCGGGACTTTGTTTAGGCACGGCACTCCTTTTTAAATTCTCTCTTTTCCTTGCGGTACCGATAATTGCATTCCTCG
Organism: Candidatus Giovannonibacteria bacterium; assembly: GCA_016176285.1. Taxonomy (GTDB): domain Bacteria; phylum Patescibacteriota; class Minisyncoccia; order JACPKW01; family UBA11713; genus JACOXM01. The sequence continues at coordinate 12,745 of JACOXM010000004.1, read as the reverse complement.
CTGTTTTGTGGGTAGTGCTCGAATCTCGTCAAGATAAAAAATTTGCGCGAACATTTTTTTTGATGCTAGCTAAATTGCTCGCAATCGGAATAATCGCGCTCGCATTAATTTATCTCGTATATCTTTTCCATGTCTGGAATTATCCGAAAGATCAGCAGTTAAGGGATGCCGAATGGGTACTTTCTGGGTTTGGAATGCGCCCCCTTGCGAATTTGGACTTCTGGCTTATCGGTCATGATGCGCTTCGCCCGCTTGGCCAATATCTCCTCGGATTATTAATGGTTATTCAGCGCGCGTCCGGAGGCAATACCACATATTTTTGGGGTGAAGTTTCGGCGTCCGGATGGCGCTCTTATTTCCCGGCGGCCTATGCCCTCAAAGAAACGCTTCCATTCCATCTTCTAACCCTGCTCGCGATTTATTTGGGAATTAAAAAAATATTTGAATCGCGAAAAAAGAGTTTCGCGGCCATTCTTGATTGGATCAGAAATAATTTTGTCCTAGCCGCGAGCATTTTATTTATCTCGGCATATTGGGCTTACTCGATAAAAGGAATCCTTAATATCGGCGTTCGGCATATTTTACCGACATTTCCGTTTGTTTATATTTTGGTTTCGCGCCAGCTTGCCGGATGGATACGTAGGCCCCAGGCGGCCATGCAGCCAGGAAGTATTAGAGATTGGCTCGGTTTGCTATATAGAAATTTCATAGTGCCGATCCCTAAATTAATTTTTCTTTTCCTTGTATTTCTTTGGATTTTTGTAGCGGCTATTGCGGCATTCCCCCATTACCTCTCTTACTTTAACGAAACAGTGGGAATAGATAACGGCCATTATTATATCGTGGATTCTAATTATGACTGGGGACAGGATTTGAAGCGCCTTCGTGAAATTCTTGATAATGATCCTAAATTTTACGGAGAGAAAATATATTTGGATTATTTTGGAGGAGGTTCCCCGCAATACTATTTAGATGGACAATATGTTCCGTGGTGGTCCGCAAAAGGCCCGCCCCCGCCTGGATCGTATTTCGCAGTCTCCGCGACGCTCTTGCGGGGTGCTACGGGAAGGTGGGTTAACGGCCTAACGATAAAGCCCGAAGACACTTACCTCTGGTTGCGCGGGCAGGAACCCTTCACCCGCGCCGGTAAATCGATATTTATCTATAAGATTCCTTAAATTAATCACTTGAATTTATAGAAAACTTTATCTTCGAAGCGGAGGTCTATGTATTCGAGTTTACTTCGCTTGTCTTTAATTTCGGAATTGTTCAACGCAAGGTTCACGTTCTGGATGGCTTTATCTTTGTCTGTTTCATTGTCTATAAACGCATACCAGCCGGTTTTGAAATAAATAAGAAAACCTTTACCCGAAGCTTTAATGTTTACGGAAGATATTTTTTCATCAATATTTTTGGGAATTTCTTCAATAAAAAAACGCAAAAGAGAGAAATCGCCTTCTGGAAGAATATTTTTTCCGAGAGGGTTTGAGTTCCTTGCGTCGATGATTTTTAAAACCGCGGTGCCGGCGGTTAGGGGTGCGTTTTCGAATGCGAAACCATCGCGATCTATTAATAAGCATTTACCTTGATTTTCGGCAGAACACCAAAGTGCCCATGGTTCCCTCTCTGAAATGGAAATCTTAAGCGCTGATGGGTAATCTTTATCTATGCCGAATTTTTGAACTCTGAATTTTTTTTCAAGGAGGGCTTCGATTTCATCCCTGGGGTAGAAAAATAAGTGGTCTTTTGGAATAATGTAGTAATATTTGTTTTGCAATATTGATTTGATTTCATTTTCAAGATCTTTCGCGGCTTTCCCGTCAGCGCCTGCTATCGCGATGTTATTGATGCGGAGCTGCGGAATAAAAAACAAAAAGAAAATCACGATAATAAAAAACATGAATACTCCTGCGAGAATTAGCCCACGCTTTAGGAATTCCTGCCTTTTTCGCTTATTGGATGTTTTTTTGAGTTCTTGGCGTAATGACATCTTTGCCCATATATTTTTGTAGAACTTCGGGAACAGTTACGGACCCATCTTCATTTTGATGATTTTCAAGCAAAGATTGCAATATTCGGGGTGTTGCGATCGCAGTATTATTTAATGAATGAGCGAATCTCATTTTTCCATCAGCGGATTTGTACCTGATTTTAAGGCGCCTCGTTTGAAAATCATGGATTATAGATGAGGAGTGGGATTCTCTGTAGCGATTTTCCGAGGGAATCCAAACTTCTATGTCATACATCTTTACGGCGCCAAAGGGCAAGTCGCCCGTGGAATTTATAATTACGTGATAAGGCAGCTCAAGAGCTTTTACAATTTCCTCGGAGAATCCGGTTAATTCTTCGTGCCACTTAACGGATTCCTGATGTTCCGCCTTACATAGAACTATTTGCTCCACTTTCATAAATTCATGCTTTCTATAAAGTCCCCTTTCATCTTTTCCGTATGATCCCGCTTCCCTTCTGTAACACGGAGAAAAAGCAACATATTTTTTCGGCAGTTCTTCTTCCGATAAAATTTCATTTTCGTGGTATCCCATCATCGGAACTTCTGCAGTCGGAGAAAGATAAAGATTATCATCCGCGGCATAAAAGTCATCCCGAAATATAGGAAGCTTTCCGGTTTCTACAAAAATATTTTCCTTAACTAGGGATGGAGTGATAAAAGGAGTAAATCCTTTCTTGACCATGAAATCCAGAGCGAATTGCCAAAGGGCGAACGACAGGAGTACCCCGTCGCCTTTTAAAAAGTAACCCCTAAAACCGGAAACCTTCGCTCCCCTTTCTAAATCAGCCAAATCCAGCAGATTTACGAGTTCGTTATGATCTTTTATTTTAAAAGTGAATTTTCTGGGCTCCCCCCATTTTCTGATTTCAACATTATCATCTTCTGTTTGCCCCTCCGGAACCGTCGGGTCCGGAATATTCGGAATCTGGAGAAGCAAATTAAAGAGTTCCGCATCCGTTCTTTTTAAGTCTGCTTCTTTTTTTTGAAGGTTTTCCTTGAAAGTCTTTAGCTCGGAGAGAATTTTTGATTTATTTTCAGACGTATCTTTTGCGAATTCATCGGAAATTTTATTTTGATGCGCCCGCATTGACTCCACCTCAGTGAGAAGGCTTCGGTAACTTTCATCCACCCTCGTAAATCTTTCCAAGTCGAAATTATATCTTCGCCTGAGGAGCGACTCTTTTACCAAACCCAGATTTTCGCGGATAAATTTAATGTCTAACACAGATTTCAGAATATAACAAAAAGACCCCACTGTGAAGGTCTTTTTGTCTATAAGATGTATAGACTTTTAGGAATTCACGTTGCGCGTAAGCGGGTTTGCGGTTCCCCTGGTCATGAAGTTGAATGTTTCCTTGGCTAACCTTCTTCCAAAATAAAGCGCCAACAGAGAAGATGCTACAAGCATGGCCAGCATATCGAGCTCCGTCTTTTGGAACGCAACAAAAAGATATTTGAGAAGTCCAAATAAATCAAAGCTCATTAATCTTGAAAGGGTATTGTTAACAATCATTGAAACATGAAAGTCCAAGATCCCTTTAATAATAACTGCTCCGGAAACCGCAAGAACCAAAACGCCCGGAACAACCACTTTCCGTAAAAACCAGGAGAAGTGAACGCGCCTTACAATCTGGCCCTTCATTTTCAGGAGCTCTGATTCGCTCCACGCAATATTTATTTCACCAATATTTTGCATACTATTTAATTAATTAGCTCCGTCCGCTACATTTCTGAAGACTTCCCTCGCCCTGAAAAGCCTCATCTTTAGCGCCGGAATAGTAATATTTTTTTCCCGCGAGATCTGATCGTAGGAAAGACCTTTTAAATAATGCATTTCTAAAAGTTCCCTGAAGTCCCCCGGCATCTTTGCGAGAATTTCTTTTACCATGATCTCCGCATTAAGGTTATCCTGAAATTCCTTGGACCCAAGAGTTTCATATAAAAAGGTGTCCAGATACGTCATCTCGCCGGAGCGTTTTTTAAGGCTCCTGTATCGCGTCAACGCCGTGTTGAAAACAATTTTATAAGCCCAGCTTTTGAACTTTGAATTCGGCCCTTCTTGAAGCTGGTCGGCGTGGCGGTATATTTTCATGAATGAATCCTGTACGACATCTTCAGCTTCTTCTTTTGTATTAAGGATTCGCCCGGCAAAACGCAGGAAGGCTGACTGGTAGCGATCCACTAAAACGGAGAATAAATCCGGATACTCCAAAGCCGCCGCTAGCAATATTTCATCGCTCGTTTCGCTAAGGGCCTCCGGCCCTCCGTCAAGAAGATTTTTATAGCTTTTTTTATTAGCCATTACTGATAAGAATAGAATAAAAAAGGCAAAAACTCAATATTTGAATTTTAATCAAACTTTATTTCTAATATTTAAAACCGCATTAATATATGAAATGTTTCCAAGTGAAACTTTAAGAAAAAAAGAGCAGTTCTAATAGCTGTAAGGAGAAAGGTCGCATTAAAAATTTGAATTAGTTAAAGAACGCGGGCCCTGCATTATGGCAGGGCAAAAAGGCCACCCACTGGGTGGCCTTTTTTTGTGCTAAAATATACATATCTTGAGGAAAAACAATATTGACAAAAATCCTTTGCATCAGGCTGAAAGATATTGGAGGAAATTAGGACCAGGTTTGATTACGGGGGCGGCGGATGATGATCCTTCCGGTATTGCTACGTATTCCCAAGCGGGCGCGCGCCATGGATTCCAGTTTCTCTGGCTGGCCGGCTTCACCTTTCCCTTGATGGCATTTATCCAGGAAATGTGCGCGAGGATCGGGCTTGTAACCGGCCATGGCCTGGCGGCGAATATAAGGCGGCACTACCCGCGATGGGTTTTATTTACGACCACTGCTTTGCTTTTCACTGCCAACGCCATTAATATCGGAGCGGATTTGGGAGCTATGGCAAAAGCGACGGAACTGATTTTGCCGGAAATTAATTTTAATTTTTTACTGATATTTTTTGCTCTTATAAGCCTCTTTTTGGAAATACTTATTAAATACGAAAGATACTCCCAATTTCTAAAATTTCTCACAATCTCACTTCTGGCTTACGCGGCATCCGCTATCATGACCAATTTGAATTGGGGCGAAGTTGTAGCGCGTGCGTTTATACCTTCTTTAACTTTTTCAAAAGAGCAAATTATTTTAATCTGCGGTGTTTTAGGAACGACAATTTCCCCATATTTATTTTTTTGGCAGACTTCCCAGGAAGTTGAGGAGGAACATCTTGAACATCATCTGCGATCTCACTCCTGGCACCAGAATATTTCAGACGATGAAGTTCATCGTGTTCGAATTGATATTTGGTCGGGAATGTTTTTTTCAAACCTTGTTATGTTTTTTATTATCGCCGCATCCGCGGGAACGCTTTTCGCGGCTGGTATAACAAATATAAATACTGCATCCGATGCGGCGCTTGCTCTTAAACCACTGGCTGGAGATTTTGCTTTTATTCTTTTTGCCGTCGGCATTATCGGCTCCGGACTGCTTGCGATTCCGGTTTTAGCTGGCGCGGCTTCTTATGCCATATCTGAAAGTTTTGGCTGGAAATACGGCTTATTTAGAAAATTAAAAGAGGCGCGCGCTTTCTACGGAGTGATCATTGCGGCAATGATAATCGGGCTCGCTATGAATTTTATAGGTTTGGATCCAATGAAGGCTTTATTATATTCCGCTGTGGCAAATGGCATTATTGCGCCAATAGTACTCGTATTAATTGTCAGGATGAGCAGTGATAAAGAAATAATGAAAGAGAAAACAAATCATCCTGCCGTAAGCTCGTTTGGCTGGCTAACCGTTTTGATTATGGCAGTCGCCAGTGTTGCGACTATTTTTTCGCTTATATTTTGGTAGAAATGCGCCTGGCTTCATCGGCAATAATTTCGCTATCGTAATCTCCTCCGTGCGCGCTTGAACCTTCGTAAGACGGTTTTTTCTGGTCCAGGTGAATGTTTGCCGTAACGGCTTTTCCTTCTTTTTTTAAATACATATGAAAGCGCGGATAATCTCTTCCCGCGAGACTTTTCACGCAATTCCACTCCCCTGCCGCATTTACCGAAAGCGGCCTATATCCGCAATCGCGTGCAAAGGTTTGGATGTTTTTATTAAAATTTTCGAATACGATACGCATTGTTTGTTGGCGAAGTAATGATCATTATACCAAAAAGTTCGGACTCATTTCCAGCAGAACCCCGAATGAGGCACGCGCGGAGTGCGTGGTGGCTCTGAACTAAATCGTACGCTCTGATTTTTTTGTGCGGCACACAGAACAAATGCTAAAATAAAATCGTAATGAAACTTATATCGTTAAATACATGGGGCGGTCGGGCAGGAAGGGAAAAACTTCTAGCATTTTTTTCGGCCCATAAAGATGTAGATATTTTTTGTCTACAAGAAATTTGGTCTGCTCCGTATGAACATTTGGAGGGTCATTCTGCTGGTGGTCTTAGCATTGATCACTCCAACATCATGGTTTACGGAATGCAAGAAATTTCGACTCTGCTTGAAAACCACACGGCATTTTTCAAACCACATCATTTAGATCACTACGGCTTGATGATGTTGATCAAAAAAGATTTAGATGTGATTTCGGAAGGTGATGTTTTTGTCTATAAAGACAGAGGTCATATCCCCGAAGGCGATGTTGGTTTTCATGCACGGAATGTTCAATTTGCCACGATTGCAACTAAAAACGGCAACCGCTCTATTTTGAATTTTCATGGTTTGTGGAACGGTGGCGGTAAGGGCGACAGCGGAGATAGATTATTGCAATCGGACAGGATTATTCAGTTTATGAAAACTTTATCCAATCCGTATGTTATGTCTGGCGATTTTAATCTTCTGCCCGATACACAGAGTATCAAAAAGTTAGAGGATTTTGGACTTAGCAATCTCATCAAGGAACACAACATTACTTCAACGCGTACGAGTTTTTATACCAAAGCGGAAAAGTTTGCCGATTACGCTTTAACAAGCAAAGAAATTATTATAAAAGATTTCAAGGTCTTGACTGATGAAGTTTCTGACCACAGCCCTCTATATTTAGAATTTGAATAACTGTGGACTTAAAAGCGACTTACAATCGAATAGCAGAAGATTGGTTTAAAGATCATCACGGAGATACGTGGTGGGTTGAGGGTACAGATAAATTTGTCTCTTTTCTTAAACCTGGCGCACTAGTATTGGATGTTGGTTGTGGTGCTGGGGTTAAATCAAAATATCTACTGGATAAGGGGCTAAAGGTTGTCGGAGTAGATTTTTCAGAGAAGATGGTGGAGATCGCTCAACGAGAAGTACCAGGGGCAACTTTTAGTGTAGCCGATATAAAAGACTTGAGTGTGCTCAAGGAAAACTTTAACGGAATTCTAGCTCAAGCAGTTTTATTGCATATTCCCAAATCAGAAGCTGGCGATGTGATAAAGGGATTGCGAGACAAGTTAATAGATAGAGGATATTTATATATTGCTGTTAAACAGAAGCGAAAAGGTGCGAAAGAGGAGGAGATTTTGAAAGAAGACGATTATGGATATGAGTACGAACGTTTCTTCAGCTATTTTACTTTACCAGAGATACGGAAGTATGTAGCCGATGCAGGCATGGAAATATGCTATGAGAACGTAGTTCCCTCCGGGCACACAAACTGGATTCAGATTATTTGTCGCAAATAAAAATACCCCGTTTCCAGGGCATTTTTATTCTTCCATATTGTTCTATGTCTGTGGACCTAGGGAGAATCGAACTCCCACACCCCGGATGCAAACCGGGTGCACTACCATTATGCTATAGGCCCAAAGTTTATTTATTATACTAAGAAAAAGTAAATGCGGGAAGCCTTACGACTTCCCGCGGATTTGGTTTGCTTTATCTCCTAAAAAAATTGGCAAACCAATCAAGATTTATATATCGGCTTATTTTAGATCGTCGCCTGGCCGTTTTAACGCCGATAATATTTCTACGCGCAAAACCTAGAAATTGCCCGAAGGAATAGAGAGTCCATGGAAGCAAAATCAAAATCCCAACGTTCTGCCGGTACGTCCATTTTTCCAAATATTTAATTCGGTCGTTCAATTTTTGTTTTTCGTCCAACCAAATGTTTTTCTCTCGATTTAAATCTGTATTTTCAGTTTCCAGCCTTTCCGCGTAATTACTTGAAGGCAATGGCAGACAAAGATCTTCACCAGGGATCAACTGGTCAGATTTTAACTCGTAGTTTAATTTACGAATGTCAGCCTCGGAAATTCCGAAGATATTAGCAAACGCGCTGATCGTATTCCCTTTCTGAATTTTGATCGCCAGATTACCTCCGCAATCTTTTCCGAAAACAAAAACAGGCATGGCTACAACGAAAATAGCCGCATAAACAATCTTCATTTATACCTCCTTTAAAGTACTTATTATCGTATTAAAACGCCTGGGATTCTTTTTGGTTATCAGTATTTTCTACTCCACTACTATTTTTCCAGTCAGTGTGGGCTTCAGATGGTCGTGCATCGGGCAGGTTTTCCTTTCCGCGAATTTAAACGAGTAGCTCTCTCCCGGGTTTATTCCCGGTTTAGAGTCAAAGCCGGGGCAAAGCGTATGCGCCGGATGCGGACCGGAAGCCGGCCAATGCTTTACCGCGTCGTCATTTATGAATTTAACAGTATCCCCCGCTTTAATGTTGAGTGTAGAGGGCGAAAACCCGTCGGAGGTGATTTTAACCACTATCTCGTTGTTAACAGCGCTTGGAGTCGGTGTGGGAGTCGGCGTGGAATTATTCTGAAATCCTCCGGAATAATTCATGTTTTGTGAATAAAAATACCACCCCAAACCAGCTAAAACAACTAATATTAAAATAATGATAAAAGTTTTCATATGCGTGTTGTACGATATTAGACGATAGATGGCAAAAATTCTTGCATGAACAAAAGTCAGCCTTTATAATATTACGTATGGAAGATCAAAATAATTCAAAATCATTTATTAAATATATTGGCGGATTGCTTGTTGTTGTTCTGGCGCTTGTCGGGTTTTATTGGTTAAGGAATAGTGGGTCCGCAAAGATAAGCGATAACACTGGCGGAACGGACACTCCTACGCCTACCGTTTCGCCGACTCCTTCCGCAATTATCCGCAAATACAAGGACGGGACATATACCGCGGTTGGAAATTATGCCGAACCCGCGTCGCGGGAAGAAGTTACGATTGAACTTGTAATCGAGGGTGATATTATTACAAGCGCGAAATTTATGGGAAAACCGGCTAATCCGACCACAAAAATGATGCAGGGAAAATTCATGGAAGGTTTTATGATGATGGTTGTTGGAAAACCAATTGATGAAGTAAATCTTACTGTCGTAAACGGCTCTTCGCTGACGCCTAAGGGATTTATGGATGCGCTTGAGAAAATCAAGCTGCAGGCAAAAGCTTAATCAATAAAATTCCGCGTGGAATCCTTCGGACTTCTTTATAAGCATTTCGGAATTCAAAATGCAGTATTCGAATTTGAATTTACTCTCAAAATTTTCCGGAGGCGCTAAAAAAAGACAGGTTGCCAAAGCATCAGCTAAGGCCGCGTTGCCCGCTATAACCCACGTGGAAAGTATATTTTTCGGAGATGTTAGCGAGGCCGGATCAATGATGTGATGATAGTCGCCCCATTGCCTTCTATCGCAGCCGGAGGCGCACATGGCCCCAGTTCCCATATCAACCTTTCCGATAACTTTGTTTTTATCAGATGGATGTTCGAGTCCGACTTGGATTTTTTCGTTCCCGAAATATCTAATATCCCCGCTCCCATTAACTAAAAATTTTTTTATGTTCTCCGTCTTAAGATATTCATCTAATTTATCAACGAAGTATCCTTTTCCTAGCGCCCCGATATCTATCAAAACAGAATCAAATGTTTCGATATGTGTCGAGTCAAGTATTTTTATGGATTTATTATAATCATGAACAGGCCGCACGGTTTTATTTTTTTAAGCGAATATTCCGCGTCATATCCTAAGTCGCTGATCGCAAACCCTATAAGCGGGTTTAATTTTTTTTCTGATGGCAAATAAAGCTCTTCATATAAACGGAGCATTTTAACTAAATCTGCTGGAACTTCATGCTTGCCAGGGTTTTCTGCTATTTTCCAGACAAGAGAATCTTTTATAAATCGCGAATAGAGGTTGTCAAACTCTTTGGACTTTTCAATTATTTTATTTGAAAGTCTGGCTTCCAAGTGGGGATCCCAGATAGCAATCTCCCACCGGGTGCCCATAGATTCGTAAGAAAATTTATGCGAATCTTTTTCAAGCATACCCGGGAAAATAATCAGTTACTATTTTTCTGCGCGCTACTCCCACATTCAAAAGAATGCGCTTAATTGACCGCACCATCGGATCCGGCCCAGAAATATAGAACGTTCTTTCATCCCAGTCCGGAAGTTTTTCTTTAAGCAGCTCGGCTGAAATAAATTGTCGAACAATATATTCGGTCCTTAACCCGATTTTCTTCTCAGCCTCGCTTAAAATATCCTTATACGCTATATCTTCTGGATTATTTACGGCGTAAAAAATGGTAATATCCCTTTTTTCTCCCCTATCAATTAAAAATCTTATCATGCTCCGAAACGGCGTGATGCCTATTCCGCCGGCAATAAAAGCAATTTTTATTTCTTTTTTTTGGGGGAGAATAAAATCTCCATCAAGCTGGCCCGCGAAAATGTTACTCCCCTTTTTTAAATTTGAAAGAGCCGTTTTAAAACTCGAAGAAGGATTGATTATTTTTATGCCAATTTTTATATCCTTCTCCGTTGGGGAAGACGCAATGGTAAAATATCTTCTCACGCCTCTGGTGTCGGGATTTTTGTGAGGAAGCGTCCACTCTAAATATTCTCCCGGAGTGAATCGTAGTTTTTTCGGCGGCGAAAAAATAAATTCATAAGTGTCTTTTGCGATTAAGGATTTTTCCTTAAATTCTAAAATAATTTTTCGTTTAAATCCGACAGCGTAAGAAAATATATTTCCAAGAAGAAGAACAATTTCCGGTGTAGGAAAAATTCTCCAAATATTAAATTGAGAACCAAAAAGGAGGCCTATTAGAATTCCGTATGCAATACGCCATTTTACTTTTGGGGGCGTTGTAAGGGGTTCTGTGAGCATAATTGTTCCAAAAAATAGGATCGGCCAGGAAACCAGAGCCTCTGCAAATATTCCATTAAAATAATAAATTGATGCAAGGCCAGCGACAAGAAAAGACAGAAAAAGATCGAATCTCCTTATTTTTCTTACAACAAGCAAGCCTACCGCCGAAACAATCGGAAGCATTGGAAGATTTGCCACCCACCAGATTGCGCCCCCGATATTCAGTAAAAATATTGCCGCGGCCCCGAATGCGGCCGGATTGAAAATATGTTTTTTAAGGGGAGCTATGAGAAATTTCGATGCCATTGAAAGTAGCCCTGCGAGCGCCAAGATACTGAATTCATCGAAATTTGCCGCCGGGGATAAAATCAAAAAAAGAATCAGCGCGGTGATAAAGGCCGACTCCGAATTTACAGGAACTCTAAAAATTTTTGAGAAAATTAAATTTGATATATAACAGGAGATGAGCAAAGCCGCCGCGGAAATTATAAGAAAGAATCCGGAATAATCCAAAATTCCCGAAAATCCAAAAAATATTCCGACAGCGGAAATAACAAAAAGACCGTACAGGACAAGCCTGTACATCGTTATTGAATTCAAAAAATTATCTATCCAACTAAGTGGTTTCATTCACGATTTTGCTAACGTGATCAGGTGATCGATCAGATTCGAGAATGAGAGGCCGATGGATTCAGCCGCTTTTGGTAAAAGCGATTGGGATGTAAGTCCAGGGAGGCTATTAACTTCCAAAATATAAATCCCCTCTCTGTGTTTATCGGAAGATACTATAAAATCTGCTCTTGAATAATGTTTAAGGCCGAGGGCTTTGTGCGCGGCGACTGCTATGGATTGGATTTTATCCGAAATACCACGAGAAAAATTTCCCGGGCAGATTTCTCTAGTCGCGCCGTTATATTTAACTTGATAATCAAAGAAATTTCCGGGGGGAGGGATAATCTCCACGACAGGCAGGGCGTATAAATCCTGATTCCTGAAGTTTTCCAGAACTCCGCAAGTGGCTTCCCTGCCTTCTATAAATTCTTCGATCAAAATTTCATTGTCGTAGTCAAAGGAATTTTCAATGCTCTTCTGGAGTTCCGGAATTGTTCTCGCTATGGTTACGCCCACGGATGAACCGCGGCTGTTGGGTTTTACGACCCATGGTGGAAATAATTTTGTGCGCGTTTCATAAGTCATTTCGGGAATGTTTTGGGTGTCCTTTTTGAATAAAACGCTTCGAGCCGTTTGCAGACCCGCTTTAGAAAAAACATTTTTTGATATTGATTTGCTTATACACATGGCTGATGGCAAAATGCCGGAGCCGGTGTAAGGAATTTTAAATGACTCGAGAATTTGCTGGACCTTCCCATCCTCACCGAATTCTCCGTGAAGCGCGTTAAAAACTACATCAAGTTTATCTAATAATTTATTCGGCGCTTGGGGAAAGCCGTCTATATGCCATACCCCATCTCTAGAAATTAAAATATCGTGTGCGGTGAACTTATCCTTGGGAATATGTCTCAAAACCTCCCCTCCGGTTAGAAGAGATATTTCATACTCCGAGGATGGCCCTCCCCTCATTACTCCAACGCGTATTTTCCCCATTTATTAATTTTAACTTA